>JBBDQO010000079.1:0-7265 GCA_040905925.1 Acidimicrobiia bacterium | reverse complement strand
ACATCTCCGCGCCAGAACGGGAGAGGGAGAGGGAGAAGGAGAGGGAGAGGGAAATGGAGAAGGAGGTTCAATCCTCGGCGGTAACTGATGCCTTGTCTGCGATCTCCCTCACCACGGCTTCGTTGGCAAGCGTCGTGACATCTCCGAGATGCCGGTGTTCCGAGATGTCCTGGAGCAGACGACGCATGATCTTCCCCGAACGGGTCTTCGGGAGGTCGTCGGTGAACACGATCGATTGTGGCTTTGCGATCGGGCCTAAGACGATGGCAACGTGCTCGCGGAGCTCGGTGATCAGTAACTCGTCACCCACCACAGTCCCCCGGAGCGTGACGAACGCAGCGATCGCCTGACCGGTCAACTCGTCTTTGCGGCCGACCACCGCCGCCTCCGCCACCGAAGGGTGGGAGACCAAGGCGGACTCGACCTCGGTGGTGGAGATGTTGTGCCCCGAGATCAGCATGATGTCGTCGACCCTTCCCAACAGCCAGAAGTAGCCGTCCTCGTCGCGTTTGGCCCCGTCACCCGGGAAGTAGCGGTCGGGAAAGCGCGACCAATAGGTGTCGACAAACCGCTGGTCGTCTCCGTAGATGGTCCGCGCCATCGCGGGCCAGGGGCGGGTGATCGTGAGATACCCACCGCCGCCGAGCGGGACCGACTCCCCGTTCTCGTCCACCACGTCGGCGAAGATCCCGGGGAAGGGGATGGTCGCGGAACCCGGCTTGGTCGCCACCACCCCGGGAAGCGGGGTGATCATGATCGCCCCGGTCTCGGTCTGCCACCAGGTGTCCACGATCGGGCATCGGCCGCTGCCGATGTTCTGCTGGTACCAGATCCAGGCCTCGGGGTTGATCGGCTCGCCGACGGTTCCGATGAGACGCAGCGAGGAGAGATCGTGCTTCGTGACGTGGTGGTCGCCCCATTTCATGAAGGTGCGGATGGCGGTTGGGGCGGTATAGAAGACCGTGACCTTGTAATCCTCGATGATTTGCCACAACCGGTCGAAGTCGGGGAAGTTGGGCGCCCCCTCGTACATCACCGACGTGGTCCGATTGGCCAGCGGGCCGTAGACGATGTAGCTGTGGCCGGTGACCCACCCGATGTCGGCGCCGCACCAAAACACATCCTCATCGGGTTTGATGTCGAAGACATAGGAGTGGGTGGTGGTGATCGCGGTCAGATACCCGCCCTGAGTGTGCACGATCCCCTTGGGCTTGCCGGTGGTGCCTGACGTGTAGAGGATGTAGAGAGGGTGCTCTGCGTTGAGGGTCACCGGTTCGCATTGCGGCGACTGGCCCTCGACCAACTCGTGCCACCAGATGTCCCGACCCTCGGTCATCTCCACCCCGTGGTTGGTTCTCTGAAGCACGACGACGTGCTCGACCCCGGGGGTCTGAGAGACGGCCAGGTCACTGTTGGCCTTGAGCGGCACCACATTGCCCGCACGCCAGGCCCCGTCCTGGGTGATGACCAAACGAGCGTCGGCGTCGACGATCCTGCTCGAGAGCGCCTCTGCGGAGAAGCCTCCGAACACCACCGAATGGACCAGACCGAGCCGGGCGCAGGCCAGCATGGCGATGGGGAGCTCGGGAACCATCCCCATGTAGATGGCCACCCGGTCGCCCGTGCTCAGACCCAGGGCTTTCAGCCCGTTGGCGAAACGGCAGACCTCGGAATGGAGGTCGGAGTAGGTGAGGACCCGGGTATCGCCCGGTTCCCCCACCCAGTTGTAGGCGACCTGGTCGCCGTGACTTTCGAGATGGCGGTCGAGACAGTTGTAGGAGAGATTCAACTCACCGTCTGAGAACCATTTGTAGAAAGGCGGGTTGGAGTCGTCGAGGACCACGGTGGGCTCGGTCACCCAGCTGATACGAGACAACGCCTGTTCCTGCCAGAAGGCCAGATAGTCGGCGGCCGCCTTCTCGTGGATCCCGGGCTGAGCGTTGGCCTGGGCGGTGAACTCGGGTGAAGGTGGGAACTCGCGATCCTCGGAAAGCAGGTTCTCCAGGGCCTCGGTCATGCGCTCATTCCTCCTCGAGTGTGCGGTTGCCGAAAGCTACCAGCGGTTGGCGCGTCCGCCACCAGGTAACGAGGCCGGCGATGGCGGCGAGGATCATCAGGACGTCACCGGTTTGGGCGTAAACCGAGGGCGAGCGAGGGAGAACCTCGCCGTAAACGATCTCCTGGGTACCGAGCCCGGAGGGGTCGGTGAGGAACCGCCCTTCCTCGTCGATCACCACCGACCTCCCGGTGACCGCGGCGTGGATCACAGGGACCCTGAGCTCGGCCGCCCGCATCCGGGTCATCGCGATGAACTGATCGGAGCCTGGGGTGAGCCCGTAAGACGCTTCATTGGTGGCGACCACGATCAGGTTTGCGCCGGCGCCGACGTGCTGTCTCGGGTAACGGCCGAATCCTCCCTCGAAGGAGATCACCGACCCGAGTCGTACTCCCTCGCCCAGGTCGAACACCACCGGCCCGTCACCGGGGATCATGTCTCGGGGCACCTGGTCCAACTCCGGGATCCACTCGAACAGGGGGCGAAACGGAATGTACTCCCCGAAGGGGACCGGGTGTTGCTTTCGGTACTCGCCGACTATCTCCCCGTCGGGGTTGAACACGACATTGGCGTTGACCCAATGGGTCTCATTGATCGGTCGATCGCTGCCCACCAGGAACCAGGCTCCGATCCGTCTCGCCTCGGCGCCGATCGCCTCGCCGATCTCGGGGTTTTGCACCGGGTCGGCGTTGAAGGACCCGGTCGATCCCTCGGACCACACCACAAGAGACACCGAGCCCGGCTCGATGGTCCGGGTCAGCTCGAGATGCTGGATGAAGGTGCGCAGTCTCTCATCTGGAGGGCAGTGCTCGAAGGGACAGGGAGTCGAGCCCTGGACAATGGCAACACTCTGACCGGCGACCGGCTCCGGCGCCTGTCCGAACCACAGGACAGCCCAGACGACGGCCACCAGTGCCGGGATCGGTGCCAACAGCCACCAGTTGCGCGGCTTCCGGATCAGGGCTACCGCGACGGCACCCACCACCGCCACCATCACGGTCACACCCGTGGTCCCATAGATTGGCGCCAACGCCCGGGCCCAGACCTGATCGGAGAGGGCATAACCCGCCGCTCCCCACTCGAATCCGTGGAAGGGAAACCGGTAACGGGCCAGCTCCATGACCGCCCAGCCACCCACCGCCAACAGGAACCAGGTCCCCGAGGGGTAGTCGTTGTATCTCGCCAACCACCATCCGTAAGCGGCGAGGAACGCGGCTTGCACCAGCACCAGCGGGATGACCGCGATCAGCCCCAGCTCCCCTATCCACCAGAGCAAACCGCCATAAAACACCAGTCCGTAGACCGCTCCCAGGGCCAGGCCCTGCCTGCGATTGGCCGCGGTGCGCAAACCGGCCAGGAACAGGGCAACACCGGGCAGGATCAACCACCCGGGGCCGACACGAGGAAAGGCGAGAGCGGAGAGAACAGCCCCACCGACAACCAGCAACAGGCCAGTCACCGGCGAGAGGGTAGGGAGTCCTCGTTCCGTAGAGTGCCCTCCATGTGGGAAGGCGATCTCTGGGTGGCGGTCAGAGCGGCTCGCGCTGGCGCCGAAGTGGTCCGGCGCGGCTTCGGCGAGGACTTCGACACCGAGATGAAGGGCGCCGTGGACCCGGTGACCGAAATCGACCGGGAGGCCGAGATCGCCGTCACCGACGTCATCGCCACCCATTTTCCCAATGACTCGATCCTCGCCGAGGAGGGCGGCGGAGATGCCGACTGGCGTGGACCGCGGGTGTGGATCATCGACCCCCTCGACGGGACCGTGAACTTCGTGAACCGGATCCCGCAGGTGGCAGTCTCGGTGGCTCTCTGGGACAGCGGGGAGCCCCTGGTGGGGGTGGTGATCGACGTCACCCGCCAGGAGGAGTTCGTTGCCGCGGTGGGAGAAGGGGCGCGCAGCAACGGCCAGCCGATCCACGTCTCCAACACTGCATCCCTCCAGAATTCCCTGCTGGTGACCGGGTTTCCCTACGACCGCCAGGAGCAAGCCCGCGCCTATCTGGACGTGATGGAGCAGGTGATGACCCGGACCCGGGGGACGCGCCGCATGGGTGCGGCAGCCCTGGACCTGGCCTGGGTGGCTTGTGGGCGTTTCGACGGTTACTGGGAGCACGGCGGGCCCCACGGGGTGAAGCCGTGGGACGCCGCCGCCGGGATGCTCCTGGTGACAGAGGCCGGGGGCAGCGCCACCGACAGCAAAGGCGTCGTCAACGATTTGGAGCCCGCAGCCTTTGTCGTCACCAACGGCAAGATCCACGAGGATCTCCGGCTGTTGATCGACGAGTACATGCCCCCACACCTCCGCTGATGTTCCACGACCACCACTTCCATCCCCTCGGCTATGCCCAGATGGTCACCGGTCTCGAGCTGATGGACTCGGCGGACCTGGAAGAGGTCAAGAACCGGGTGGCGGCCCGGGCCGAGATGACTAGTGGCGCGGTGATCGGGCAGCGTCTCAACGACGAAGGTCTGGCCGAGCTGAGACTCCCCACCAGGTTGGACCTGGATGAGGCCGTGCCTGAACGACCGGTCGTTCTCTACCGATACTGCGGGCATGTCGCCGTCGCCAACACGGTGGCGCTGACCCTGGCGGGGATCGACGCCGACACACCGGACCCGCCAGGGGGGAACTTCGATCGCGACCACACCGGATCCCCCACCGGTGTCCTCCGGGAGACCGCCCTGCTGGTGATCGGGAACGCCATCGCCCCGCTTGCCGAGGCTCCCACCGACGCCGACGTTCTCGATGCCCTGCGCGGCCTCCTCGACTACGGGCTCGGCTCGGTAACGGGAATGGTCTCGACCTCGGACCCGATCTGGTGTGGGGTCGGGGACGAGTTGGAGACTCTCTGCCGACTGGCTCCCGATCTCCCCCTCGACATCGACGTCTACGTGATCACCGAGGACCCGGCCGACCTGGTTGCCGCGGCCCAACGCATCACCAAGGCTGACGGCCGGCTCAGCTTCTCGGGGTGGAAGGGCTTCGCCGACGGCAGCTTCGGGGGTCACACCGCCGCCATGTACGAGCCGTTCGCCGACCGCCCTGACACCACGGGAACCCTCAGGCTTTATCCGGGCCAGGCATTGGCCATGGCAGACGCTTCGCTCGGCGTCGGAGGTGGAGTCGCCCTCCACGCCATCGGGGACCGGGCCAACGACGTCGCCCTCGATCTCTTCGGGAGCCTGATCGCAGAGGGAGCCGATCCGGCGCTGCTTCGTGTCGAGCACGCCTCGCTGCTCACCGAATCCGCAATCGAGCGTATGGCGAAACTAGGGGTCACCGCTTCGGTGCAGCCTGCCTTTCTGGCGTCAGAGGCCTCGTGGCTCCACAAACGGCTGGGAGAGGAGAGGATGCAACGGGTCTACCCGTTTCACACCTTGCAGGAAGCGGGCATTCAGTTGCTTGGCGGGAGCGATTCACCAGTGGAGCTGCCCGACCCCCAGGTCGGGATTCGGGCGGCGGTCCAGCGTCACGGATTCAACCCGGAAGAGGCTTTGAGCGAGGAACAGGCCAACGCCCTGTTCGCCGCTCCATTTCGCTGATGGCTTGGAGCGAAACTCGGCATTTGCACTAGCGTCCATCGCCATGAGTGACCTGGACTTCGGCTTCTCGACCGTCGATGCCGCCGCAGTTGAGAGCGGTGTGGACCTTGCGTTGGACGAGGCGAGAGGTGTGATCGACGAGGCGGTGGCTGCCAAGGAGGAGCGGGCCTTCGAGAACACCTTGATGCCCTTGGACCGCATGGCCGACATCATGGGCAAGGCATTCACCCGGTATGTCTTCATGGGCTACGTCCACTCCGACAAGGAGGTGCGAACCGCGGCCAAGGCTGCCGAGGAGAAGCTCGACAGCTTCGCCGTCGAGGTCATCTTCAGAGACGACCTGAATGCCGCGGTCAAGGAATACGCGGCCACCGACGAGGCGGAAGCCCTCGAAGGGGAGCGGGCGCGGCAATTGGAGTTCGTCCTGCGCGACTTGCGTCGGGCAGGTCACGAACTCCCACCGGATGTAAGGGCCTCGGTGAAGGAGAAGACGCAGCGTCTCGTCGAGCTGGGTGTCCGCTTCCAGAGCAACATCGACGAGTGGGAGGACTGGCTGCTCGTCGATCGGGCGGACCTCGAGGGCCTACCCGACAGTTTCGCCGACTCACTGGAGGTCGATGAGGAAACCGGCAAGCTCAAGGTGACCCTGGCCTATCCCCACCTGATCCCGTTCGCCGAGAACGCAAAGCGCCGCGACCTGCGCGAGCAGCTGCTCTTCAAGTTCAACACTCAGGCGGTAGACGTCAACCGGCCAATCCTCGAGGAGGCCCTGAGGCTGCGCGACGAGATTGCCAGGGACTTCGACGTCAAGAGCTGGGCGCATCATCGACTCGAAGACCGGATGGCGAAGAACCCCGAACGGGTCGCAACCTTCTATGAGGAGCTGATTCCACCCCTCACTGCTCAGGGTCGCAAGGACATTGCGCTGATGAGCGAGTTGCTGGCAGCCGACAGCGGAGACACCACGGTTCGCACCTGGGACTGGCGTTATTACGACACCCAGCAACGTCGCACCGACTACGGGGTGGATCCCTTCGAGGTCGCTGCCTACCTGCCTCTGGATGCGGTGCTCACCGGGATGTTCGACATGGTGCAGGAGGTGTTCGGCCTCGACTTCCACGAGGTGGCCGACCCCGATGTCTGGCATCCCGATGTGCGGCTCTACGCCATCCATGACAAGCAATCCGGCGAAGAGTTAGCCCACTTCTACCTCGACCTGTTCCCCCGGGAAGGCAAGTACTCCCACGCCGCCGAGTTCCCACTGGTGACCAGCAGGCGTCTGGAGGACGGCACCTATCAGAACCCGGTGTGCGCCATGGTCGCCAACTTCACCAAACCGGTTGGTGACACCCCCTCCCTCCTCCAGCACGGCGAGGTGGAGACTTTGTTCCACGAGTTCGGCCACGTCCTTCATCAGAACCTGGGGCGGACCGAGCTCGCCCGTTTCTCGGGGACCAACGTCGAGACCGATTTCGTCGAGGCTCCCAGCCAGATCATGCAGAACTGGGTGTGGAGAGCCGACGTCCTCAAGAAGTTCGCCCGGCATCATGAAACCGGCGAGCCGATCCCCGACGCCCTGGTCGACCAACTGGTGGCGGCTCGCCGATTGAACATCGCGGTTCATCAGCTGCGCCAGCTCAAGTACGGGTGGTTGGATCAGATC
>JBBDQO010000078.1:19632-29601 GCA_040905925.1 Acidimicrobiia bacterium | reverse complement strand
CAGCGACAAATAGCGCATTTCAACAGATCCCGGGGGATTCACGCATATTTCAGGCTGTCCGAGACCGGCACAACTGCGTTGGCTTCATATGGACTCCGGCGTCCCCTTTGTCGTGGAGGTACCTTCTCATTCTGCTCATGCCCGAGGAGGAGCATCATGTGGGTCCTGTTCTATGTGCCGTGCCCGACACCGGATGGCCAGACCGCCAAAGACCTCTACGAAAAGCGCATTCCATGGATCACACCTGAGATGCAGGCCAGTGCAGTGGAACACGGTTGCCGGTTCCACCGAGCCTGGTATGCAAGAGACAGTTCGGCGTTCTACGCGCTGGCCATGTGGCAGACGACGGAGGGAGCCAGAGCTTTCTACAACGAATGGGAAATCGCCGACGAGCCAGGTGAAGTGGCGATCTTCCTGGAGGGAGACGTTGGTCTTGTTCCAACACCCTGAGCCGCGAATCCACGCTCCAGCCGGTTTCACAATGCCACTGCCACACATATCACCGGTCCCGAGCGAGAACGCTCCGATCCCGAGATAGCGCCGAACGGCACATCCTGCGCTGACAGGGTCGGGGGTCGGTTCAACCAGTGTGGACGATCTCGACGACAGGTGCCATGGCTTCTACCGCTGCAGTTTCCTTGGGCCATACGTCGCACCGGACTTCTTCGAGGCCGAGTTCGCCCAAAGATAGGATGTACTCGGCAATCTCTGCGGACGTGCCCGTCACAGGCTGTTCAACTTGGAGTCCTTCGGCGTTGCCGATCCGGTTACTGAACGCTTCGGGCACAACCGTGTACAAATCGAAGGTCCGAACGAGCGTGGAGGGGTCTCGTTCCTCCGCCTCACAAGCCTGTTCCAACAGGTCGATGATGGGCCTCAGCCGAACCCTGATCTGTTGGAGGGTCTCGTCCCAGCCCCACCAGTTCCATGCGTCGCCGTATCTCGCGGCCAGCTGCAGCATCTTCGGGCCGCCTGCGGCGATGTTGATCGGTGGACCGTTCTGCCGAGGACCGCGCAACACCAACTCGGCGTGCTTGACCGAGTAGAACTCGCCTTCGAAATCGATCTCTCCGTTCTTGAGAAGGCCGTGGATGATCTGGATTGCCTCAGCGAACCGCGAGAACCGCTTGTCGGTCGGGATCCCAAAGGCCTCGTAGTCGGAGTCTGGGGTGTTCCCCGCTCCGATGCCGAGGACAAACCGCCCCCCAGATATCTCATCGATCGTCTCGGCTATCTTCGCCGTCATCGCCGGAGCGCGGTATGGGGAATTGACGACTGACTGCCCCAGATCGATACGACTCGTCGTCGCCGCCACCGCGGCCGCGATGACTACCGATTCCCACACTCCATCCGTGGCCGCCTCACCCCGGTAGAGCAGAGCATCTTCAAACACGAACATGTCGAACCCAGCTGCCTCCGCCGCCGCTGCACGCTCGCTGATCGATTTCCAAGAAGGTGCGGGTGTGGCGCCATCCGGACGGCCGTGGAGCTGATTGATGAGCCCGAGTCGCATACACCGACCCTAGATCTCGAGGCTCGGGCCACGCCACACATAACGATCAATCTTGCCGGGTACCGCACATCTAGCCGAGTGCCCGTAATCGGCACGACTGGGTGCTGCCTGTGGCCTGAACCTCCAGCACCAGCCGCGTCGAGAGACATGTACATTCGCCGCGATCACATTCGGTCCGGTCGATCTGAGATGGAGATAAGGATGGAGGAGGCAAGGGAGTCGGCAGTCGTTCAGTGTTTGGCTGACGTCGCTGTCTTGGAGAGAGAGCTGGAGCCGCTGCTACCCGCAGCCACGGAAGCCGCTGCGGGAGATCCGAAGGTCGAGGCTCTATTCGAACGGGTTCGGTCGATGGTGGCTGAGCACCGACAGGCGCTCATGGGTCGGCTCTCGGAACTAGGAGCGACCGAGCCACCGGCTGTCTCGAAGATGGCCCCCCTTCCTCGCCCTTCTGGCATCAACGGCTTTCCGACTGCTGCCGTGTCGTCGGCCCTCCACGAGGTGTACAGCGCACTCAACCACGTGGGCTTCGCGTACACGATCGTTCATGTCGTCGCTCACCGCTTCTTCGACAGCCAAGAAGAAGGCAACACCGCTGACCTCGCCGAGGAGCACCTCCGCCATTACGCGGGCGCCCTTCAGGAGATCAACCAGCTCATCTCCGACACGGTGGCGTCGGAGATGACCCGGGCAGGTCAGGAGTGCCTCTGCGCGTGCCCAGCATGTGGGCTCGGTATCTGCATCTGCGCGCCCCATGGGATCAACACGATCAACCAGGCTTGGCAGGAAACGAGCCCTTCTCCCGAAGGACCCGGGATCCGGGTACGTCGACCCCGGTCGGGCAGCCCGGCGGCGTTAGAGGGACTGCGCGAGGGAGACCGAATCGTGACCGCAGATGGTCAAGAGATTCCCAGAGACCGAGACACCCCGCTGCTACAGAAGGCGATCAGGAAACACCAATCGGGCCAGCCGGTCCAGCTGGAAGTCCTACGAGGCGAGGACAAGAGATCGATCAGCATGGTTCGTCCCTAGTTCACCATCAAAGTCCCGGGCGCTCAGATCCGCAATTCTTGCGCCACATCGCAAGGGTCGGACAACAGCACCGATCGCCCTCGGGAAATGTCAGACGGAGGTACGGAACACCTGATATCGGCAGAGAACGCACACGCGGAGGAGTGCGCCATACCGGCACGACTGCGCTCGGCTCGATCGGACCGTCAGACGCGGCTGTCAGGCTCTATCGCCAAAGCGACGTTCACCAGGCACAGGCAGGCTCAGAGCCAGTGATTCAGAACATCCACAAGAGCAGATAACAATTCGATTCTGGTTCCCTACGACCTGGGAAAACACCTCACTGCACAGCGTTTAGCTCTGTCAGCTTGCAAAGCCGGTGATCTTCCAACTGAGCTACGTCCCCGCAAAACCCTATTCTATGGGCTGCCCGTGTCGGAGAAACTCGGCGCAACCTCACCGCAGCCCGTCGCCCTTTCGACCTCGAACGGTATGTGAGCCGTCCTAATCGACCATCGCCTGCCGGAAATCCTCTTCGCCCAGCTCCTCACCGGACCACATCAGCGGGCCTCTGGCCCCGCTGGTGCCTATCTGGTGTTGGCCGCGGCGAACGCCGACGACCTAGGCTGAATCCGATCCCTCTTCGACATCTGGTCGTCCTCGGGGTCGGCCTTCCTCTGCTTGCCAGGGCCACCGGGTGGCTCGTGGCGGGACGTGAACCGGCCACGCTGGGCCAGGAAGCATCTCTTTGAAGCGCCGGTCGACAACGAGTCGCGACCCCCGCTGACCGAGAAACCGGCATCACTGTCACCCAAGACAACGGTCTGTTCGTCTGTGCATTGAGTAACCAGGTTCGAGGAGGACCGAATGAACACTCTGGTCAAGAAGACCGGGACCCTCGCCGTAGCAGCGGTGCTGGTGGTGCTGATGGCGGCACCACTTTCGGCGCAAGGCGCCGAGACGACAAACGGCTCGTTCGAGTCGTTCGCAGCGGGGGCGGGCCACGCCGACTACGGGGACGTCGGCGGGCAGGCAACGATGATCCGCACCGCTTCGGGAAAGACGATCGTCGTGGTCACCACAAGTGGCTTGACGCCAGGCGAGACCTACGGATCCCATGTCCACAAGCAGGCCTGCAACAACGCGGATGCCGGCGGTCACTACAGCTTCGGCGTTGCCGTGCCGGGTGGCGCCCTCAACGGGGCGGAGATATGGCCCGGGCCGTTCACAGCCAACGCCGCAGGTCGCGCCGTCGGGTGGACCATGGTCGACGCCACCGCCGGGGTGGACGCGGTGTCGGTGGTCATCCACGCCCCGGGCGGGGCCAAGATCGCCTGCGCCGATCTCAGTTGAGGCGATGCCGGCGGGCGGCGGCTCGTCGCCCGCCGGAACCCACGTCTCAAACCCCGATCCCTGGTCGAAGGAGACCTGAGCTACGTCCCCTGGAGATGGTCAGAGTTTACGGGTTCACCTAACTCAGACGATTCGATGAGACCCCAATGACCGATTCTCAGGCGTTGACACCGATGCCGGGTCGCGGCTCCCAACGGAACATCTTCACCGCCACCACCACGCCGACCGCGGTCCACAGCGCAACAATCCCGAGACGCCCCCAAGCGAAGCCTGATCCCTCAAAGAACGGGTTGAAGGTGTCGACCAGCGCCAGATAGAAATGTCTTATGGGGAACACCGCCCCTACCCCCCGCACCCAGCCGGGGGCGTTGTCGAGGGGGATGAAGACGCCGGAGAGAAACAGGAGAGGCAAGGCGGTGGCGTTGGCGATAGCAGGCGCCGCCTCGCCGTTGGGGATCACCGCAGCCAGACCCAGTCCCAGTGCACAGAAACAGGCGATGCCCACCAGCACTATCACCAGCGCCGCCGGCGCCAGACGCCCGATGATCTCCAAGTCGAACACGAGGACGCCCGCCACCACCTGGAGGAGCACTGCCACCAGTGTCCACCACACGGCCGAGGCGATGCGCGCCGACATGTAGGCAGTAGTTGGCACCGGGGTCCCGCGCACCCGCTTGAGAACACCTTCGTCGCGGTTGAGAGAGACCACGATCGACAGGTTCATGTAGGAGGTGGCCACGACGGCAAACACGATCATCGAAGGCACCACGTACTGGATCACCCGCACCCCCTGCTCGTCCGGCTCGTTGCCGAACAGTCCAGCCATGAGCAGGAGGAACATGAGCGGGAATGCCAGAGAGAAGACCGCCGAGAACGGGTTGCGCAGGAAGATCTTGTTCTGATAGCGGAAGAGGTGCCAGAGGAGTCTGGGCCCCGACGAGGCGGGCGTGGTGATGTCGGGGCGAATCTCGGTGGTTCTGCTCATGGCTGGCGCACCTCAACTGCGGCGTTTCCCGCCAGCTGTAGATAGATGTCCTCCAGGCTGGGCCTGGTGACGGTGAGCCCGAGGAGCTCGGTGTCCCTTGAAAGGGCCCATTCCGACAGTGTGTGCAGGGCTCTGGTCGGTTCGGGTGTGGTGATCCGCACCGACCCATCGTCTACGGAGAGCCCAATGAGGCCTCGGGGGAGCTCGGCCGCAGTGGCGCCGCCAGGGAGCCGGAAGCTGATCACGGCTTCGCCGGCCTCCCGGCCGGCCAGGGTGTCGGGAGGGCCCTCGGCCACGATCCTGCCATCCACCAGGACGGCCACACGATCGGCCAGGTTCTGTGCCTCGTCCATGTAGTGGGTGGTCAACAGAATGGTTTTTCCCAAGGAGCGGAGGCCACCGATCAACTCCCAGGAGTTGCGCCGGGCCGAAGGGTCGAAGCCCGTGGTCGGCTCGTCGAGGAAGAGCAGGTCGGGGTCGCTCACCAGGACCAGAGCGAGATCGAGACGGCGACGCTGACCCCCGGATAGGGTCTTGACCTTGCTGTCCCGCTTCTCGGTCAAGCCGACGGAGTCGATGACCTCGTCGAAAGGGCGGCGGACCGGATAGAGGCCTCCGTAGTAGTCCAGTATCTCGATGACGGTCAGCTCGGCTTCGATTCCGGCCTGCTGGAGCATGATCCCGATACGGCGTCGGAAGTCGATGCCTCCGGTGGCCGGGTCGAATCCCAACACCTCGACCTCACCGGCGGACCGGGTCCGATATCCCTCGAGTATCTCGACACAGGTTGTCTTCCCAGCCCCGTTGGGCCCGACGAGGGCAAAGCACTCCCCGGACGCCACCTCCAGGTCCACACCCGCCAGCGCCTCTAGCTCGCCATAGCGCTTCACGAGGCCACGTACCCGAATCGCAGGATGTGCAGTCATGGTCGCCCGTCCCTCTCCGCTGGAGGGGTGAGCTTAGGGTCTGGTCCCATTCCCCATCGAGCCTGGCGAGTAGAAGGACCGATGAGCTCGCAACACAGCATGGGCCCGGTCTCGAATCGCCGCGTCGACCCTCCAGCCGCCACAATCGTGGCATGGGCCACATAGCCGTCGGCACCAGCGGATGGTCATATGACCACTGGGAAAACCTGTTCTATCCCGAGGGTCTTGCCCGTAGTCGGTGGTTCGGCCACTACGCAAGTATCTTCACGACGGTCGAGGTCAACTACAGCTTCTACCGACTTCCCTCGGCGTCCACCATCGAGGCGTGGGCGAGGAAGTCCCCGGATGGATTCCGTTTCGCCGTGAAGGGGAGCCAGCTCATCACCCACCGTCTTCGGCTGAGGGATTGCGATGAGGCGGTCGGGCGGTTCTATGAGCGGGTGCTCGGCCTGGGTGAGCAGCTAGGAGCCGTCCTGTGGCAGCTTCCCCCCGATCTGCTTCGGGACGAAGAGCTCATCGACAGCTTCCTCGCCAAGCTGCCTGCTTCGGTGCCGGTGGCAGTCGAGTTTCGCGACCCCTCCTGGATGCGCCGGTCGGTCTACGACGTGTTGAGGCGTCATGCGGCTGCATTGGTATGGGTGAGCTCCGAGCACATGCCACGCGTTTTCGCCGATACCGCACCCTTGGTCTACGCCCGGTTTCATGGTCTCGGCGGAGATTTCTCTCACGACTACACCGCAGAGGAGCTGAAGCCGTGGGTGGAAGCGCTCCGGGGAAAGGACGGGTACGCCTACTTCAACAATGACGGCCTGGCCCGTGCCCCATCCAATGCCCTCCTCCTGCGTGACCTGCTCGCTGGCTGAGGCTCTCCAGGACAGACCGGGGATCATCGTCACCCTACGAGCCGCTTAGGGCAGAACGGCTCTAACCACCAACTCCGCCACCTGTTACAGATAGCCGGTGAGTCGGGTGATCAACCGACGTGGGATTGTCGTGGGCTTCCCCGGATGGGGGTGAGAATTGCACGAGCATGATCTGGTTGCGAAGGCGTTGGGGACCCTGAGGAGCCTCACGGCCGGCCAAGCCATCAGTGAGGTCGAGATCGTCCTGGGCCCGAGCGTGGAGCGATCAGTCGCGGCGAAGGCGTGGGAGACGCTCACCGCCAACACGCCGCTTGCCGCCGCCCACGTCACGTGGGAGCAGGGGCTGGACCTCGTGCGATGCGAGCTATGCGGGCACGAGTACACCGGTGTCGGATCGGACTCATGTCCGTACTGTGGCGGAGACGGTGTGGTGATCGAGCCGGCCGTCCCGATTGAAGTGGGTCGCTGGGTGCGCGGCGCGCCATGAATCTGCGCCGAGCCATGATTGGCGCCACGGGCAACCATGACGTGGCGGACCGTTGGGAACGGTGACGATGTCGGGCGGGATCAGGCTTGCGCTTGCCGGTGACACGATGCTCGGCCGGAGAGTGGCTGACGCACTGTCAGCGGAGCCTCCCGAGGCGCTGTTCTCCCACGAGGTGGTCGAAGCGTTGCGTGGCGTCGACCTGTTCGTGCTGAACCTGGAGTGTTGCATATCGGACCGGGGAGAACCATGGCCCGACCCCATGAAACCGTTCTTCTTTCGGGCCCCGCCGGTTGCGGTAGACGTGCTTCGCCATCTCGGCGTGGACTGTGTGACGCTCGCCAACAACCACGCTCTCGATTACGGGCGGGATGCGCTGATCGACACTATTGACCTCCTCGCCGCGGCCGGGGTGAAGACAGTGGGAGCTGGACCCGATGTGGAACAGGCTCGGCGCCCGGTCATCCTGGAGCGCAACGGCTTTCGACTGCTGATCGTGGGATTGACCGACCATCCGGTCGAGTACCGGGCCGACGTCGGCGTTCCCGGGGTGGCGTATGCAGACCTCCGATCCGGTGTGCCCGACTGGGTGTTCGACTCGATGACCGAGGAAGACGCTGACGCCATCCTGGTCACACCGCATTGGGGGCCCAACATGACCAGACGCCCAGTCGCTCATGTCATGCGGGCCGCAGCCGCATTGGTGGAGCGGGGGGCAACACTCGTCGCGGGGCACTCTGCCCATGTCTTTCACGGCGTTTCGGCTCCGGTCCTCTACGACATGGGGGATTTCATCGACGACTACGCCGTCGATCCGCGACTCCGAAACGACCTGGGTGTTGTATTCCTGGTGGACCTGACACCGAGCGGCCCGATTCGGATTGAAGCCATTCCCCTTGCCCTTGACTTCTGTCACACCAGACTTGCTCGAGGTGAAGAGGCGCGGTGGATCAGCCAGCGATTCGTCAGCGCATGTGCGGAGCTGGGCACCCGAGTCCAAACCGCGGACGGCCGGCTGGTGATCGAAGGGCCGCTGAGCGACCTGTCGGCACTTGATCGAGAATCGCGCCTTACTTGATTCCAGGACGATTTAGACACTCCCCTGGTCCTTCTCAAGCAGTGCATCCCGCGTCATGCCCTCGTAGAAGGTGACTTTCGCCCCTGTTTGGGGCAGGCACATTGCGGGGAAGCTTGAAAGGAAAGGAGTCTCGACATGGAGGACTCATACATTCTCTTCGATGTTCCCCCGAGTGGGGAACCCGTGGATAGCCGATTCCTGGAACAACTGGGTCACCGAGTCATGGTGTGCAACGGCCCGCAGCCGGGAAAGATCTGCCCGATTCTGAGTGGTGAGGGCTGTGAGCTGGCCGAGAACGCCCACGGGATCGTGTTCGAGTTGGATCTGGACCGACCCCAGCATCGTGCCATCCTCGCCCGCTATAAGGAGTCGTTGAGAGCCGACGTTCCGATTCGGGTGGTGACCCGTCCCGGCCAAGCAGCGAAACATCCGGACCTATTGACAGGACTGAAGGTCTGGGACCATGTCCCGGTCGCCGGAGACCTCGATGGTCTTGTCGCCGAGGTCGATGCCGCTGACCTGTAGGTGGCGGGTCCGACTGCACGCCCTAGACCGGGGAGAGGGCCGCTGACCACGCTCCCAACTCGTCCAGCACCGCACATTCGGCGCGCACGGTCTCACTGATTGCCCTCATCCGTCTCGAAGCCTCAGCTGCATCCCACTGGTATCGGGCAAGGGCTTGCGACTCCTGGAACATGGGGAGTGACAGATCGTCACGTCTCCGCTGGTACTCGTTCATCGCCTTCGACGTCTCTTCGGGACTGCTGATCATCTGATCAACGGCTCTTGCGCACAGCTCCGCATCTCTCAGGGCGTCGCTGATCCCATGTGCCGAGATCGGGTCCTTGGTGTACCCGGCATCGCCAACCAGCGCCCATCCCGGTCCCCACGGCTGTCGAATGAACCCGGGGAGGCCTTTGGTGCCTCGGAACTGGCTGACCCGAGATCCCGCCGAGACCCGCTCGGCCAGGTCTGTTGCTGCCTGTCTCAGCAGTCGGTCGAACTCGGTCTCGGAATCTGCCCGGAACTCGGCGATCCGGTCGTTGCTTCGCCAGGCGAACACACAGCACAAACCGTCGTTGGTTGGGATGATCCCGGCGTTCACTCCGGGCGTGAACTGGAACCAGAAACCGGGTACGTCCACACCGCTGTAATAGGCATAGGTGACGGCCTTGGTGGGCAGGTGGCTCCTATAGGAAGCAGCCTCGACGAGGCTCGCGGTGCGCGACCACACTCCGTCGGCCCCGATCACCATCCTGGAGGTGAAAGCCAGCTCCTTGCCACGTTGGTTCGTCACGATCCCGTTGACCCGGCCGTCGTCGCCACGCAGCAGGTCAACCATGCGGGTTCCTCCGGCGAACTCCGCTCCGGCTTCCCGAGCTGCCTCCACCAGGATGCTGTCAAGAATGTGCCGGCGGGGGGCATACAGCGTGTCGACGCCATGTTCCGGTCGAACCCGAAACGGAATGCGTTCGTCTCCGAAACCCAATGTGATGTCACGGACCGGAGGGGTTCCCGCAGCGATGACTCGATCGAGGACACCCCAACGGGTGAGTTGGAGTATCCCACTGCGGAGGATGGCGTGGGTCGAGACCACGTCCGACGGCATCGTCGCCCGATCCACCATGAGCACGTAGTGGCCGCGTTGGGCGAGCAGCATCGCGGTTGAGGCGCCTGCCACCCGGGCGCCGACCACGATCACGTCATAGTCGGAACTCATGAGCATTCCCTGGCGGAACCGGGTGCGGGCCGGGGGGGG
>JBBDQO010000078.1:9832-19622 GCA_040905925.1 Acidimicrobiia bacterium | reverse complement strand
CCCCGGCCGCGAACTCCGGCTCCTCATTCGACGTCGACGTGGACCGAGACCGTTGTGCCGTTGGTCAGCATGTCGAACACACCCGACCGGGCGACCGATCGCTCCACGACCCCACGAAGCTGGTCGGCCCCGGCGTCGCCCACGATGACGAGGCGGACGTCTATCGACTGATATCCGTTTCGGACCGAGTCGTCGAGGCCGAGGAGACCGACTAGATCGATGTCCCCGGTGACCGTGGACTCGACGCGGGTGAGGTCAATACCCCGCGCCGCGGCGATGTTGCCGATGCCGGCGGTGATACATGCCGCAAGCGCATGGAGAAGGAACTCCACCGGGCTCGGGGCCAGGTCGGTCCCGACCAGCTGCTCGGGATGATCGGCGTCGTACTCGTGGGGATCGCGATGGGCCTGCTCTCCTCCGAGCCCGAAGAACTCATGGATCCGGCTGCGGCTGTGAGTGCCGCTGATCCACTCGTTGGCTCGGAACTGGAACTTGGCCGCTTCGGGCTGGGCCTTCACCGCGTCCAGTGCGCCAAAAAGCGCTTCGACGTTGACTCCGTTTCTCGTCTTGGTTGTTGCTGACATGTGATTCGCCTCCTTGCGAATGTTCTCTCTCGGTTCTTGGTCGGTCGTTCGACCGATAGGATGCAGCGGTTTCGGTGGGGGTCCCTCCTTTCCTGTCGGGTGCTAGATCAGCTCAGAGATCATTCGGGCGGCGCGTTGGGCGCCGTCGGTCTCCACCGGGCCGTAGTGCACCTGACGCCCGACCTCGGTTGCGATGGCCTCGGCCAGGTGGTCGGGATCGGTGCTGCGGTAGTCCATGTGCCGGCCCGCCCCGTACTGATCGAGACGATGCCGGACGTGGAAATTCTGTTCGAAGTGGTTGAGCAGGGGGAAGTAGAGAAACGGCCTCTGCGCCGCGGTCAGCTCCATAGTGGTGGTCAACCCGCCCTGAACCACCGCAAGATCACACACCGACAGATGCTGGTAGAGCCGGTCCACATACCCGAGCACCTCGAGACCGGGGTGACCACTGAGACTCTCCGGTTCGATGCGGGGGCCGGCCACCGCCACCATCCTCAGCTCCGGGATCTTCTCCTTTGCCAGCGGATAGGCGGCGATGACCTTCTCCAGCAGGTCGCGCCCGACCCCGGAGCCACCGACTGTGACGATGCAGACCTTCTCGTCGGGCTCATATCCGAGCTCGGCTCTCCACTCTTCGACCTGTCCCTCGGTCGGCGGGGTGAACCCGGTGATGTACCCAGAGAAGTCGAAGTGCTCCTCGGTCCAGTCACGGATCTTGGGCAGGTCGGGGCCGAAGACCTCGGGAACGATGTCGTCGGGATTACCCACGAAGATGGCCCGGTCCCGCACCCTGGGGAAGCGGGCGATGTGCTCGATCATCTCCGCGTTGTAGTCGGCGGTCAGATAAGCCTCGTGGTCTCCCCCTTCCGGCATGGGGAGATAACCGACGAAGTCGGTCATCCACACATTCGTCCCCCGCTTCAGCTCCGGGTTCTCATGCCAGTAGTAGTCGATGTCCCAGGCCTCATCACCGATGACCAGGTCATAGAGCCCTTCCTCGACGACCTCCTGAAATACCATGAAATTGGCGACGAGGATCTCGTCCATGCGACGGAGCGCCTGGAAGCAATGGAGTTCGTGTCCGGAGGCCTCCGAAGCGATGTGGCCCGACTCCGAAGCGAGCCATTCACTGGCCGGATGCACCGTCTCGCCTGCCGCCTCCAGAGCGACGGTGACCGGATGCTGGGCCAGCCAGTCGATCTCGAGGTCGGGCTCGATCTTTCGCAGCTCTTCGACAATCGCCAGGTCACGGCGGGCGTGACCGAGCCCGATCGGCGATGACAGGTACAGCGCTCGCTTCCTGCGGCTCATCCCGCGGGCCCAGACATGGCTAGGCATCGATATCCCCTTTGTTCTTTCCACGAAGTCACGAATCGCCCGATTGACCTCGACCGGCTCTCGGGCCGGGGTGAGATGACCGGCCCCCTCGATGACGACCAGCTCTCCCCCGGTGATCTCGGCGAACGCCCGGCCCCGGTCGACGTGCTGGCAGATGTCCTGGTCACCGTGAATGGTGAGGGTGGGGACGGTCAGCGACTTGTAGATGGCGTCGGCGGCCCCGCGATCAGGGAGATCGATTTCGAATCCGTCCTCACCGGCGGCCAACACCTCTCCCGTCGACTCGAGGGCCCAGGCCACTGCGTCCTCATACTGCTTGGTGGAGTGCGCCTCGACCAGCTGTTCCCCGAAAAAGAACTCGATCCAGCGACGGTGTTGGGTGGTGATGGCATGACGGTTGTTCAACATCCATCCGCTCGGGTTCTCGATGATCTCGTCCCAGTGGGGGGGCGGTCTCCACCCAATGGGGTTGCGGCTTTCCCAAATAGGGCACTCCCGGCTCGATCGCAACCAGAGCCTCGACCCGCGCGGGGTGGGCTGCGGCCAACGTCACCGCCCACCAGTTGGCATGACAGTGCGCGACCAGGACTGCGCTTTCTGTCTCGGCCGCATCGAGCACCGCGAGGATGTCCGCGATGTTCTCGCCCTCGCTATGGGCCGCCGGATCGGTTGGTCGGCCCGACTTGCCATTCCCTCTGCCGTCGAAGGTGAGCACCCGGTAATGGCGGGCCAGGAACGGAATCAACCCCTTCCAGATCCTCGAGTGGGTGATCGGGGAAGGAGGTATCAACATAAGGGTCGGATCCCCGTCCCCGTAGACCTCGTAACGGACCTCCACCCCGTCGCGGTCCAATACGCCCTCCCGGTCGGGATAGCGGGCTCTCATGCGATCAGCCTCTCCACGAATTCCCGGAGCAGCAGGTTGACCCGCACCGGGTCCCGGACATTGGGAATGTGACCCGAGCCCGCCAGCGAGGCCAAAGTGCCGTTGCTCAGCCGAGCCGCCTCCACTCCTACTCGATGAGACTGGATGCGATCATCGGTGCCGTGGATGACCAAGGTGGGACAGGTCACGGCGGCGAAGATCTCCTCGCCGGTCAACCCCATGGGGTCGCCCCTCGCCTCGGCTTCCAGACTCTCCGGGCCGCCCTCCAGCGCCCACCCCACCGCGTCCTCTCGCGGCTTGGTGGAATGCGGCTCGTTGAAGGCTTGAGAGAAGAAGAACTCGACGAAGTCGGGGTAGTCAGCGTGCCAGTAGGCGAGGTTGTACTTGTCCCACCCTTCGGGGTTTTCGGGATAGGGCTCGAGGAAATTGTCGACAATGCCGGCTCGCTCCGAAATCGGCCCACTCAGGGGCAGGGAAGGGCCGATCAGGACCAGGCCGAGGACCCTCTCCGGGTGTAGCGAGGCGAGACGGGTGGCGTATTGGGCCCCGAGCGACAGCCCGACCACCACCGCCCGGTCGACCTCACAGGCATCGAGCACTGCCACTGCATCGGCGGCGTAAGAGTCCGCGGTGTAACGGGCGGGGTCGGTGACCCGGTCGGACCGACCGTTTCCGGGTCCGTCGTAGGTGATGACCCGATAGTGCCGGGATAGATAGGGGACCTGCATCTTCCAGAATCGGGAATGGATGATGGTCCAGGTGGGAAGGAGGAGGATCGTCGGCTCACCCTGACCGAACACCTCGTATCCGAGTCTGACCCCGTCACGTTGGACGTGGTCGGCGGAGACGGGTTGCGCCGCTCTCACCGCTCCTCCTCGAGGGCGCGGAGAACCTCGCCGAACTTGCGCAGGGCCGACCGTGCCGGCATTTCCTTCTCGGTGAACCCGAGCAGGATCATTGCCTCCACTCCCAGGAATGGGGAACCGACGACGACCCCTGCTTCGGCGGGGGTGAATGGGCCGAGCCCGCCGATCCGGTGCGCCGCCCGCTCCGCCACGTCGGAGAGCACCATGAACCACTTGCGCAGCATGTCCTTGACCGCCACTGCTATCTCGGGATTGGACCATCCGGCGGCCATCATCTCTTGCAGCACCCGGACGTAGCCGGACTCGAGGTCGTCCTCAAAGAAGTCGCACGCCTGCTCCCATTGCTTCCACAACGGCAGGTCGCGCGAGAACAGGTCCCTCTGTCGTTGCAGGAGCTTGCGGTTCTCCTCTTCGAGGACCGCTAACACCAGACCCTGCTTGGAACCGAAGTGGTAGTGGATCTGACTCAGCGGCACGCCCGCCGCGACGGCGATCTTCCTGGTCGACAAGCCGGAGTAACCCGATTCGAGCAAGGCCTGCTTGGCGGCGTCGAGAATGCTGGCGCTGGTTTTGGGTTCGACGGTCAAGGGGTTCTCCACTTCATCATTCGGTCGATCGACCGAATGATGACACAGTGGTCGAGTCTTGTCAACCGATGTCGAGAACCATGTCGCCTATCGACTCACCGTGTTGTCACGCATCTGGGTCGTATTGGTGGAGGCCGGCGAT
Organism: Acidimicrobiia bacterium; assembly: GCA_040905925.1. GTDB lineage: Bacteria > Actinomycetota > Acidimicrobiia > Spongiisociales > ZC4RG35 > JALYNX01. Next base: position 15,219 of record JBBDQO010000078.1, on the reverse strand, counting down.
GAGCCCCGCAGGGTCGGTGAAGTAGCACCCGTGGCCGACACCGGGGATCGTGAACGGCTCGACGACGATCGTGCCGCCGTTCGCCAGCCCGATGGCACCTGGATCCAGGCGCGGCGGCACCGGGACGCGTTTGGCTCGAGATCGGCTTGCCCGAGGGCGAGCCGTCGAAGTGGCTCACGCTGTACGGGACGCGCGTGCTCGAGTGGTGGGACGCGAGCACGTCGTGAGGATGCTGCGCCGTGGGAGCCTCTCAGCGCCCTGGGGGGGGTCCGATCGGCCACTGCGCCATGGATCGTGGTCGGCGTCACAGGTCGAGTTGAACGCGGATGGCTCTTTCGACAGCAGCCAGGTCTCCGCCCGAGATCTGACCCATCTTCTCTTGGAGGCGTCTTTTCGACGCTGTGGCAATCTGATCCGCCATGGCCTTGTGTTGCTTGCCTGAGACTTCGACGTAAGCCTCGCTCGGGTAGAGACGCTCGATGTTGGATGTGAGAGGTACGACCTGCACCCGGTTCAGGGTCTGGTTCGATGCGTCATTGCTGACGATGATGGCCGGGCGTGTCTTGCGGATCTCACCACCGATCGCCGGGTCGAAGCTCACCCACCAGACATCACCGCGGTTCATCGGCGACATCGCCTATCAGCCCCTCAGACCACTCCTCGGCAGCAGATTCTCGTGATTCATCGGACGCCATGTCTCTGTATGCGGCCTCGAGATCGGCATCAACGACATGCGGTCGAGCCAGGCTCTCCAGGAAGCGGCTGATCTTTCTCCTGCCTACACGCTTGTAGAGCCCTTCGTAGACCTCATCGTCGATGGTGATCGTCAACTTCCTGCTCATACACGTATACTACACGTGTACGAGGAGCGTCGTTCAGTTGGGACGGACCGAGGGCAGGTCGTGATGGGGGCGGAGACTCAATAGATCTCCTCGTAGTCGAGAAGGACCACCAGGTTGCGTTCTGGTGTGGCCGAGTTGATGTAGATGGCAAGACTGATACGACCCTCCTCAATCTCCCTACGAGCTTGCCAGACCCAAGACGGCCCAGGTTCCTCCTCGAAGACCCAGCCAACCGACTCGGCATACTCTTTCAGCTCCAACACCAACTCGTCCTCCCGAGTCCGGTCGAGCACATCAAAAGCCTGCTGCACAAACGCACTTGAGTACCCGAAGAGCGCCTCGCCCTCCTTGCTCTCCTTGCGCCGAGCCAGCTCCAGGCCCTCCCACTGCACATGAGCCATCGGATCCTCCAACAGCGCAGGCAGATAGATGGGATCCGACGGAGAGCAGCCAGTTAGGAGCGCCAACAAGAGACCGAAAGCAAGCGGCTGTAATCGCTTCACCGAGAACCGCTCATTGGACCGGTCCCAAGCCTCGAGGCATGGTGGGAACATACCTTAGGTCACCAAGCGCGTTCGGCGAACACGGGTGACCTGCGATCTATCGGACACCAATTGCGGGATTCCGGCAGCGACCCGATAGGGATTATTCTGTGGCACCGCTGTGCTGCCAGGTCGCTTCCGGCTCCGAGCCGGAATTCCCTTGTAGCAGCAGGCGAAATGGGCCCATAGCTCAGCCCGGTTAGAGCGCATCCCTGATAAGGATGAGGTCGGAAGTTCAAGTCTTCCTGGGCCCACAAGACACCGACCTGGTAGAGGTGCGATCGCGGCTGTCGGGATAACCACGACTGGAGACCCTTTAAGCAGTCCTTCGTGTCACTGGGATGGCTCATAGTGGGGCCAACATGTGGCGCGATACATCAGGACACATCGCGGCGATGTGGGGCGAGGTCTGGTGGGTGGGGATCCGGGCGCGACGGTCCCTGTCCGGACCGTATTGTCGGGGAGATGCTGTTCGAACCGGGACGAGACGACCTCACCGGGCTGTACGAGGCCCCCCATCGTCGCTTCAACCCGCTGAACGGGAGATGGGTCCTCGTCTCGCCGGGACGCACCGCCCGGCCGTGGCAAGGCAGGGTCGAAGCATCCTGTTTGCCGACGCGCCCTCGCTACGACCCGCAGTGCTACCTGTGTCCGGGCAACAAGCGGGCCCATGGCAGTCGCAACCCCGACTACGAGACCACGTTCGCCTTCACCAACGATTACCCCGCCATGCTCCCGGACACGGCCCAGATCCTCGGCGCGCCGGGATCGTTGCAGGAGATGAGATCGGCGCCCGGAACCTGCCGGGTCCTCTGCTTCTCCCCCCGGCACGATCTCGACCTGGCAATGATGTCGGTTCCCGAGATCGAGCGCGTGGTGAACCTCTGGGTGGACCAGGCCGCCGAACTCGGCAGCCGTTATCGATCCGTTCTTGTCTTCGAGAATCGCGGCGAGGAGATGGGGGCATCGAACCCCCACCCGCACGGGCAGCTGTGGGCGAGCTCCCACCTCCCAGACGAGCCCGCGGTCGAGGACGAGCGCCAGCGGGCCGCACACGAAGAGTCGGGTGAGCCGCTCCTGATCCAGTACGCCCGACTCGAACTGGACCAGAGTGTCAGAGTCGTCGTCGAGACCTCCGACTGGCTCGCCCTGGTCCCTTTCTGGGCGGTGTGGCCCTTCGAGACCCTGGTGATGCCACTCCGTCACGTTGCACGTTGGCAGGACCTGGACGATGTCGAGCGTCGCTCGCTGGCCGGGCTCATGCAGCGGCTCCTCGCCAAGTACGACAACCTCTTCCGGCGTTTCTTCCCGTACTCGATGGGCTGGCACAGCGCTCCAGGAGGTGCGGACGCCGCCCATCACTGGCAGCTCCACGCCCACTTCTTCCCACCGCTGCTGCGATCGGCCACGACCCGAAAGTTCATGGCCGGCTACGAGATGTTTGCCGAAGCGGCCCGCGACCTCACGCCGGAGGAGGCAGCCCAGCGGCTCCGGGCCCAGTCCGAGGTCCACTTCCTGGCCAGCACCGACCTCATCGGCGGCGGTTAGCCATGCGAGCGAGCGAACGGGCTGCCCGGCTGTTTCGAGAGCAGTTCGGGAGTGAGCCTCGAGCGCTTGTGCGGGCCCCCGGCCGGGTCAACCTGATCGGGGAGCACACGGACTACAACGACGGGTTCGTGTTGCCGGCCGCGATCGACCGTGACCTTTGCATCGCCCTCCGACCCCGATCCGAAGCGGTCATCGACGTCCGGACCGAGGGACGGGGCCGATCGACTTTCGCACTCGGCCCGTTCGGCCGCAGAATCGAGGGATGGGGGGCGTATGTGCAGGGGGTGGCGTGGGCGCTGACCGAGTCGGGCCGCCGGTTGACCGGCTGGGACGGGGCGGTCGCCAGCGACGTCCCTGTCGGTGCCGGCCTGTCCTCGTCCGCCGCGATCGAACTGGCGACAGCCCGAGCATTCGAGGTCACGTCGGGCTTCGCGTGGGAGCCGACCGAGATCGCGGGGCTGTGTCGGCGGGCGGAGAACGTCTGGGTGGGTGTGGCCTCCGGCCCCATGGACCAGCTCGCCAGCGCCAGAGGCCGCCCTGATCACGCGATCCTGCTGGACTGCCGGTCGCTGGACCTGGAGTGGGTCCCCATCCCCGAGGGTGTCGACATGATCATCCTGGACACGGGCACTCGGCGGACCCTCGAGACCTCCGCGTACAACGAACGGAGAGAGGAGTGCGAGGCCGCGGCTCGGGCGCTCGGCGTCTCCGCTCTTCGCGACGTGTCCGAGACCGAGCTCGTCACGCACCGACCCCGGCTTCCCGACCTCCTGGAGCGACGGGCGCGCCACGTGGTGACGGAAAACGCCAGGACTATCACGGCGGCCGCCGCCCTGCGCGCCGGTGACCCCGCGGCGGTCGGCAGGCTCATGAATCAGAGTCATCAGAGCCTGCGCGACGACTTCGACGTGTCGAGCGTGACTCTGGACGCCATCGTCGACGCAGCCCGAGGGGCGGAGGGATGCTTCGGGGCCCGGCTCACCGGCGGGGGTTTCGCCGGGTGCGCGGTTGCGCTCGTGGAGCGGTCTGCCACCACCCGGTTCCAGGTCTCCGTGACCGCCGACTTCGAGCGGTCCACCGGCCGCATCTGCACGACCTACGTGTGCAGGGCGAGCGAAGGTGCCTCGACACTCATGCCCCTCTCTACGGACCGCTGAGCCGTATTTGACACTGCGCATATGATTGCCCCCAACACGAGCGCCGAGAGAGCAGTGGCCCGGCCGTTCGACACAGTCGTCGAGGATCCGGCCCGCCAGGGTCTTTAGCCCCTGCCTCGCAACACCGGAACTGGCCATGATCACGAAGATGGGGAAGGAAGCAAGGAGGATTGTGATGAGAAAGACAACCCACCTCAGTCGGTCATCGCGCCGGCGGGGAATCGGCGTGGTGCTCACAGCGCTGATGCTGATACTCGCGGCGTGTACCACCGAGGGCGAGGAGGGAACAACGGCCCCCGGGGAGGGCACGACGACGGCCGGCGGTGAACCTGCCGCCGAAGGGCAGTTCTGCGAAGGGACGAAGATCGTTTTCTTCCCGGGCGGCACGCAAGGCGGCGGCTTCGAGACGGTCGTGTACAACGGGGCGAGGGCGGCGGAGGCGGCCTTCGGTCCGGATGTCACCTACCAGTGGTCCGACTGGGATCCGGCCAAGATGATCATCCAGTTCAACGAGGCGGTTGCCACGAGCCCCGACGGCATCGCCATCATGGGTCATCCCGGGGACGATGCTTTCGATCCCGCGATCGATGACGCCGTCAGCCAAGGGATCATCGTGACCGTGATGAACACGGAGCTCGCGGACGCAGAGGCGAAGCACGCGGCCCAAGGCACCGGATACGTCGGCGCCGTGCTACATGACGCCGGCTTTGCCCTTGGGCAGGAGACGATTGCTCGGGGCGGCCTCCAGGCCGGAGACCGGGTGTTCGTCTGGGGACTCGTTTCCCAGGCCGGACGTGGTGAGCGGACCCAGGGCATCCTCGACGCACTGGAAGAGGCAGGGATGACGGTGGACTACCTCGAGATCGACGATGCCACCAACGCAGATCCTGCAGCAGGCATCCCCGTCTTCACCGGCTATGTGTCGGCGAATACCGATGTCAAGGCTGCGATCTTCGACCATGGCAACGTCACTTCGACCGTCCCGGCCTACATGGAGGCTGCGAACCTCGGGCCCGATGACCTGTACGCATCAGGGTTCGACCTCTCGCCGGCCACCGTCCAGGGGGTCAAGGACGGGTTCGTCGACCTGGTCATCGACCAGCAGCAGTATCTCCAGGGCTTCCTGGGGATCCTGCAACTCTGCCTCACGAACCAGTTCGCGTTCAGCGGTCTGTTCGTGAACACGGGCGGAGGCTTCATCGACGAGTCGAACATCGACGTGATCGCTCCCCTGGTGGAGCAGCAGATCCGCTGATCCCGGACGCAATGCCGAGTGGTGGGGGGGGGGGGGGGGGGGG
>JBBDQO010000078.1:0-9822 GCA_040905925.1 Acidimicrobiia bacterium | reverse complement strand
CCCCCCCCCCCCCCCCCCCCACCACCGGATGCGACACTTGAGACGGATGAGCCCGACTTGACAGCGCAAGAAGACACACAGCTACCCCTCGAGCTCCGCAACATCTCGAAATCGTTCGGCGGGGTAAGCGTCCTGCGCGACGTGAGTCTCGAGCTTCGAAAGGGCGAGGTTCTCGGCCTGGTCGGCGACAACGGGGCCGGGAAGTCGACCCTGATCAAGATCATCACTGGGGTGCACCAGCCCGATGAGGGGGAGATCCTGTTCAACGGGAAGAAGGTCGCCGGCCTCTCCGTCCAGAAGGCTCGTGAGCTCGGTGTTGAAACCGTCTACCAAGAGCGGGCGCTGGCAGAGCAGCTCTCGATGTGGCGCAACATCTTCATGGGTAGGCCGCTGAGCCTGCCAATGGGGTTTCTCAAAGTCGGGCAGATGCGCCAGGTCACGGCCGATCTCATGGGCCAGTCGATGGGCTTTACCTCGGCTGCCCTGACGCCTGACACCCATGTCAGCGGGCTCTCCGGTGGTGAGCGTCAGGGCCTGGCGATCGTGCGGGCGCTGCACTTCGAGGCCGACATCATCATCCTCGACGAGCCAACCATGGGTCTGTCACTCAGCGAGACAGACAAGTTCTTGGGCTTCGTGGCTGGGATTCGGTCGGCCGGGAAGTCGACGATCTTCATCGACCACAACATCTTCCATGTCTACTCAGTCGCAGATCGCATCGTCGTGCTCGACCGGGGGCGGGTCGCCGGCGAGTTCCCGACCTCCCGCTACTCGCTCGACGAGCTGACCGCCATCATGAAGGAGGTGGCGGCGAGCGGCCGCTTCATCGAGCCGCAACGGCAAAGCGCGATGCGCGCCATCGAGGCGGATCAAGGGAAGGGTGGGTCGTGACCCCCACGGCGCCGGGAGCGGTGTCGGTCAAGCAGCGCTGGACCGTAAGGTCGTTCGCCACGACCCGGGCGTCCCAGATCGGCATCACTGCCGCCTTCATCGTGCTGTGGCTGGGGTTCATCTTCTTTGCGCCGGAGACGTTCCTATCCGGCCGCATCTACACATCGTTCGCACAGACGACGTCGTACTTCGCCATCCCGGCGCTGGCCCTGACGATGGTCATCGTGAGCGGGGACATCGACCTGTCGTTCCCCTCGATCATGGCCCTCGGCATGGTCGGGTTCGTCGCCGTGGAGAGGACCACCGGCAATGTCGAGCTCGCCATCCTCGCCGCCCTGACGGTCGGCGCCCTCGCCGGGCTGTTCAATGGCGTCATCGTGACCGTCATCGGCATCCCGGCCTTGGTCGTCACCATCGGAACCCAATTCCTCTACCGCGGATTGGCCCTGGTTCTGGTCAGCGGCCGAACATACCCCCTCGTAGAGACACGGGATGCGGTCGGATACGAGCTCCTGGTCGGAAGGCTCGACGGTGTACCGATGCAGTTCGTCTGGCTCATGGTCGCCACTATCGGGACCTGGTTCCTCCTGTACCGACATCGTCTTGGACAAAACGCCCACGTCATCGGGGACAACCGTCAGGCGGCGGAGCTGATGGGCATACCGATCCGGCGGACGCGAATCATCCTCTTCGTGCTCACCGGCATAGCTTCGGCCATGGCCGGGGTCATGATCAGCCTCCAGGTCACGAACTACTACCCGTCGATCGGGAGCGGGTTCCTGCTGCCCACACTTGCGGCGGTATTCGTGGGCGGCACGTCGGTGTTCGGAGGCCGGGGAACCGTATGGGGTACCTTCATCGGGGCGTTCATGATCGGCGGGATCAGGGCGGGCATCGTCGCCGCCGGCCTCACCGAGTTCTACACGGACCTGATCTACGGCGCCATCATCCTCATCGCGGTTTCGACTCACGCCGTCCTCCAGCGGAAATTCGAGCGTTAGGGCCATGGACGCCAGCGCGTTTCTGAGCAAGGAGGTGGATCGATGATCGATCGGTGTGACTTCGAGCTGTGGTTCCTGACCGGAAGCCAGTCTCTCTACGGAGAGGACACGCTGCGACAGGTCGAGGAGCAGTCGACGCGGATTGTCAGGGAACTGGACGGATCTTCGACCATCGCGTTGAGCGTCATCTCCAAACCCGTGCTGACGACCCACGCCAGAGAGCCGTTGCGCCACCTCCTGCACCCGTTCCCGCGTCTCGCTGGCGATCGGCACCGGGGTGGGCGTGTCGTTGAGCACTCTCGACACCGTCGACTGCGAGGCCGTGGATCGACGAGATACTCGACTCTCTCGCCTCTTAGGCGGTCGTGGTCGACGGCTGCTACACAGACGGGATGACAGAGCCGAACTCGACACTCGATATCGACTCCGTCCGCGCCCATGTCCCAGCGCTGAACCGGGTCGAGGGCAACCGGCAGGCGGCGTATCTGGATGGCCCGGGTGGGACCCAGGCCCCCCAACAGGTCATCGACGCCATGGCCGGAGTCCTCCGCAACGGTGTGAGCAATCTCGGGGGCGGGTTCGGCTCCTCGGACTACGCCGACACCATCACCACCGAGGCCCGCCAGGCCATGGCCGACATGTTCAACGCCGATCCCAACGAGATCTCGTTCGGCCAGAACATGACGAGCATCACGTTCGCCGTGAGCCGGGCGCTGGCCAACACCTGGAAGCCCGGTGACGCGATCGTGGTCACCAGTCTCGACCACGACGCCAATTTCACCCCCTGGGTCCGGGCGGCGACCGAAGTCGGGGTCGAGGTGAGGATCGCCGAGTTCGACCCGGCCACGGGAGAGTTGGACCCCGGCGCGGTGGGGAGTCTGCTCGACGAGAAGGTCCGGCTGGTGGCGGTGTGTGTCGCCTCCAACGCCATCGGCACCGTGGTCGATGTGGAGAGCGTGGTCGCCATGGCCCACGAGTCGGGCGCCCTGGTCTATCTCGACGCGGTTCACGCCGCTCCCCACCGGCTCCTCGACGTCAGGAGGTTCGACTGTGACTTCCTGGTGGCCTCGGCTTACAAGTTCTTCGGGCCCCACACCGGGGTCCTCTACGGCAAGCTGGACCGGCTCGCGGCGCTCGACGCCTACAAGGTCCGCCCCGCACCAACCGACCCTCCCGGTAAGATGGAGACCGGGACCCAGTCCTTCGAATCGATGGCAGGAGTCACCGCCGCCGTCGACTACCTGGCCGGCCTGGCCGGGGACCGCGGCGGGTCGCGGCGGGATCGCTTGGAAGCGGCCTACTCCCTGATCAGCGAGCACGAGCGATTCCTCTCGGAACGCTTTCTCGAGGGGGTCGCCTCGTTACCCGGGTTGCGGGTCTACGGGGTGTCTACCACCGACCAACGCCGGGTGGCCACCTTCGCCATCGGGGTCGAAGGGCATGGCGCCGAAGAGGTTGCCGCCCAGATGGTCCGTGCCGGCGTATACGTCTGGTCCGGTCACTACTACGCGGTCAACGTCATGGACCGGCTCGGGGTGCTCGACGAGGGTGGCCTGGTCCGGATCGGTTTCGTCCACTACAACACGGCGACCGAGGTCGACCGGGCCCTGGAGGCGCTGGCCGGCCTCTGAGCCGGCTCAGTCCCCGTCTCGATCGTCGCCTGGGTCCTCCACCACCCACCTGCCGCTCTTTCTCGCTGCCTCGACCAAGAGGAACTCGATCTGGCTGTTGAGACTGCGCAGGTCCTCCGCTGCCCATCGCTCCAAGACCCGATGCAGCCTCGGGTTGATACGCAAGAGAAAACTCTTGCGCTCGGTCATCCGGGATAGAGGGTGCCGGTGTTGACCACAGGCTGGACGCTGCGATCCCCGGTCAGAACCACCATCAAGTTGGAGACCATGGCTGCCTTGCGCTCCTCGTCCAACTCGACGATGTTCTCGTCGGCAAGCTGTTTCAGGGCGTCCTGGACCATGGTCACCGCACCCCGCACGATCAGCTTGCGGGCGGCAATCACTGCGCCGGCTTGTTGCCTTCGCAGCATCTCCCCGGCGATCTCGGGGGCATAGGCCAGACGGCGGAGACGGCAGTCACGGATGGTGACTCCAGCCTCGTCCAATCGGTCCTGGAGCTCTCGCTGCAGGGTGGCGGTCACGTCGTCGGCGTTGGCCCGCAGCGACGGCCCCTCGTCGTCGATGTGGTCATAGGGGTACTCGCTGGCCACATGGCGGATCGCCGCCTCGGATTGCACCTTGACGAAGTGCTCGTAGTCCTCAACGTCGAACGCGGCCCGGGCCGTGTCGACCACCTGCCAGTTGATCACCGAGGCGATCTCGACGGGATTGCCCACCGCATCGTTGACTTTCAACACATCCGAGTCGAAGGTCCGGATCCGAAGCGACACCGGCATACGTTGCGTCAACGGGTTGACCCATCGGAAGCCGTTCTCCCGCACCGTTCCCGAATAATGACCGAAGAGGGTGACCACCCGGGACTGGTTCGGTTGATTGATGAAGAGCCCGGGCACGATCACGATGCCGATCAGGAGCCCCACCCCCGCCGCCACCGCCAACCACACGTTCTCCTGCTCCAGCGCGGTCACGAAGACGGCGGTGCCACCCAACAAGAGGGCCAAAGCGACGCTTGCCATGAGCCAACCCGAGAAACCGACACTCAACCGCTCAGCGGACATCGATTGCCTTTCTGTTATATCACGATGATATCAATATGATATGACTGGCGTCAATAGCCCGAGTTCATCCCTCGACCGGGGCCACCCCCAATTCGCCCATGAGCGCGCGGACCCGGCTCTCCAACTCGTCCCGGATCGGGCGCACCTCGTCCAGTGTCTTGCCGGATGGATCATCGAGCTCCCAGTCGACGTACTTCTTCCCGGGGAAGATGGGACAGGCGTCGCCGCATCCCATGGTGACCACCACGTCGGCGGCGCGGACGATCTCGTCGGCCCAGGGCTGGGGAATCTCCTTGCTGATGTCGATTCCCACCTCGGCCATGGCGGCCGCCGCCGCCTGATTCACCGCGGCAGCCGGCTCGGAGCCCCCGGAGAAGACGTCGACCTGCTCCCCCGCCAGTTTTCGCATCAGCCCGGCCGCCATCTGTGACCGCCCGGCGTTGTGGACACAGAGGAACAACACGCTGGGGTTGAGGGTCGTCACGTCCGACTCGAGACGGATCATCGCCCGGACCCGATCGGCGGCGAACCGCTCGGCGAGCAGCGGCACCCAGGTCGTCGTCTGCGCCTTGCCCAGCAGACGGTCCAAGGAGTCGTAGAGAAACCGCTCGATGGTCTCGGTGTTGAGCTGGCCCTCGAAGCGGCGCTTGAGTCGCTCCGCACCCTGCCGCACTTGAAGCTGCTCCGCGGTGGTCAGCGTGGTTCTGGTGGTGGTCATGGGTGCTTTCTCTCTTTCTCGATCGCGTTGGCCAATTGACCGACACGTCTGCCGATCTCGGTGAATGAGCTCCGGAAGTCCTCGATTCGGCCGGTTTCCACCGGGTCGGGTATCGACCAATGCAACCTCCGGGCACCGAACGGGATCTCGCCCTCCAGCGCCAGGTCGCATACCGATACCACCAGGTCGGGGGAGCCGGTCACCTCCAGGTAACCCTTAGGCCATTGAGCGGAGAGGTCGAGGCCCATCTCGGCTCCGACCTTGACCGCCTTGGGGTGTACGGACGGTCTGGGATTGGGGCCTGCGCTTTGCACCCGAGCGCCAGATCGAGACCTGAACAACGCCTCGGCAAACTGGGAGCGGGCCGAGTTGTGGGTGCAAACAAACACCACCGAGCTCGCAGCCAGCCGGCTCTCCGGGACGATGCCCCCGACCAATTCGGTGTCGAGGGAGATGTAACGACGACGGCGGTCACCCGACGAGACCCGGCGCCGGATCAACCTTGCCTCCTCGAGGACGCCGAGGTGATGGGCGAGCAGATTGGTCTCGAAGCCGGTGAGACGGGCCAGCTCCTGGGGAGTTCTGTCCGAAAGGGCCAACTCGTCGACAATCTGAAGACGGCCTTCGTCCCCCAGCGCCCGATGAATGGCTGCCCGCTCAGTTCTCTCCATATCTCAAACTATATTGACTCAATTTCTCCTGAGCAACTCGGCTGGGGGGAGATGCTCGGAGTTTGCGGTGGGACGCACCGTAGACTTGCCCTGTGAAACGACTCTCCCCCCTTCTCATCCTCGGGGCCATCGTCGCCTTCCTGTTGATGCGTCGACGTGGCGGCGACCCGGTGGAACCCGATTCCGCCTGGAGCCCGATCCACCCGACGTGATAGTCGGTGTGCTCGTGACCGGGGATACCGCGGTCCGCGCCGCCCACTCCCTGAGCGCTCATCCTTCCGTCGACGAGGTGGTGGTGGTCGGCCCGGCTCGGAGCAAGAGCTTTCGCGTCGTCCCCAGGGCAGGTGGTTGTGACCTGCTCGTCGGCACCGGGCCCGATGCGCCCGGGTTGGCCAGAAATCACGGGGTCCGGCTGATCTGGGACGGAGAATCGACCGAAGAGGGGGTCATCGTGGCCGGGGGGTCACCGGCCGGCCTTGCCCTGGCGCTCGCATCACGCGAATCGGATCCAAGGCTGGTAGCGGTGGCACATCCTGACTATGCCGAGGGCGCCGATCACGTCGTGCGGTTCCCGGAGCCAGTGGGAAGGGGCACCGTCGCCGACAACACGTATTCACAGCGCAGGGTGGCGATGGCGAAGTCCCCCAACCGTTTCGCGGCCTGCTTGGCTATCGGTGCCGGCCGGCGGGTGACGATCGTCGACGACGCGGCGTTCCTCTCGGGTGTTGCCCTGGCGGCCGGGGTCGATGTCGCCGACGACAAGCCGAGGATGGTCTTCGATGATGCCCTGACCTATCTCGACGCGGCCACCGCCATGGGATTGGTGATGGCCGACGACCGCTAATTGGGATCAAGAGGGGTCATATCCGGACCTGACGCTCCCAATTACGGGTGGGTCAGGTCAGGGGGACGGTGACCGGGGCGGTCTCCTCGGTGGGGATGTCTGCCTGGTCGGAGGGAGCCGTGGATCCGTTGCCCGGCCGGTAGTCGGTCGGGGGGTGGAGGACTTGTTGGGGCATGGCGACCGGGTTGAGCGTCTCTTCCAGGACGACGACCTCGATCCCACCAACTACGTCAGAGACCAGGTTGTAGGTGATGGCCAGGAGCACGGTCGCCCCGGTGGCCAGGACCCACCACACCACCGACCCATACACCACGACCCTGAAGAACTGCTCGACGTTGGCGAACGGTTGGGAGCCCTCGTCGATCAGCGTGATCTCGACCATGAAGTCGGTGAGCCGGTCGGGGATTCCAGCCCGTTCGAACACCGACCAGAAGATGACGCCGCCGAGCACCATGGCGATGGCCACGACCGCCCAGACCACCGCCGAGACCTTCAGCGCGGTCCAGGGATCGATTTTTCTGATGATGCGTCGAACACGACGAACAGTTGCCATACCGGCTCCTAGTTGTGGGACAAGTCTACGAGACAGCCACAGTTGACCAACGACATCGGGTCAGCGCAGGTTCCTTCACTCCTCGACGTCGTGGACGGATGCGATGGCGGAGAGCTCGTTTCCTTCACCGACATCGATGACCTTGACCCCCGTCGTGTCCCGCTTCTGTCGGCTGATCTTGGCGATCGGGGTGCGGATCCCGATGCCCACCGAGGAAACCAGGAAGACATCCCCGTCCTTGGAGACGGCGAGCGCCCCCACCAGGTTGCCCCGCACCCGGGTGAGTTTGAAGGCCTTCATCCCCTGCCCGCCACGGGCCTGACGGCGGAACTCGGTCATGCTGGTTCGCTTGCCATAACCGGCCGAGCTCAACAACAACACCTCGTCGCCTTCGGCGTTGGAGACGGCGGCCACCACCTGGTCACCCTCACGGAGCCTGATCCCACGGACCCCCTGGGTGCCCCGCCCCATGCTCCTGAGGTCGGCCTCGGCGAAGCGGATCCCCATCCCGTCCCGGGTGAAGATCAGCATGTCGTTGGCGCCACTCGTCGGGCGCACCGACACCACTTCGTCGTCACCGACCAGCCTGATCGCCACCAGGGTCTGGTTCCGGGACTCGTACTCCTTGAACTCGGTCTTCTTGGCCACCCCCAGCTTGGTGACCATCACCAGGTAGCGGCCGGTCTCGTAGTCACGGGTGTCGATGATCGCCTGCACCGTCTCCTCGGGCCCCAATGGGAGCACCGACTGCGCCATTACCCCTTTGGCGGTGCGAGATTGGCGGGGAATGGCATGAGCCTTGATCCGATGGACCAGCCCTTTGTTGGTGAAGAACAGGAGATAGGCATGGGCCGTGGTGTGAACCAGGTGCTGGATCACGTCATCGCCTTGAACCTCCGCCGCCTTGACCCCGCGCCCACCACGGGCCTGGGTTCGATAGGTGGAAGCCGGGACCGACTTGATATAGCCGGTCTGGGAAACGGTGACGATCAGCTCGTCGTCGGCGATGAGGTCCTCGAGGGAGAGATCGCCCTCGTCAGGGACGATCCGGCTCCGGCGGGGCTCGGAGAACGAGCTCCTGATCTCGGCCAGCTCCTCCTTGATGATCCCCCACCGCACCTTGGGGTCGTCGAGGATCCGCTGCAACTCGGCGATCAGACCCTGGAGCTCGGCGAGCTCGGTCCGCAGCTTGTCCACCTCGAGGGCGGTGAGCCGCCGCAACGGCATGTCGAGAATGGCATTGGCCTGGATCTCGGAGAGCTCGAATCGCTCGATCAGGTTGGCCCGTGCCTCGCCGGTGTCTGCTGAGCCACGGATCACCTGGATCACCTCATCGATGTTGTCCACGGCGATGATGAGGCCCTCGAGGATGTGGGCCCGGGCCTGCGCCTCTTCGAGGCGGAACCGAGTCCGGCGCTCGACGACTTCCATCTGGTGGTCGAGGTAGTAGCCGATCATCTCGGCCAGGTTGAGGGTCCTCGGGACCCCGTCAACCAGGGAGACCATGTTGTAGGCGAACGAATCCTGGAGCGGGGTGTTCTTGTAGAGCTGGTTGAGCACCACCTGAGGGACGGCGTTGGCCTTCAACTCGATGACAAGACGGGTGCCGACCCGATCTGAGGTCTCATTGCGAACCTCAGCGATCCCCTCGATGCGCTTCGAGTCGACCAGTTCCTTGATCTTGGCCATGATCCGCTCGATCGAGACCTGATAGGGGAGCTCGGTGGCGATGATCGCGGTCCGGCCCTTTCGAAGCTCCTGGACGTCGCAGACGCCCCGCAGCTTCACCGAGCCCCGGCCGGTGGTGAGAGCGTCACGGATCCCGGTCGTGCCCACCAGGAAGCCGCCCGTGGGAAAGTCGGGGCCCTTAACGAACTGCATCAGCTCTTCGGCGCCGGCGTCGGGGTTGTCGATCACATGGACACAAGCGTCGATCACCTCGCCGAGATTGTGGGGCGGGATGTTGGTGGCCATCCCGACTGCGATTCCCTGGGACCCGTTGACCAGGAGGTTGGGGAATCGGGAAGGGAGGACCGCCGGCTCCTGCATCTCTCCCGAGTAGTTGTCGTTGAAATCGACGGTGTCCTCCTTGATGCCGTCGAGGAGGTGGGTCGAGAGCTTGGTGAGACGGCACTCGGTGTATCGGGCGGCCCCGGGGGGGTCGTCGATGGTCCCGAAGTTGCCCTGGGGGTCGATGAGGAGGTGACGCAGGGAGAAGTCCTGGCCCATCCGCACCAGGGCGTCGTAGATGGCCTGATCGCCGTGGGGGTGATAGTTGCCCATCACGTCTCCGACGACCTTGGAGCATTTTCGATGGGCGGAACCGGCCACGATGTTGTTCTCGAACATCGAGTAGATGATCCGCCTTTGCACCGGTTTGAGACCGTCCCTCACATCGGGGAGGGCACGGGAGACGATGACCGACATCGCATAGTCGACGAAGCTCTGCTCCATC
>JBBDQO010000077.1:0-5279 GCA_040905925.1 Acidimicrobiia bacterium | reverse complement strand
ATCTGGACCTTGAGGTCCAGATCTCCGCGCCAGAACGGGTTTGGGATCGGGGCGACCGCGCTACGACCCGGGGCCGCCGTCAGATCAGGAGGTCGCGACCAGGGTGCACCCGCACCCGGCGTGTATCGGTGGGACGTTCGCCCGAGGATCCGAAGCCGCATCGAGGCATGCGCTGCACGGCACTCCACTCGAGACCCACTCCAGCTCCCCCCCGGGCCCTACCGAGTCCATGACCCCCAGGTGATAGCCACGAAAGGCAAGCTCGCGGATTCGACGCTCGGCCTCGTCGGTCCTCCAGCCGCGGAAAACGCGGGACGCCGCCGACTGACGCTCGCGGAGGCCCTCGCCTGCGCCTACCAGAGCGCCGTCGATCGCCGACGCCAGATCCTGGCCGAATCCTCCGGCGGCATCCGAATGAGGGGTGTCCGGTCGCTTGAGACGAGACCCTGTCATCTCCTCGGCTACCGAATGACCAGCGGAGTAACTCTCGGCCCACAGCCCGATCAGGTCGGCGCGCAGGGTCTCTGAAAGGAGCCCTCCGTCCGGTTTCCACTCCTCGTCGGTTCGCAGGCTGTCGAGAGCGATGTTTTGGGCCTCGGTGACCGACTTCTTGACACCCCGGAGGGCCCGGTTGGTTATGGGGAGAAGCCGGGTCTCCCTCTCCTCGATCCACCCCGAGACCTCTCCCGAAGCCTCCCGCGGGCTCGTGCTCCTGGGGGCAGGCTCGGGGTCAACCACCTGCTCCTTGGTGCGAGGTGGCGCGGCGGCCTCCTCGCTGGCCTCGCCCCCACGCAAGGCGGCAAATAGGGCGCCGAGGTCGTCTGAGAGTTTCTGGGTGGGGGCCTCCTCGGCTGGGATCGCTTCTGGCTCAGACTCCTCCTCCGGCTCGATCTCCTCCTCGGCCAGCGGCCCGGAATCCGCTACTGGCCCAGGGGCGGGCTCGGGCTCAGGGACGGGTTGTGGCAGTGAATCACGTTGCTTCATCCGCTCCACGTCGGCGGCAACTTCATCGGCGAGTGGCTCGGGATCCGCCAGCAGATCACGTTGCGCGCTCTGGATGATCCGCACCGTCTCGCCTGGTTGCCAGGTGCCACGCGGTGGCGGGGCTTCGGGCTGGAGACGGGGGGTGGGGGTGACGATCTTCACGCTGGTACTGGGCTCCACGACGATATTGAGACCTTCACGCCGCTCCTCGAGGGTCACCTCGAGGCGGTTCAACGTGGCCCGGGCATGTTCCAGCTCCTCGAGCAACTCCTCACGACGTTCCTCCAGCGCCCCCGTCCTTTCCTGAGCCGACTCGGCGGCGCGATGGGCCTGTTCGATCATCTCGTCGTGTCGCTTCGTGGCTTGGGCCCCGGTCTTCTCGGCGTTCATGGCCGCCGATCGGAGTATTTCCTCAGCTTCACGGCGCGCCGATGAGGTGAGCCGGTGCGCCTCTCGCTCGGCTTCCCCCATCACGGTCAGGACGTCACGCTCGGCGTCCTGGCGCATCTGGCGAATCTGGGCCTGGGTCTGATGGAGAAGCTCGGTCCCGGTTGCCCAGGCGTCTCCGCGTAACGCTTCGGCGTCGTTTCTCGCCTCCTTCAGCAGGCTCTCCGCCTCCTCTGTCGACTCGGCGCGCCACCGTGCTGCATCGAGACTTGCCCGCTCCCGCATCGACTCCGAGGCCTCACGAGCCGACTGGAGGACAGAGGCCACCTCACGTCCGACGTCCTCGAACTCGGACTTGAGATCTCGATCGGCATATTCCCCCAAACGCGAGGCAAGCCGGTCTCGCTGCTCCACAAGTGACTCGACAGCACCGGCCAAACGGTCCAGATACGCAGTGACCTCAGAGGCGTCGAGACCCCTCAGTACCTTGCGAAACTGTGCGCGGCGGATCTCCTCGGGGGCGAGGTCAGGCTCCATCAGACTCAGAAGATACCGACCGCCCGCTCTTTCGTTGCGCTTTCGCTAGACGGTGCCGAGAGTTTCGAGGAAATCGAGAGCCTCCGCGATGGTCCCCACGGGGACGATTTCGATCGCTTTCCGCTCGGCGGTGAGGGCTTCTTCATAGTTTCCTCGAGGCACCAGGACATACTCGGCTCCGGCAGCCTCGGCGCCCACCACCTTCTGACGGATGCCTCCGATGCTGCCCACGGTCCCGTCGTAGGCGATCGTCCCCGTGCCGGCGATCACATGCCCTTGAGTCAGCTCCCCTGGGGTCAAGGTGTCGACTATCGCCAGGGTGTGCATCATCCCCGCCGAAGGCCCTCCGACGCTGCCAGCCTCGATCGAAACCGGGAATGGCGGTTCGGTCAGTTCACGGACAGTGATCCCGATCATGGCCCCGCTTGGGTCATTCTGACGTTCGGCGAGCTCAACCTCGACCACCTGCTCCGTCCCCTCCCTGGTGATCCCCAGCTCGACCAGATCGCCGGGCCGATGACCGTCGAGGGCGTCGGTGAGGTCGGTACTGCTCACGATCTCAGCCCCATCGAAGGAATTGAGCAAGTCACCGATCTGGAGCACCTGCGATGAAGGCGCCTCCTCGATCAGATCAGTGACAAGGACGTCGATCGGGATCATGTCGTAGCCCAAATAGCCGAGGGCAACCGTGATCGCCCTCTGTTGTGAGTCGTCCATCTGGGCCAATACCCGCTGGCGATACTCCTCGTCGCTCTCGTCGGGTGGGCGGTAGGCGTCCTTTGGCACCAGGTCGATGGTGGGGTCAAGGCCGGCGATCAAGGCCTCGAACACATTCACCTCCTGACTGACGACGGTGAGCATCAGCAATTCCCCATCCGGTGGGTAGGTGTCGACCACCTCGGCCTTGACAGCGTCGGCGGCATCGGAAACGGGGCCCGAAGAGAATGCAAGATAAGGAAGCTCGATGTTCCAGGCGCCGAGGGCGAGTGCCCCCATCACAAAGAGGGCCCCTATCAGGTAGAGGGGCCAGGAAGAGCCGCGTTCGCTCGTGTCTTCCATGTTGGAAATCGTAACGGTCGCCTCCGAGTACCAGTCTCAGACGTAGAGTTGCACGCCCACGGTTTCGAGGAGATAAAGAGATGACAGCTGCAGTGATCTCGCAACGGGTGTTGCCCAGATCCAGGGTCACCTCCGTCCTTCTGGTAGTCGGCGCAGCGGCGACGACCGCCCTCGCCGCGCAGTGGGAGATCCACCTCCCGTTCACCCCGGTCCCGATCACCGGCCAGACCTTCGCGGTGCTCCTGACCGGAGCGGCATTGGGGATGACCCTCGGCACGGCGGGGCAACTCGTCTATGTGGCAGCCGGTGCATTTGGGCTTCCGGTCTACGCCGGTGGCGCGGCGGGCTGGGAAGCGGCACAGGCCGCGGGCACCACTGGCTACTTGGTTGGTTTCATCGTGGCCGCGGCGGTGGTCGGTTACATGGCCGAGCGTCGCCAGGACCGGACCTTCCCCACCATGTTCACCGCATTCATCCTCGGGTCGTTCATCATCTATTTTTTCGGGGTCATCGGTTTGATGATTACCTTCGACATGACGCTCAACGAGGCCATCGTGGCCGGGGTGGCCCCGTTCGTGATCGGGGATTTGATCAAGGCCGCAGCCGCCGGCCTTCTCCTTCCCGGCGCCTGGCGCCTGGTCGGGGAGTATCCCCGGCCTAGGTAGTGGCGAGGTCCTCGCCGAGATAGGCCTTGATCACATTGGGGTTGCGTTGGACCTCGGCTGGGGTGCCGTCTGCGATCGTGCGCCCGAAGTCGACCACCAGCACCCGGTCGGCGATGTCCATGACCAGGCCCATGTCGTGCTCGACGAGGATGATGGCGATGCCCAACTCGTTCTGGACGTCGAGGATGAAGCGGGCCATGTCCTCGGTCTCCTCGAGGTTCATCCCGGCCACGGGTTCGTCGAGCATAAACAACTCGGGGTCCATCGCCAGCGCCCGCCCCAGCTCGACCCGTTTCTGGATGCCGTAGGGCAAAAGCCCTACCGGGTACTTGCGCCATTGCTCGATCTCGAGGAAGTCGATGATGTCCTCGACGATTTCCCGGTTCTCGATTTCCTCATTCTTCGCCTTGCCCAGCCACACGCTCCCTGCCAACCAAGATCTGCGCATCCGGATGTGTCGCCCGGTGAGGAGGTTCTCGATCACGGTCATGTGCGGGAAGAGGGCGATGTTCTGGAAGGTCCTGGCGATACCCAACGCCGCCGTCTGGTTCGGCTTGAGGCCCATCAGGCTCTCGCCTTTCCACAGGATGTCCCCTTCCTCGGGGTCGTAGACCTGGCTGATCGAGTTGAACAGGGAGGTCTTCCCCGCCCCGTTAGGCCCGATGATGGCGAACAACTCCCCGTCGTCGACGTGGAACGAGACCCCATCGATGGCCTTGACCCCTTCGAAGGACAGGTATAGGTCCCTGACCTCCAGCAGGTGCCGGTAGCTCTTCGGCCCCGCTCTCTCCGCGCGCCGCTGGAGAAGCTTTCCGCTCACGACAACCACCGCTTTCTACGTTTGTAATGCTTGACGTCGCGGAAGGACCTCTTCTCACCGGTGGCGTGGAGACCGAGATAGAACTCCTTGACGTCATTGTCCTTGAGTAGTCGTGCTGGGTCGCCGTCCATGACCAACTTGCCTGTCTCCATGATGTAGCCATGGTGGGCGATGGAGAGAGCCATGTTTGCGTTCTGCTCGATCAGCAGCACCGAGGTCCCCTGCTGGTTGATCTCGACGATGGTCTCCCTCACCTCCTGAACCAGCAACGGTGCCAGCCCGAGGGACGGCTCGTCAAGGATGAGCAGCTTGGGGTCCTGCATCAACGCGCGACCGATAGCCAGCATCTGCTGCTCTCCCCCGGAGAGATAGCCCGCAGTGGCGCTGCGCCGCTCCGCCAACCGGGGAAAAAGGGCCATCACCCGCTCATATGATGACTTGACTCGAGCTTTGTTGCGGTTGACATAGGCTCCCGCCCGAAGATTTTCGTCCACGTTGAACTCGGCGAAGATCCGCCGCCCCTCCAATACCTGGCTGATACCCCGCTGCACTCGACGGGCCGGATCCTCGTTGGTGATCCGTGCCCCGTCGAAGTGGATCTCCCCTTTGGTGACGTCCCCGCCGTGGATGTCGAGGAGACCGCTGACGGCCCGCAAGGTGGTGGTCTTACCCGCCCCGTTGGCCCCGAGCAGAGCGGCGATCTTCCCGTCGGGCACCTCGAGGGAGATGCCGCGCAGAACCAGGATGACGTCGTTGTAGACGACTTCCAGATTCTCTACCGCCAGCACAAACTGCTCACTACTCAGAATGAAGGCTGGGGGGGCCAC
>JBBDQO010000076.1:0-5367 GCA_040905925.1 Acidimicrobiia bacterium | reverse complement strand
ACCCTCGAGGGAGCGTAAACCCCCAACGGCATTTCCAGTGCCGCGCACTAGACCAGACTATGCGATCCCTCCTGGAGGACCCGCCAGACCAGGCAGGCTGGGAAAGGATAATCCACGACCGTGTCTGAGCCGATTCCCACATCCGACTACCTCGCACCGATGAGAGCCGCCCTCGAGGCGGCAGCCCATGCCGGGCGGGCCGGCGAGGTGCCCGTCGGCGCGGTGCTTCTCGACCGCGCCGGGGAGACGGTGGCCGTCGATCACAACCGACGCGAGGAGCTCACCGATCCCACCGCCCATGCCGAAATGCTGGTGTTATCGCGGCGCGCCCGCGAACTGGGCGACTGGCGTCTCGACGGGCACACACTGGTGGTCACCCTGGAACCGTGCCCGATGTGTGCCGGGGCCGCGGTGTGGGCCCGTCTCGACCGCATCGTCTACGGGGCAGCCGATCCCAAGGCAGGCGCCGCTTGGTCGTTGTACAACATCCCCCAGGACCGGCGGCTCGCCCACCGCATCGACCTTGTCGATGGGGTCCTGGCCGCCGAATCGGGACGCCTGCTCGAAGAGTTCTTCGCCGCCAGACGCTGATTCAGGCCAGCGCGGCCTCAGCGACCATTCGCCGATCCCAAATCGCATAGACGGCCGCACCCAAGGCGAGCGCGATCGCCACGCATCCGAAGGCGAGCCTGTAGTTGAAGCCATCGATGAGGAATCCGACCGCGGGCGCCGCTATGAGCAAAGCGATGTCGAAGATCGACGTGAAGATCGCCATCGCCGACCCTCGCTCCGCGGTGCGGGCGCGGGCCACTACCTGGCTGGTGAGGATCGGGAACACCGCCCCGTGGGCCAGTCCCCCGAAGACCGCCGCGGCGATCAGCAGCGGCACCGAGCCGGCGAGCGCGAGGATGGCCAGGCTCAGGCCGTAGGACACCAGTGCGCTGACCACGAACAGTCTCTGGGGAACCCGGTCATAGTGACGGCCACCGAGGATCCTCATCGCGGCCGCGGTCACGCCATAGACACCAAAGAAGAGGCCGGTCGAGCCGATGCGGCGTTCGTCCATGTAAGTGCGCGTGAAGGTGAACAACGTCTCCAACCCGATGCTGAAGAAGAGAGTGACCCACCACAGGGGCAACAGGTTGCGTTGAGCAAGTGATGCCCAGAAGCCACGTCGGGGGCGGCGCCCGAGAACGGGCAAGAGCGGGAGCCTCCACACCAGCAGCCAGGAGACGACACTGGCCGTCGCCGAGACCACGAACAACGCCTTGAACCCGAAGGCGTTGATCACCACATCGCCCGCGACCCCGCCGAGGGCGATTGGGAGCAACCCGGACAACCCGAACAGGGCCAACCCCTGCGTCCGGTGCTCGATCGGAAGCGAGTCGGCCCCGTAGGTCAGCATGGTGGTGAACAAGGCAATCTGGAGCACCCGCTGGGCTAGGAACAGCCCCCACAGCCACGGCCCCCAAACGGTGGTGGTGGCCAACGCGAGGATCACCGCCGCATTGAACAGACCGGTGACCAGCAGGACCGTCCGACGGTGGGTGAGGTCGAGGACCATCCCCAGGGCAGGGCGGGCCATGAGACCCAACACCGCGGCCGCAGCATAGAGGATCCCGATCAGCGACTCGGTGGCTCCCAGATCCTCGAGATAGCCCGGCAGGTGAACCAGAAGGACGAACGAGACCTCTTGCAGAAGCGCCGCGGCGAAGAGCTTCCCGAAGTTGGGGCCATATCGATCTGTTGCCATCAGCCGACCGAAGGTAACAGGCGTGGCAAGTCAGCCACTCGCTCTAGGAACGGGGCCTCGGTAGCCTTGCCCCCGATCGTGCTAGGTGGGGCGCTAGGGGTGCCCTGAACCCGAAACCCTCTACATGCGGGGCCGAATTCCCCGCCCGAGGGGCAGCGTGACGTCGGCCTGAGGGTGGACACGCGGCGTTGACGGTTGGGTCCTGCGCGGCGGAGCACCGCGAACCGGGTCAGATCCGGAAGGAAGCAGCCCTAAGTGGATCGTTCCGGGTGACGCAGGGTGGCTTGACCTGAGTCGGCGGCCATCCTCACCGATGTCAATGTTGCCTCGAAGGCGGGGGCACGATCTGCAATATGCCGGCCGACTCTTTCCGTAATTGGGTTGCACAGGTCCGCATATGACCCCTGTACGTCCCAATTACGGAGCGAGCTTGCGAAGCCTTGCGCCGTACACGAAGCCGAACACACCGGCGCGCCACACCTCTTCCAGGGCCAGACCGTGACCGGCCAGGAGCACCTCCGGTGGGGGCAAGGAGTCCAGCGACTTGTGCAGGTACCAGTACTCGCGGGGAGCGCCGGCAAACACCAATCCCACCAGAGGGAGAAGGAAGGCTGTCCCGAGACGGTGCAGCACGCGGAGGATGGGGTTGCGGGGTCGGGAGAGATCGACCACCACCGCGGCGCACCCGGGGCGGAGCACCCGGGTCAGTTCCTCCATCGTGTGCTCCACCGAGCTGAGATTGCGGAACACAAACCCGCTGAACACCCCGTCGAAGGCCGCGGCAGCGAATGGCAGATGCTCCCCGACCCCCACCACCCTCTCCGGAACCTGGCTCAGTGCCAGCATCTCCATGACCGGGTCGAGGCCGATCACCCTGCGCCCCCCAAAGTCGGTGTCGCCCGTGCCACATCCGAGATCCAACACCACCCCCGGGCTCAGCATCTCGATGCCCCGCCGACGCCAGGCTCGCTCCTGGCCCAACGAGAGAACCCGATTGATCCTGTCATAGCGGGCTGCGATCCGGGCAAAGATCGGGTCGGAGACCTCGCTCACGGCTCGATCAGGTCAAAACCTGTGTAGCGGCGGAGTGCCTCCGGGATCTCCACCGACCCGTCCGGGCGCTGGTGGTTCTCGAGGATGGCGATGATGGTCCGACCCACCGCGCAAGCGGTGCCGTTGAGGGTGTGCAGCACCTGATTGCCCTCTTCGGTCTTCATCCTCACCTTGAGACGTCGTGCCTGGTAATCGGTGGTGTTGGAACAGGAGGTGATCTCGCGGTAGGCCTGCTCACCGGGGAACCAGGCCTCGATGTCGTACTTCTTGGCGGCCGATGCCCCCAGGTCGCCGGCGGCGATGTTCACCACCCGATAGGGGATCTCCAATTCCCGAACCAGTCCCTCTTCGATGGCGAGAAGGCGCTCATGCTCTTCGACGGAGGCCTCGGGGGTGGTGAAGACGAGCATCTCCACCTTGTCGAACTGGTGAACCCGGAAGATGCCCGCCGTGTCCTTGCCATAGGTTCCGGCCTCACGGCGGAAACAAGTGGAGAAACCGGCATAACGCACCGGCAGGGTGCCTGCTTCGAGGATCTCGTCACCGTGATAGGCGGCAAGGGGGACTTCCGATGTGCCGACCAGGAACAACTCGTCCTTGGGGACCTCGTAGACCTGCTCCCGAGCCTCAGGGAAGAACCCGGTGCCTTCCAGAGCCTCCTCGCGGACCAGGACGGGAGGGATCATCGGAGTGAACCCCGACGCCACCAGGTGGTCCATCGCCCACCGGACGAGGGAGAACTCGAGAAGGGCACCCTTTCCCTTGATGTAACCGAACCTGGTGCCCGAGACCTTGGCTCCCCGTGAAGTGTCGATGATGTCCAGCTGCTCTCCGAGAGTGGCGTGATCGAGGCCGTCGGTGCGAGGGCTTCCCACCTTCTTGATCTCCAGGCTGTCAGCCTCGGTCTGGCCTTCGGCAGCGTCCGGAGCCACCAGATTGGGGACATCGAGCAAGCCCTTCTCGAAATCGGCGGCGAGACGATCGGCCTCGGAAATCGTCTCCTTGACCGCGGCGGCCAACTCGGCGACCTCCTCGATCGCAGCCTCCTTCTCGGCGCCGGCCAGGGTGGCGATGAGCCGCCCCGCCTCTTTCTGTCGGGCTCGAAGCCCCTCCGCTTGCTGACGTTTGGCTCGCACCGATGCTTCAAGCGCGATCAGTGCATCCAGGTCGATGGTGGAGCCACGACGTCGCAACGAGTCACGGATCAGGTCCGGGCTCTCTCGAAGCAGTCGGGGGTCGATCATGGGGCGCCGGATGGTACCGGCTGGCTACCCGGAGCTCTCGCCCTCGCTCACTGTGAAAGCGACCGCAATCTCATTGTCCGTAGGGTCGAGGTCCGCTTCGATACCGACGAGCGTCGCCGTCACCTCGTATTGACCACCAGTCACCACCGCCAGATCCTCGAACGAGACCGTGGTCTGGGCCGCTGGCTGCAATGATGGGACTCCCTTTTCCAAGGTCACCGGCTCGGGCCCCCCGGTGAGATCCAGCTGCAACGTCGCAACCGTGCTCATGACGTTGCCGAGATTGGAGACCACCACGTTGAAGGTCACGGTCTCGGTAGCAGGCAGGATCACGTCATCCGCAGGGCCCACCTCCCACTCGGGGACCGCGACCACCTGACTCACGGATAGCCCGGGCCGCAACGCCAGACCACTGTTTGGGGACCGTGCCGCCTCGACATAGGCCTGGGAGAGGCTGAACAACTCGCCGTCGGCCGGCATCAGGACCACCGTCGGCATCGGAGCCACGGCGTCTGGCACATCCCGGCGGTTCATCTCCTCTACCAGATCGGCATACATCCGGTCACCCGTGCGCATCTCCGCCAAGGCATTGGCGATGTTGTCGGCCACCACCGTGCTCGAGGGATCGTCGGCGGCGGCGAGAAGACCCGAGGCATAGCCCGCGATCCCTGCGTCCCATGCCTCCAGAGCCTGGCGGTAGAGAGCGCCCACCGCGAACAGCGTCGGTGACGGCGGCCCCTCGGCGACCAACTCCAAGCCGGTCGCGATGTCGGCGCGTATCCCCTCGGCCAGTGTCACCAATTCGGTCCTGTCGATTCGGGCAAGACGCGAGATCACGTCTCGCAAGGCGTCACCTCTGAGCGAGAGGGCGCTCACCTGTTCCTGAATGGTGTCGAGATACTGGAGGTCGGCGCGCGTGTCGCGACCGGCACCGGAAACCGCGATGGCGACCAGGGCGGCGGCGGTGATGAGGACCGGCCAGAGATAGCGGCCCACCACCCGCCTCCGGGGCCGAGGTGTATCGAGAATCACTGAGTCGATCTACAGGACGGGAACTGAAACATAAGTCCTTCTGCAGCCCCGTGGGGGCCGTCCCCCTTTGGTCTCACCGGTGGGCGAGGGGGGACTTGAACCCCCACGACCTTGCGATCACAGGAACCTGAATCCTGCGCGTCTGCCAATTCCGCCACTCGCCCGTCTGGCCGGGAAATCGTAACCCTGCGCCCAGAGTTGCGGTAGTCGGCCTCCTCTGTCCCCCACCAGCCGTAACCTCTCCCGCGTGAGCCTCGCCAGAAGTCTCGAACGCCGCCTGGAACG
>JBBDQO010000075.1:0-31099 GCA_040905925.1 Acidimicrobiia bacterium | reverse complement strand
AATGGTGTTGGGCATCTGCTTCGGGCTCGGCGCCGCGTTGGCCGGATTGGCCGGCGTGCTCTACAGCATCATGTTCGAGATCCAGGCGAGTCGCGGCATCGAACTGACCATCGTCGCGATCGTTGTCGTGGTCTTTGGCGGTCTGGGGAGTATCAGCGGCAGCTTGATCGGGGGGTTTGTCCTTGGCCTGGTCACCAGCCTCGTCAACTTCATCGACCCCAGCCTTTCCCTCGCTGCCTTCTATCTCATCTTCATCCTGGTGCTGTTGCTGAGACCGTCCGGGATTCTCGGGCGAGCCATCCATGCTGATTAGCACGCTCCTCAGCGAGCAGAAGGCTGCGCTCGTCGTGATGCCCTTGGGCATCATCCTGCTCGCGATCGCCCCAGCCCTCATCTCGGACTCCGCTCAGATCACACTCATCACGGTCCTGATGTACGCGATTTTGACCCTCAGTTGGACGATGTTCTCCGGGCCTACCGGTTATGTGTCACTGGCAACTGCGGCCTTGTTCGGGGTGGGGATCTACGTGGCGGCACTGCTTCGAGGGACCATGCCCATCGAGGTGATCGTCCTCATCGGCGGGCTGACTGGGTTCGTCTTCGCCCTCGCCATCGGCATCCTCACCCTGCGCCTGCGGGGGGTCTACTTCATCCTGTTCACCTTTGGGATGACCGCGCTCATCCGCAACGTTGTTCAGTGGTGGGAGACGCACTTCGGAGGCACTGTCGGGCGACATGTGCTCGGCGCAAGCAATGAGGCCGTCTACCTGTTGGTGACGATCCTGTTCGCGGCGACACTGATCGTGACGTTTCTGGTGAAGCATTCCCGCGTCGGCATGGCTTTGCAGGCCATCGGCGAGAACCAGGACGCCGCGGCGCACATCGGCATTCACGTGACGCGGATCAAGGTGCTGACATTCGCGGCAAGTGCGGTCTTTGTCGGTGCCACCGGTGCAGTGATGGCCACGCGCTGGCGCTACATCGATCCTTCCATTGCATTCAACCCTTTGCTGTCGTTCTTACCGGTCGTCATGGCGATCTTCGGTGGCACATCGAAGCTGTACGGGCCGATTCTGGGGGCGGTGGTCCTCGTCGTGTTGCAGGACTTCCTGATAACCGAGCACCCCTACCTCTATCTGCTCTTGTTCGGTCTGACTCTGGTTGTGATCGTCGTCTGGCTGCCCGGGGGTCTCGTCGTGCTCGCCCAGAAGTGGTTCCTCAAGGCCAGGATCCAATGGGCCAAGCTGCAGATGCAGGTCCGGCGAGTCAGGAGGCGATAACGGTGCTCGAGGTCCGCGGCGTCTCGCACAGCTTCGGTGGGCTGAAGGCCGTCGATCGGGCCGAGTTCACCGTCGGCCGCGGCGAGGTGGTGGGACTCATCGGCCCCAACGGTGCAGGGAAGACAACCGTGTTCAACCTGATCTCAGGTGCCATCAAGGTCCAAGAAGGCACCATTCGTTTCAAAGACGAGGACATCACCGGCTTGAGACCGGATCAGGTCTGCCTGAGAGGGCTGGCTCGCACCTTCCAATCCACCAAGCTCTTCGCCGGGATGACCGCTTTCGAGAACGTGCGGCTCGCATTGATGTATGGCAACCCAGAGCGCAGCTTCCGCCACAAGGAGGTGGAGCGCGAGGTCAATCAACTCATGGCATCGATGGGGTTGCTGGCCGACCGGAACAAGCCGGTGAGGGACCTGTCTCTCGCCAGCCGAAGACGTCTCGAGATCACCAGGGCTCTCGCCACCAATGCCGAGATGCTCCTCCTCGACGAGTCGATGGCCGGCCTGACCCCGCTGGAGCTGACCCAGTCGATGCAACTCATCGGCCGGCTCCGCGAGAAGGGGATGACGATCCTCATGATCGAGCACGTGATGCAGGCAATCATGGGCGTCTGCGACCGAATAATCGTCTTCCACTTCGGCCGGAGCATCGCCGAGGGCACCCCCGAGGAGATTGCCGCAGATCCGACGGTCAGAACCGTCTACCTGGGGGAATAGCCTTGCTTCGAGTCAACAAGGTCAATGCCCACTACGGGGCGATCAAGGCGCTCTGGGACGTTTCCCTGACCGTGGGAGAGGGGGAGGTGGTGGCGGTGCTCGGGGCCAACGGCGCGGGGAAGACCACTCTGGTCAAATCGATCGTCGGGCTCATCGAGCCCACATCCGGGATGATCAAGTTCGCCGGCCAGCGCATCGAGGGGCGCGATCCTCACCGGATCAGCGAGTTGGGCATCGCCTACGGGCCCGAGGGCGGCGGGCTCTTCCGAGACATGAACGTTCGGGAGAATCTGGAGTTGGGCGCATTTCACCGCCGGGCCTGGGAGCGTCGCATGAAGACCCTGGATCGCGTGTACCGCCTCTTCCCTCGTCTCGAGGAGAGGCAGCGTGCCATGTCCCGGACCCTGAGTGGTGGTGAGCGGCAGATGCTGGTGATCGGTCGGACGCTCATGGCATTGCCGACTCTCTGTATCTTCGACGAGCCCTCGATCGGCATGTCGCCTCTGCTGGTGGACCAGGCCTTCCATGTGATCCGACAGCTTCGTGACGAGGGCATCACTGTGTTGCTCATCGAGCAGAACGTTCGCAAGAGCCTCGAGATCGCCGACCGGGCATACGTGCTGGAGAACGGCCGGGTGGTCCTACAAGGTCAGCCGGATGAGCTCCTTCGTGGGGGTCTCATAGACAAGGCATATCTCGGGCTCTAGCAGTCCTCCGAGGGGTCGACCTCGGACCAAGCCAACGTGGAATGACCGCCGACAGGCCCGTTCCGGTCGTGGCCCGATCGCTACGCTTCGAAGTCGCGACCGGGATCAGATTCCATCGAGGAGGAGTACGGACCGATGCCAACGCCGCCATTTCGAGCCGACCACGTTGGCAGCTTCTTGCGACCGCATGAGTTGATGGAGGCGCGCGACCGCCGGGACAAGGAAGAGATCACTCTTGAGGAGCTGCAAGAGGTTGAGGACGTTCACATTCGCCATCTGGTCAAGCAGCAAGAGGATGTAGGCCTCAAGGGCATCACGGACGGGGAGTTCCGCCGGCTGTTCTTCCATGTGGACTTCCTCGAGCATCTCGACGGAGTTACGGTGACCTATGGCGACTTCTTCGCCTATTTCCGCAAGGACGACGGGACCGAAGTGGGATTCCGGCCCCCGACCATGCACGTCACCGGCCCGATAAGACATTCTCGACCCATCCAGGGGCCCGACTACGACTTTCTGTCGTCGGTGGTCGACAGGACCCCGAAGGTGTGCATTCCCGCCCCATCGATGTTGCACTTCCGCGGAGGGCGGGAGGCGATAAGCGCCGACGTCTACCCCGATCTGGATGGTTTCTTCGCAGACCTGACCGAGGCCTATCGCGAGGAGATCGCCGATCTGGCCGAGCGGGGATGCCGCTACCTCCAGATGGACGACACCAACCTCGCCTATCTCTGTGATCCCGACATACGACAGCGGACCGCGGACCGCGGCGAGGACCCAGACGAGCTGACCCGGCTCTATTGCAGGCTCGTCAACGACTCGATAAGAGACCGCCCCGAGGACATGGTGACCGCGATCCACCTGTGTCGTGGGAACTTCCGTAGTGCCTGGGTGGCGCAAGGTGGCTACGAGCCGGTGGCGGAGATCCTGTTCAACGACATGGACGTAGATGCGTTCTTTCTCGAGTACGACGACGAGCGCTCCGGTGACTTTGCTCCCCTGCGGCTGGTGCCGCGGGACAAACAGGTGATCCTGGGCCTGATGAGCTCGAAGAAGCCGGTGGTGGAGGATGCAGCCGCCTTGAAGCGGCGGATCGAGGAGGCGGGCGAGTACATCGACCTCGACCAGTGCGGGCTGAGTCATCAATGTGGCTTCTCGTCGACCGCCCACGGGAACGAGCTGACCGAAGAAGATCAGTGGCGCAAGCTCGCACGCACCGTCGAAGTTGCGGCCGACGTCTGGGGCGCATGAGGCTCGGTCATCGGCGATCAGGACCGTGAACTCAGCGATCACCTGCGAGCATGTCGAGCACGATGCCGTTGAACAGGGCTGGCTGATCCAGGTTTGACAGATGGGCGGCACCGGGGATCACCTCGACTGTGCTGCCCGGGATTCGGTCGTGTAGCCAGACCGACTGTTCCGGAGGAGTCGCCACGTCGAGGGCCCCTCCGACTATCAGAGTCGGGCTGACGATCCCGGCCACCGCTTCGGTGAGGTCGGCATCACGCAGCGCGGCACAGCAGCCGGCGTATCCAACGGGATCGATCTCGGCGAAGACCCTGTTCACGGTGTCGAACGCCCCCGGGTAGCGCAGTTCGAACCCGGGGGCGAAGAACCGGGATATAACGGCCTCCCGAACGGCCTCCATCCCGCCCCTTTCCACAGCCTCGATCCGCTCGGACCACAACCGCTCGGATCCAATACGGGCCGCGGTGTTGCAGGCAATGAGCGTCGACACGGCACCGGGAGCATTGCTCGCCAGCCACAGGGCAATGAGCCCACCCAGCGAGATCCCGCAGACGTCGAAGTCGGCCGCGCCGCACGCCGCGGCGACGTCGAGGATGTCCATGCCGAGGTCATGAATGGTGTAAGGACCTGGATGAGCCGAGGAGGCACCGTGACCCGGCAGGTCGACATTCACTACGCGCCGAACACGGTGCAGTGCGTCAAGCTGAGGCCCCCACATGGTTCGGTCGGTGCCCACGGAGTGGAGCAGGATCAGGGTGGGCCGGTCCCCGACCCCGGAGTCGGACCAGCGGATGGTCCCGGTTCGGGCGTCGAGCGCCGTCACTGAGAGAGAACGACTCGATCGAAGCGGGCAAAAACCCGATTCATCTGGCGAGGATCGATCGCCCGCAGTGACTCCAGATCCCCGGGGTCGACTCTCGAATCCATGGTCGCGGTATCGACCTCGAGGCTCGCCAGACAGCCGTCGACAGCCTCCACGGCTGCCGCCGCGCTCTGGAACAGCATTGGAATGGCCAGCCATTCGAGGTGCCAGGCTCCGACGCCCCGGTCCAGCTCGTGGGCGGGGGAGGTAGTGATCATCGCCGCGAAGCCCTTGCACGCCTCGGCCGCGGCCCTCCCGCGTATTGCGTCGATCGGATTGCGCTTCTCCGGCATGCTGGACGACCCACCGGGACGAACGGTGATCTCGGCCACCTCGCTCTGGGCGAGCAAGGCGATGTCGACGGCGACCTTCTCCATTGCGTGTGCCGAGCTCGCGACGGCATGTGCCAGGTCGAAGACTGGCGAACGGTTCGAATGCCATGCGATGTCGGGCGCCTGCAGGTCGAGCTCTCGCGCCAGGGCAAGGAGCACCTCGGTAGCGGCGCCTCCGTAGGCCGCCATGTTGCCCGCGCTTCCCCCCAGTTGGACCCTGAGCCGGAGACGCTCCTCCCTGAGTTTCTCGATGTGGCCGAGGACCTCGTCGAGCCACGCCGCGGCTCTCAATCCGAACGTCGTCGGACGCGCCTGTTGGAGGAAGGTGCGCCCGATCTGCGGTTGATCCCGAAACTCCTCGGCAAGGTCTCGCATTCGACGAGCCACGCCGACCAGCAGGTCATCGAGAACGACAAGCGCCGCCCGGGCCTGGATCATGTGACCGGTGTCCACCGCGTCTTGAGTGGTCGCCCCATAGTGAAACCAGCGTCTATCCGAGTCGCTGGCGAGCCGCCCCCCGATCTCCTCCTCCAAGGCGATGATGGGTGTGCCCCGTTCCCAGGTGGCGGCGAGGATTCGCTCGGGATCGGCAACGGGCTGGCGACAGGACGCCGCCACGGCTTCGGCCTCCCCCGGCGGCGCCAGGCCGGCATCGGCGAGGGCCAGTGCGAGCCCGGCCTCGAACTCGAGGAAAGCCTCGACAGTGGCAGCTGCGGAGAACACCTCACCCATCTCGGGGGTGGAGAAGCCGGACTCGAATGTGGGTAGGTCGGTCAATCTCGAGCTCTCGACGTCAGAAATCGAAGAAGACCGTCTCGTCTTCCCCCTGGAACTTCAAGTCGAAGACGTACTCCGTGGGGTCCGTGCCCTCCACGGCGCGAGCGACCAACGTCTGGCGACGGTTCGGCGGGACCTGTCGGAGTATGAGGTCGTCGTCATTGGCCACTTCCTCATCGGAGAAGTAGATACGTGTGAAGACGGGGTTGAGCATCCCCCTCGCCTGCACGATGACCGAGATGTGTGGCGCCTGGAAGTCGCCCTCGATGTCTGGAACCCGCCCCGGCTTGACGGTCTCGATTCGAAAGGTACCGGTTTCGAAGTCGGACATCGCCCTGGCAAAACCGGTGAACCCCGGGTCCAGGTCGAGGTCTCTCGTGTCGTCAGGATGGTTGTACCTGCCGAGCGGGTTGGCCTGCCAGGTCTCTACCAAGGCATCCTCGATGTGGTTGCGATCACCGTCCAAGACCCGCCCGGTGATCACGATCCGCTCACCGGCCCCGTCCGGCGAGCTGACCACGTTCTGACCAGGTCCGCCGAGACGCATCGAGAAGTACGGTCCGACCGTCTGGGAAGGGGTCTGGCCCAGCTTGTCGCTCATGTCTCGTCCTCGTCGGCCGGCGTGGCTAACTCGCCGCGAAGGAC
Source organism: Acidimicrobiia bacterium (assembly GCA_040905925.1). Classification (GTDB taxonomy): domain Bacteria; phylum Actinomycetota; class Acidimicrobiia; order Spongiisociales; family ZC4RG35; genus JALYNX01. The sequence continues at coordinate 24,532 of JBBDQO010000075.1, read as the reverse complement.
AATGTCCCAGCGCCATCCGAGCGCCCAATGGTCGGTGGTGACCTCGTGGTTGTAGTGCGCGATCATCCGCTCCCTCGAGTGGGCCGGAGCCGAGTTGTAGATGGGGTCGAGCGGAAGGAGAGGATCTCCCTGGAAGTACATCTGCGTCACAAGCCGGGTACCCAACGCCGAGCCGAGCACCGAGAAGTGGATGTGCGCTGGTCGCCAGGCATTCGGGTGGTTTCCCCATGGATACGCGCCGGGCTTGATGGTGGTGAAACGGTAGACACCGGCCCCATCGGTGCGGCACTGCCCGACCCCGAGGAAGTTGGGATCGAGTGGGGCAGGAAAGGCGGTCTCTCTCCAGTGGACATACCGGCCGGACGCATTGGCCTGCCAAATCTCGAGCAGCGTGCCGGGGACCCCATTCCCGCTCTCGTCGAGGACTCGGCCGGTGACGATTATGCGCTCCCCGAGGGCTGCCTCACCTGTTCCGGAATTGGTGGTCAGATCGGCATCCTCCTCTGCCATCTCCGACCAGATCGGGCCGGGGCCGGTGCTCTCAGACAGAGTCTCCACAATCGTGATGGGCGCGTGGGTCGGGGACCTCTTGACCGTGGACCGGTAGTCGGGATAGCTGAAAGGTGGATGATCGGCGTAAGCCTTGGGACCGAAATGCCTGACAACGGGCTCCGTCATTGCTCGGTCTCCTCGTAGATCGACTTCATCACCTTGAAAGCTCGGTTCGCAGCCGGCACGCCGGCATAGACGGCCACGTGGAGCAGCACTTCACTGATCTCTTCCGGTCTCACTCCGGTGTTGCGAGCCGCCCGCAAATGCAGCTCGAGCTCCTCGTGGTTCAGGGCACCGAGAATGGCAATGGTCACCATGCTCCGGTCGCGCAGGTCGATTTCGGGCCTGGTCCAGAGATAGCCCCAGACATTGTCGGTTATCCAGGCTTGGAAATCGGCATCCAGATCGGTGGTCGCCGCCAGGGCGCGGTCGACGTGATCCGCGCCGAGAACCTGCCTGCGAATGGCCATGCCCCGCTCGTGTGAGCTCATCTCATCACCTTCCTTGATCGAGCCCTGGGGAGTCATGAGGGCAAGCCGACGTAGTTCTCCGCCATGGCCCTCTGCGCGTTCTCCGATGAGAACAGGTACTCCAGCTCGGTTCGCTGCAACCTCCGATCGAAGTCATCGCTGACACCAGGAAAGCGATGCATGATCGAGGTCATCCACCAGGAGAAGCGTACGGCCTTCCACACCCGGGACAGCGCCGCAGCCGAGTACCCGTCGAGCTTGGTGGTGGATCCGCTCTCGTAGAAGTCGGTGACGGCCTCGACGAGATACACGACGTCGGACACGGCGAGGTTCAGGCCTTTGGCGCCGGTGGGAGGAACGATGTGGGCTGCGTCCCCGGCCAGGAAGAGCCGGCCGAAGCTCAATGGCTCCGACACCCAGCTTCGCAGCGGAGTGATGAGCTTCTCTATCGAAGGCCCGGTGACCAGGCGCTCCGCCGTCTCTCTTGGCAGACGCTCCTTGAGCGCGGGCCAGAAGCGCTCGTCGGGCCAGTCTTCCAGCGTGTCGTGGGCGGATCCCTGCACGTAATACCGGCTCAGATTCTCGTTTCTCATCGAGCAAAGGGCGAAGCCCTCAGGAGAATTGGCGTAGATCAGCTCGTCGTTGACCGGGGGCGTCGCGGATAGAAGCCCCACCCACACAAACGGGTACAGCCGCTCGAAGGTCTGCTGGATCGAGGCAGGGATGTAGTCGCGGCTGACACCGTGGACACCGTCGCATCCCACAACGAAGTCACACTCGATGGTGTGGGCCGCGCCATCCCTCTGGTAGGTGACATGTGGCGACCTCGTGTCGATGTCGTCGATCACGACGTTCTCGGCCTCGTCGATGAGCTCGATGCCAGCCTGGTCGATTGCGTCGTAGAGATCTTTCTGGAGCTCGGTCTGACCGTAGATGATGACGTGCTTTCCGGTGAGGCCCTCGAAGTCGATTCGAAGCATCTCATCAGAGAACGCGAGGTTGACACCCTTGTGGATGAAGCCCTGTGTGTCCATGCGGCCACCCAGACCGGCCTTTCTGAGGACCTCCCCGCTTCCGTACTCGAGGACACCGGCGCGAACCCTGCTCAGAACATGGTCTCGGGTCCGCAGCTCCAGGACCACACTTTCCACTCCCTTCTGGTGGAGCAGACAAGCGAGGAGCGAGCCCGCTGGGCCTCCGCCGATGATCGCAACCTGGGTACGGTTGGGGATGTCGGTCATCTCCTAGGAGAGGTTGTCTCTGCCGGCAGGGGTTGGGCCAACTTGTTCGCAAAGCGCCCACATGTGCGTTTAGCGTACACAGCCCTGGTCGGGGCTGCCCGGTTCGGTGCCAGCGATGCCGGGTGGGTCATGACCTGATTGTGGTCGCCCTCCCTGTAATTGGGACCGTGAGGGGTCACATACGGACCTGTTGCTCCCAATTACGTCTGAGACACTCAGTAGTAGTACCGGCTCACCGTCTCGGCGACCATGGCCGGCTTCTCACTGCCCTCGACCTCTATCGTGACCTGACGGTTGACCTGGATCCCCCCGGGGACCTCGGACACCCCGACCAGCATGACCCGGGCCCGAATCCGCCCCCCGACCGGGGCGGGAGCAGGGAAACGCACCTTCTCCAGCCCATAGTTGATGGCCATCCTGGGCTCGCCGACATCCAGCTCCAGCTCTGCGGCGAGGGGCACGGTGAGCGCCAAGGTGAGAAAGCCATGGGCGATGGTCCCCCCGAAGGGCCCCTGGGCTGCCCGCGCCGGGTCGACGTGGATCCACTGATGGTCACCCGTCGCTTCGGCAAAGGCATCAACCCGCTCCTGGGTGATCTTCATCCAGTCGCTGACCCCGATCTCCTCACCTTGCATCGGACCGAGCCTGTCGAGTACTTCCATATTGTGGATTCTGACACAAGCCCGGAAATCGCCTAGTTTGGTGACATGGCCAAAGAGACCAAGCTCATGGTCTGGATCGACCAGGACCTGTGCACCGGAGACGGCATCTGTGAAGAGATCACCCCGGACGTGTTCGTAGGGCGCGACGACGGGTTGTGGGTGGTGAAGGAAGAAGCCAAGTACTTCGACCGAACGGTGGTTTTCAACGGCGAACAGGCCCCCGACGGCCCCCGGGGGATGGCTCGCATCCCCGACGCCTTGATCCAGGATGCGCTGGAGTCGGCCGAGGAATGCCCGGGCGAGTGCATCATGATCGAGCCCTACAACGCCGAGGCCCTCTACGAGGGCTGATCGACCGGGCCGTCGACACGGGTGACAACTACCCTCGACTGACCAGATGCAGGTACTGACCACCAAGGTCGATCCCCGTTCCGAGGAGTACCGGGCCAACCGCGCCTCCATGGAGGCGAAGCTGGCCGAATTCGAGTCCCTCATGGAGCAGGCCCGCCAGGGTGGTGGCGAGAAATACGTCGCACGTCACCGCGAACGGGGCAAGCTGCTGGCCAGGGAGCGGATCGAGCTGCTTCTCGACCGCGACGCTCCCTTCCTCGAGTTGTCCACTCTGGCCGCCTGGGGCACCGACAAGAACCTCGGCGCCAACGTCGTCACCGGGATCGGGGTGGTCGAGGGAGTGGAATGCGCCATCCTCGCCCATGACCCGACCAGCCAGGCGGGGTCGATGAACCGCTACTCGGTGGCCAAGACCCTTCGCATCATGGACATCGCCTGCGAGAACCGGCTCCCCCTGATCAATCTCGTCGAATCAGGAGGCGCCGATCTTCCTGATCAAGCCGAGGTGTTCATCGTCGGCGGCAAGTGGTTTCGCAACCTCACCCGGCTCTCCAAACAAGGAATCCCGACCCTCGCCCTGGTCTTTGGCAGCTCGACGGCGGGAGGCGCCTACTTCCCGGCGATGTGCGACTACTCGGTGATGGTCAAGGATCGGGCCAAGGTCTTCCTCGGTGGTCCGCCGCTGGTCAAGATGGCGACCGGTGAGGAATCGACCGATGAGGAGCTCGGGGGGGCGGAGATGCACTCCAAGGTCTCGGGACTCTCGGACTACTTCGCCCAAGACGAGCAGGAGGCGATCCGGATGGGCCGGGAGATCGTGTCCCACCTCAACTGGCGAAAGCAGGGGTACGGACCGACCAAACCGGCTGACGAGCCGGTCCACGACATCGACGACATCCTCGGCGTCATCTCCCACGATCTCCGTGTCCCCTTCGACATGCGGGAGGTCCTGGCCCGCACGGTCGATGGCTCCCGGTTCGAGGAGTACAAAGCGGTTTACGGGGCCTCGATCCTGACAGGCTGGGCCTCGATCCACGGATTCCCGGTGGGTGTCGTCGCCAACCAGCAGGGTGTGATCTTCTCCGAAGAGGCACAGAAGGCGACCGAGTTCATCCAGCTCTGCAACCGCTACGACACCCCGCTCATCTTCATCCACAACACCACCGGGTACATGGTGGGTAAGGAGTACGAGCAGCGGGGGATCATCAAGGACGGAGCGAAGATGGTCAACGTCGTCGCCAACTCCGAGGTGCCGCACATCTCAATCATGGCCGGGGTGTCCTACGGGGCGGGCAATTACGGGATGTCAGGACGCTCCTATGACCCGCGTTTTGTCTTCGGCTACCCGGGTCACAAGGTGGCGGTGATGGGACCGAAACAGCTCGCCGGGGTGATGTCGATCATCGCCCGTCAGGCCGCCGAGGCCCGGGGCGAGCCCTTCGACGAGGAGGAGGACCAGCGCCGGCGGCTCGAGATCGAGACCCAGATCGAGCACGAGGAGCAGGCCTACTACTCCACGTCACGGGTCCGCGACGACGGTCTCATCGACCCTCGGGACACCCGCACCGTGCTTGGGATTTCCCTCTCCGCGACTCACTCCGGGCCAGTGGTCGGCACCGATCGCTTCGGCGTCTTCCGGATGTGAAGCGGTGCCATCCGGCGACTCCCCTTGATCCCTCGGGCTAGGGTCGATTGCGTGCAACAGGGGTCTCTCCCCTGACGCTCGTGAAGCGAGAAATGGAGGAAGCAATGAGAGCAAGCAAGCTATTTGCGGCGGTTGCCGCTCTGATGCTGATACTCGGCGCCTGTACGGAGGCAGCCGACACCACGACCACCGCCGGCGTCGAAGGACCCACCGGCGAAGGGACCTCGACTACCACGGGTGGTGAGGGAACCACGACAACCGCCGCCGGGACGCCGGTCGGCGGCCTCTTAGCCGAGGTGCAGAGCCGGGGCAGCCTTCTCTGCGGTGTCAACAACGCAGTACCCGGGTTCGGGTTCGTCGACGCGGCGGGGGAGCACACCGGTTTCGATATCGACTTCTGCCGCGCCATCGCCGCAGGAGTCCTGGGTGACCCCGACGCCGTGGAGTTCGTCGACCTGACGGCCGAGCAGAGGTTCACCGCCCTGCAGTCCGGTGAAATCGACGTTCTGGTGCGGAACACGACGTTCACCTCCAGCCGGGACGGGGGTTTAGCAGCAACCTTCCTCACCACCACGTTCTACGACGGCCAGGGGATGATGGTTGCCGCCGACAGCGGATTCACCTCGATCGACGATATGACCGACACCAGCATCTGCGTGCTGTCGGGGACGACCACCGAGTTGAACCTGACCACGAGGATGGCCGGGATCAACTACACCCCGCTCACCTTCGACGAGAATCCGCTGATTCAGGCGGCCTTCATTGAGGGGCAATGCGACGGCTGGACCTCGGACAAGTCCCAGCTCGCCGGGGTGCGCTCGGCATGGCCTGAGGATCAGGGAGGTCCAGAGGCCCTCGTCATCCTCGAGGAGACCTTCTCCAAAGAGCCGCTGGGCCCGGCGGTGCTCGACGGTGACTCACAGTGGGCCCAAGCGGTCGACTGGATCATCCTTGCCACTATTCAGGCCGAGGAATTCGGGATCGATTCCACCAACGTGGGCACCTTCACCGATACCGAGGATGCCGGGATCAGAAACTTCCTGGGACTCGAGGTGACCACCGACGCCGGCACTGCACCGTTCGACCCCGGTCTCGGGTTGCCCACCGACTTCGCGGCACAAGTGATCGCGGCTGTAGGCAACTACGGCGAGATCTACGACCGCAACGTCGGCCCGGACACGCCACTGGGTCTGGAGCGCGGATATAACGCCCAGTGGAGAGATGGCGGATTGCTCTACGCACCGCCTTATCGCTGATAGATGATCGAATCGGGGGTGGCCCTCTGTCCTCTAGATGGTGGGCCACCTCCCCTTGGCCCGGCGGTGATCATTTGACGGTGGCGGAGGAGACCCGGCGGACGCGGCCGCCATTGTGGCGCGATCTGCGCGTCCTGCGTGTGGTCGCCCAGGTGGTGGCGATAGCCGTTGTCGGCATCGTGGCCTATGTGCTGTGGTTCAATCTGACCAACAACCTGCGCACCGCCGGACTCCCCACCGATTTCGACTTCCTCACCCAACCGCTCGGGGTCGACATCGCAGGTTCCGATCTGAGCCCGGGAGCCGCCATCTGGCGCGGCTTGCTCGTCGGGGTCAAGAACACACTCGCCCTCGTCGTCGTGGGTATCCCCGTTCTCACCGTCATCGGACTCGTGGTAGGCATCGCCCGTCTCTCTACGAACTGGCTGGTTGCCAAGGCCGCCGGGCTCTACGTGGAGGTGCTGCGCAACATTCCGCCGCTGCTGATCATCTTCTTCGCTTTCAACGCCGTGATTCTGCGTCTCCCAGTTCTTCAGGAGTCCATCAACATCGCCGACCTCGTCATCATCAACAACCGCTACCTCGCGGTGGTCGGACTCACCGCCCAACCCAACTTTGGGCCCTTCCTTTGGATCCTGGCGGTCGCCCTCGCCCTTGCAATCGGTGTGTGGTCTTGGCGAACCCGTCGATCGGATCGAACCGGTAAGTCACACCACCGTGTCCTTTGGTCACTCGGTCTGCTGATCGGTGTCGGGCTCGTTGGCTTTCTGGCTCTCGGTGGCCCGATCGGCCTGTCACGACCTGTGCTCGACGGTCGGGCACTCGTGGGTGGGTATGTCGGGCTGGCCTCATACTTTGCCGTGCTGGCGGCTCTTGCGCTCTACACCGCCTCCCACGTGGCCGAGATCGTCAGGGGAAGCATCCTCGCCGTCCCCAAGGGCCAGACCGAGGCGTCCAACGCCCTCGCCCTCACCTCCTTCCAGAGGCTTCGTCACGTGGTGCTGCCCCAGGCCATGCGTATCGCCATCCCGCCAATCATCAGCCAGTACCTCAACTTCACCAAGAACACCTCTCTGGCCATCGCCATCGGATACGCCGAGATCACGAGGATCACTTTCCAGACGATCGGAAACGGTCAGCCGGCCCCGCAGATGATCGCCATTCTCATGGCGCTCTATCTGGCGTTCTCCCTCACCATCTCGCTGGTGGTCAATCTGGTCAACCGGCGTCTGCAACTGGTGACAAGATGACGATCGAAGCACCCGTCGTCGACGAGACACAGATCGCGGTGGAACCGGCACGGGGTCCGTGGGACTGGGCCATGAAAAACCTGTTCAACACCTGGTACAACACGCTGCTCACCCTGGTTCTCGGAGGGGTCTTCGTCTGGGCGTTGGTGGCCCTGGTGCCTGGCCTGCTCGGCGCCGATTTCGAGATCGTAAGGGTCAACCTGCGACTTTTCATGGTCGGGCAGTTCCCGGTCGATCTGCTTTGGCGGCCCTGGCTGACGACCTTCCTGATCGCGATCCTCATCGGGCTGATGGCCGGGTCGATTGCGGCCGGTGCCAGGGACCTGGCCGAGGAGGCCGGTTTGCCGTACGCCGCCACCACGTTTCGCCAGATCCTCCTCCGATTCTGGCCCCTGATCGCACTGGTGATCATCATCCTCGGCTTCACGACCACCATCACCCCGACGTTGCTCACCGTGGCCGCGGCCTCGCTCGGTCTCGGGGCGTACTACCTGGGTCGAGCGCAGCCACGTTGGGTCAGGCGTTGGACCTGGTTGTTGGCGATCTTGCTCATCCTGGGGGCGTATCTTGCCTTGGCCGGGTTCGGTGGAGTGGGCTGGGAGGACTGGGGTGGGCTCCAGCTCAACCTCTTCCTCACCGTTGCCGGGATCATGTTCGCCTTTCCGCTCGGTCTGGCCCTCGCCTTGGGCCGACGGTCGTCGTTCCCTGTGGTGAAGACCATCTCGGTGGCCTACATCGAGTTCATCCGTGGTGTTCCCCTGATCACCCTTCTCCTCGCCGGTTTCTTGGCCCTCGGATTCCTGCTTCCCAGGGACTTGAGACCCGGCTTCGTCACCCGGATGCTCATCGCCATAGTTTTGTTCGAGTCCGCCTATATCGCCGAGGTAATCCGCGGCGGACTCCAGGCAGTCCCCAGTGGTCAAGTGGAGGCGGCACAGGCTGTGGGCCTGCCCGCATGGAGGACGATGCGGCTCATCGTGCTCCCCCAAGCGCTACGAGCGACGATTCCGGCCATGGTGGGACAGTTCATAAGCCTGTTCAAGGACACCACCCTGGTGGCCATCCTCGGTGTCACCGAGCTTCTCGACGCAACCTTCATCGTCAACTCACAGCCGGACTTCCTGGGTCAGGGCCTGTTCGTGCTGACACTGGCGTTCGCCGGGCTGGTGTTCTGGGTGGGCTCGTACACGATGTCGCGCGAGGCGCGGAGGCTGGAGAGGAAGTTGGGAGTTGGTGAGCGATGACACCGCAGTCCGTCTACTCGGATGCAACCCGGACCACGGGTGACGCCATCATCGAGTTGGTGGGAGTCGACAAGTTCTTCGGACACTTCCATGCCCTGAAGGACATCAACATGAGCGTCGGGTTGCAGGAGGTGGTGGTCGTCATCGGCCCCTCGGGTGGGGGCAAGTCCACCCTCATCCGGTGTATAAACCGCCTGGAGAAGCACGACCGAGGACGAATTGTTGTTGACGGCGTCGAGGTCTCAGACGATTTGCGCAACATCCAGGAGGTGCGCCGGGAGACAGGGATGGTCTTCCAGCAGTTCAATCTGTTCCCGCACCTCACCGTGCTCGACAACGTCACACTCGCTCCGCATCAGGTGCGGAAGTTGCCCAAGAAGGAGGCTGAGACCCTTGCAATGCAGACACTGGAGCGAGTCAAGATCCCCGAACAGGCCCGCAAATACCCAGGTCAGCTCTCAGGGGGTCAGCAGCAACGGGTGGCCATCGCCCGCGCCCTGGCCATGCAACCCAAAGTGATGCTTTTTGACGAGCCAACCTCGGCCCTCGACCCGGAGATGATCAAAGAAGTGCTCGACGTCATGGTCGAGCTCGCCGAGGGTGGGATGACGATGATCGTCGTCACCCACGAGATGAGCTTTGCCAGGGCCGTGGCCAACCGGGTGGTGTTCATGGCTGAAGGCGAGATCGTCGAGGTAGGCACCCCCGAGCATTTCTTTACCAACCCCCAAGAAGACCGCACCAAGCTCTTTCTGAGCCAGATTCTCTGATCCAAAGCTCGTATCTGAAAGAGGGTGGTGCCGGGTCAGCCGGCGATGAAGGACAGCCGAACCCGGCGGGTGTGATTGTCGACGTTGGTATCGACCAGGACCACCGACTGCCAGGTTCCCAGCTCCGGGCGACCGTTGACTACCGGGACCGTGATGCTGGGCGCGATGAAGGCGGGCAAAACGTGGTCCCGTCCATGACCGGCACTGCCGTGGTTGTGACGCCAACGCCCATCGGTTGCCGGCAACAGTTCGTCAATGGTGCCGAGAAGATCGTTGTCGCTTCCCGCCCCGGTCTCGATGATGGCCACGCCCGCGGTGGCGTGGGGTACGAAGATGGAGAGCAACCCGTCACCACGACCCTGAGCGAACCCGGCCACTTCGGCGGTGATGTCCACCACCGAAGGTCGATCCCCGGTTCGGACCGATATCTCGGTGGTCTCCAAGTCTCAGCCGGTGAACTCGACCACCACGTCCCGATAGCCGAGACCCATCAGGAAGTCGGTGAGGACGCTCCGGGCGTTGGCCTCGGCTTCCACCAGCAGACCGTCGTCGAGAGCGCCTTGGACCAGGACTTCCTCCGCCACCTGCCTGGCATCCGTCTCCAGCCGGGGATCGCCCTTGGTGAAGAGGCCAGTCTCACGGTCGAGGATCTGGGTCGCCTCGTTGTCGACCGACACGTACTGGATCTCCGCCGCCGGAACACTGATCTCGACCACGCCGTCGCTGTCCAGCGACACATTCCGCACAGATACCTGACTCAGATCGATACCGGCGCCGATCCTGGCAACAGCGAAAAGCTGGAGACTGTCACCTCGGGCCCAGTCCAGCCAGCCCCGGTCGGTGCCCTTGTCGACAATCGTGTACTGCACCGTCTCGACAGTTGTCAGGTTGGACAAATCCCGGATCGAGCTGATCACGACCGGGCCGATGTCCTCGTATGGCTCCGGTTCGAATACCGCGGCCAAATCCCCGGGGGTGGGAATGGCGTCGATGACACCACGGAAACCTGCAACAGCCGCCATCCCGATGACGACAAACAGGGCGACGACTCCGAGGACTATGGAGATCTTAAGGATGCCCCATCTACGTCTTGGCACCTGTATCGGTTTCTGGACTATCTCTTTTTCCCTGACCTGTGTGTCGCTCATTTGGGCGCGACTCCTTTTTTCGATTAGGACGACACAGTTATGACGCCCAGGACTCGGAAAAGGTTTCCACCGGTACCCTCTCCCGACCGATGATCCGGAGAATCCTGGTAGCCAATCGGGGCGAAATCGCCCGGCGCGTGTTCCGCACCTGTCGCGACATGAGGATAGAGACGGTGGCAGTCTACTCGGACTCGGATGCCAGTGAGCCACATGTCTCCGAAGCCGACTCGGCGGTGAACCTTCCGGGCTCGACCCCCGTCGAGACCTATCTGAACGTGGGCGGGGTGTTGGCTGCCGCCGACGAGTCGGGTGCAGACGCCATCCATCCCGGCTATGGGTTCCTGGCCGAGAACCCGGAGTTCGCCCGGGAGGTGGTTACAGCGGGTCTTGTCTGGATCGGCCCTCCGCCTGCGGCCATCGAGGTCATGGGATCCAAACTCGCCTCAAAGCGTCTGGTGGCAGAGGTAGGAGTCCCCATCCTTCCCGGTGTCGATTTGACCGGGCTCGATGACGAGGCGATCGCAGCGGCGGCCACAGCCTTCGGCTACCCGGTCCTGGTCAAGGCGAGCGCCGGTGGAGGAGGCAAGGGAATGAGGGTGGTCGATTCCAGGGAGGACCTCGACGAAGCCATCGCTGCTGGGAAACGCGAGGCGGCAGCCTCGTTCGGTGACGACACGGTCTTCCTGGAGAAATACCTGGAGGCGCCACGTCACATCGAGATCCAGGTGTTCGCTGACAGCCACGGGAACGTTGTCTCCCTTCACGAGCGGGAATGCTCCATCCAGAGGAGACATCAGAAGATCATCGAGGAGTCCCCTTCGATGGCTGTCAACCAGGGGCTGCGCAATCGCATGGGTGCATCGGCCGTGGCCGTGGCCAGGGCCGCGGACTATGTAGGAGCGGGGACCGTCGAGTTCCTGTTCCAGGACGGCGAGTTCTGGTTTCTGGAGATGAACACCCGGCTCCAGGTCGAGCATCCGGTGACCGAGATGATCACCGGTCTCGACCTGGTGCGTCTCCAGATCGATGTCGCCAACGGCCGGCCTCTACCGGCCGAGGCATTGACTCCTTCGATTTCGGGTCATGCCATCGAGGCCCGGCTCTATGCGGAGGACCCGGCCCACGATTTCCTCCCGGCAGCCGGGCGGTTCCATCGGTTCTCGTTCCCCGATCGGCCCGGGCTTCGGGTCGACTCCGGGGTCGAGGACGGCTCAACGGTCTCGGTCCACTATGACCCGATGCTGGCCAAGGTGATCGCCCATGCCCCTACCCGCGCCGAGGCCGCGTCGGCCCTGGCCGAGTCGCTGCGACACGCCTGGATCCATGGCCCTGTCACCAACCGCGAGCTACTGGTTCGGGTCTTGGAGCACGAGGACTATGTGACCGGAGCAATCGACACGAGCTTCCTGGACGCTCACGACCTGAGAACCTTGGCTTCCCCCCTGGTCCCCGAGGTCGAAGCCCGTCTCGCCGCGGTCGCCGTCGCCATCGCGGATCGGTTGCATCGGGGCCAGCAGGCCCCGGTACTCGGCACGATCGGGCCCGGTTGGCGCAACTCGCCAAGCCAACCGCAGAGGGTGGTGTATGGCTGGGAGACCATTGAGATCGAGGTCGAGTACCAGATTGCGCGCGATGGGCTCCGGATGGTCGGCGTGGAGGGCCTGACCGTGATCTCTCAGACCCCGAGCCTCGTCGAGCTCGAGCTCGACGGGGAGATTTCGGCGTTCGCCGTCGACCGCTTCGAAACGACTCGTTACGTGGACGGTCCCAGCGGACCGCTCGCGCTCGAGGAGCTGCCTCGCTTCGCCGGGACCGAAATCGAAGAGGACCCCGGCTCTCTTCATGCCCCGATGCCGGGCCGGGTCATCAAGGTCGAGGTAGCGGTTGGAGACCGCGTCGAGGAGGGCCAGACCCTGGTGGTACTCGAGGCGATGAAGATGGAGCACACCCTGCGTGCCCCGTGGCCAGGGACTGTCGCATCGGTCGAGGCGATCCCCGGCCAACAAGTGGAGGCGGAGACCGTGTTGGTGGTGGTCGAGGCGGGTTAAGAAGAAGACGAATCCTGACCCATCCATTCGTTCTGGCCCCCCAAGGGCTCCCCAACACCTCCAGGACAACATCGATATCGGCCTCGGTATGGTCGGCGTTGACCTGGAACCTGATCTCCTCGTCCCCTTGCGGCACCACCGGGTAGTTGAGACCGGTGGCCAGTACCCCGTTGGCGAACAGATGGCTCACCAACGCCGAGGTCCGCTCGGTATCCCTCACCATCAGCGGGACCACAGGGTGGGGCCCTGGGATGATTTCCAATCCGAGATCGATCAGACCTTTCTCGAACTTCGAAGTCATCGCGGCCAGATGACCCAGCATCGCCCTTCCCTCAGCGGAGTCGACAACATCGAGAGCGGCGATGGAGGCGGCGGCCTCCCCCACCGTGATCGGGTTGGAGTAGATGTACATCGGTGCCTTCTCCCTCAAATAGGAGATCAGGTCCTCGCTTCCGGTCACATACCCGCCGTTGACCCCGAAACCCTTCCCCAGCGTCCCGATCAGGACGTCCACAGGGCCCGACCCGGTCACCTCTTCGGTTCCTCGCCCCGTGGCGCCATAGGCCCCCACCCCGTGGGAGTCATCGACGACCACCACCACGTTCTCCGAAAACCCATCGTCGTGGGCGCGAGCCACTTCCTGGAGCACCGCCAGGTCGGCGTGGTCACCGCGCATCGAGAACACCCCGTCCGTGACCACGACCGCCCGTTGTCCCGAGCCGCGAGCCTTTCCCAAGGCCTGGGCCAGCTCGTCGAAGTCGAGATGGCGATAGACCTCCCGCGCGGCGGGGCGGGCCAAACGAAGGGCATTGATGATGCAGTTGTGGTTCAACTCGTCTGAGAGGACCACGGTCTCCGGAGTGATCAGCGAGGTCAAGACCGAAACCACCGTGGCGTAAGCCGATGAGAAGATCATCGACCTGTCCCGACCATGGAAACGGGCGAGCCTGGCCTCCAGATCGACGTGGGGCTGATAGGTCCCGGAGATGAATCGGACCGCGCCCGGACCGGCGCCGAAGTCACGAGTTGCGGCTTCCTCGGCGGCGACCACCAGCGGATGACGGGCAAGCCCTAGATAGCCGTTGGAGTTCATGCGAATGAACTCCAGGTCCGAGCCGGCAAGGTGAAACCGGAGACCCCTGTCACCGGCGGCCGGTATCACCTCGGTTATCACCGACTCCGATCCCTTGTCGGTGCCCGCGGCGCGGAGCGCCTCGACTTCCTCGCTGAGGGTGGCATCGAGTCGGTCGTGAGGCATGACTCCCCGGGTTTAGCAGAGTCCTATTGTCAACGACCATGACACGTCTCGGATTCATCGGCCTCGGAATCATGGGTCACGGGATGGCAGCCAATCTGCTCTTTGCCGGGAATCCGCTGACCGTCTGGAATCGCACTCCGGAGAAGGCAGTGGACCTCGTGTGTGACATTGCGCTCAGCCCCCAGGACCTCGGCGAGCAAAGCGACGTAGTGATGATCTGTGTCTCCAACACCCCCGATGTCGAGGAAGTCGTGTTCGGCGAGTCGGGGGTCATCCACGGCCTTCGTGACGGAGCCATCATCGTGGACCACTCGACCATCTCGCCCAGTGCCACCAGGGCCTTCGCAGCCCGGGCCGGGGAGCGAAGCGTCTCCTGGCTGGATGCCCCGGTGTCTGGCGGATCGGAGGGGGCAGTCAATGGCACCCTGGTGATCATGGTCGGCGGGCCAGCCCCATCCCTGGAAGTGGTGAGGCCTTTCCTCGACTCCTACTCCAAGTCGATCGTGCATGCCGGCGAAGCGCCCGGGTCCGGGCAGTTGGTGAAACTGATGAACCAGGCGCTGGTGGTGGTGAACCAATTGGCGGTATCGGAGGCTTTGCTCCTGGGTGAGGCGGCGGGCATCGACCTGGCCACGGCGATCGCAGCAGTCGAGGGTGGCGCCGGAGGCTCATGGATGCTCTCCAATCGCGGCCCACAGATGATCGTCCGTGACTGGCGGCCCGGATTCACCATCGATCTCCAACAAAAGGACCTCCGTCTGGTCCTCGAGACCGCCGATGAGTTGGGGGTCCCCTTGCCGGGGGTGGCCCTCGTGTTCCAGCTCTATCGAGCGCTCCAGACCCGTGGATTGGGACAGGAGGGAAACCACGCCCTGGTCAAGGCACTGGAGGAGATGACCGGGGTCGAAATCGGGGAGAGCCGTCCCGTCAGCCCAGGAGGTCCTGTTTGACCCGGGCCACGTGGCCGGCCGCTTTGATGTTGCGGTAGGCCTTCTCCACGGCGCCGTCAGGGCCAATCACCAAGGTGGACCGGATCAGCCCCTCGCTGGTCCTGCCATAAGACTTCTTCTCGCCCCAAGCCCCCAACTCCTCGGCCAGGGCGTGGTCCTCGTCGGAGAGAAGGTCGAAATTGAGGCCCTCCTTCTCCCGGAACTTGGCGTTGCGGGAAGGGGGATCAGGGCTCACCCCGACGATGTCGTAGCCGGCTGCGGTGAACTCCTGATAGCTGTCCCGGAACTCACACGACTCCAGGGTGCACCCAGGGGTCATCGCTGCCGGATAGAAGAACATGACGAGACGGCGACCGGCGAAGTCGGTGGAAGACACGCTCTCCCCATCCTGATTGAGGAGGTTGAAGGTGACGCTGTCGGCCATGCGACAAGGCTAACCGTCGCTCAGGTCGCCTCGGCGGCCGCCTTTTTGGCCTCGGGTGATGCGAGGAACGTCGATCCTCCGGCGAGGAGGCTGAGCCCGGCCGGGAGCCAGTAGGACACGATGCGGAACACCAGCACCGGCGCCAACGTGGTCGCCGCCGCAAATCCGTAGGCAGTGAGTATGAAAACGAGGCTGCCCTCGGTGACCAGGAGCCCCCCCGGGGTTCCCGGGAGCCCCCCGGCGAGCGACGAGACCCCGAAGGCCGCCGCCACCTGGAAGATGCCGACATCGATCCCGAAGGCGTGCATCACCAACCCCAGCGCGGATGCCTCGAGCACGATCCGTGCCCAGATGTAGAACTGGGACTGGAGCCCGGGGAGATGGTCGATCATCGAGGCGTCGAGTCGCTTGCGGATGGACTGGGGCAAGAAGCGAGAGAGTGAGCCGAGTTTGCCGGAACCGAACATCAGCAACAGACCAGCGGCGAGCACGAAAGGCGCCAGGACGACGAGGCTGACCGAGAGGAACTGAGCACTCTCACGGGGACGGGCGATCAGCAATCCGACGCCGGTCATGATGAGCAGGGCGGCATAGTTGAGGAGAACGGTGCGGATGGCGGCACCCGTGGTCGCCTTCTCCTCGTCGCGGACCGTCCAGGCCATGGCGACCGGGGTTATCGCCCCACCCGCAGGGATGAGACGGGCCACCCCCGCCCCGACCAGGGCCCCCCTGAAAGCGCTGGTCGCCCGCAGCGACCCACCGGCTTCCTCGACGGATTCCTTGAAGAGGAGACCGAAGAACCATTGGGCGCTGATCTGGACGAAGGCCGCCGCTCCCACCAGGGCCCAGGCCACCGGGCTCATCGGCGGCAACTTCCCCCCGAAGTTGTCGAAGACGAAAACGGCGACGCCGATGTACACGACCGCCGAGATCCCGGCGATGATGGCAACCCGCTTCGGGCTCACGGGGTTAGCGGCTCGTCCACCGTGTGTGGGAAGTCGTGATCGCCCGGATCGGAGTCGAAGACGGCCCGTCGCAATGATGGCCTGACTCCCCTCTCACTCTCGGGGTTGCCCTGGACTCGCCGCGCCATGAGCACACCGGAGAGGAAGAGTAGGAACAGGTACTCGGTTGGCAGCCGACCCATTGCGATCGCCACGATCGGGAGCAGGCCCCAACCCAAGAACCCGGCAACCCCCCCGCCGATCTTCCATCCGGCGACAGCCCATCCGGTGGTCCAGACGAGAAGGACCGGATCCAATGCGGTGATAACCCCTACCGAGGTGGCAAGTCCGCGTCCCGAGCGCCCTCGGATGAAGATCGACCAGTTGTGCCCCATCACCGCCGCCAGACCGGCCAAGCCTGAGGCGCCCGGCCCCAAACCCATCTCCTTGGCGATGAGAACCGGGATGAGACCCTTGAACCCGTCGAGCAGGCCCGCCGCCAGCCCCCAGCCGACACCCGCGGTCTTGGTGAGATTGCCGGCGCCGACGTTGCCGGTACCGGCGACACGAAGATCGACCCCTTTGAGACGCCCTAGAACCTGGGCGAACGGGATCGACCCCAAGAAGTAGGCCGCCACCACGAGGAGTGGCCAGTACAAGAGCGACACGGACCCAGGCATCCGGCGGGAGACACTAGTGGGCTATGGCCTGTTTGAGACCTCCGGTGTGGTCGCGATCGGCAATCGAACCCTCGAATACCGGGATGTCCGCAAGCGGCAGCTCTAAGCGGAAGACACTCTCGCCCTGGTCACGCCGGTAGGTCAAGGAGCCACCCATGAGCTCGGCCAGTTGGCGGGCGACCGAGAGACCCAGACCCACGGAGCCGGTGACACCGGTATGGGCAGACGAGTAGGGCTCGAAAATGCGCTCGCTGTCCACTGGTGACACCCCGGCCCCGTCGTCGCGGACTTCCACCCAGGCCCGCCCCCCTTTCTCGGCACCGATGACCCGCCGACTCGATCCCCCATACCGATTGAGATTCGTCAGCAGGTTGCGCAGGATCTGGCGAACCCGGGCCGGATCGGCCAACACGGTGGGCAAAGACTCCGGCAGGGGCTGCAAGCCGACATCGACGCTCTCCAAAGCTGCGTTGACCTCGGCGAGGAGATCGACCCGAACCAACTCCACCGAGACGGTTCCGATCTCGGCGCGGGCCGCAACCAACAGGTCCTCGACGATGAAGGTCATCTCTCTCGACTGATCGAGGATGAGTTGCATCAACTCATCCTTCTCTTTCTGGCTCATCGCACCAGCGGTCATCTCCGCGCTGAGGCCCACAACAGCGGTGAGTGGGGTCCGCAACTCATGGCTGATTGAAGCGATGAAGGCGTCCTTGGCCCTTATCAGATCGGCGAGAGCTTCTTCTCGCGCCCGAAGGTGGGAGATATCGGCAAGGGCCACCATCACCGAGTCCGGGTTGGCCCCCGAGGTGTTGTCGACGCAGCGCGCCTGAAGCCACACCGGCCTGCCCCGGAAGGTATGGGTGAAGAACTCGTGCTCGAAGATCTCACGGCCTTGATAGAGGGCGACGAGGGCGTCGACAAAAGAGTCCATGTTGCTTCGGTTGACCGAAGAGGCCTCGCGGCATCCGAGGAGGTCCTCAGGCCCGTTTGCCTCGAGGAGGTCGAGGGCTGCCTGGTTGACCCTGACGATCTGGGCCCGACTGACGGCGTTGCGCACCACTTCGGGATAGGAGAGCAGGAACTGGCGGATTCGCTCCGGGCGCCCGGCGTACTCGGACCGAACGTATGCCGCAGCCTCGGACCAATCCTCCTCGAGGACCGCGGTCGGTGATCGGTCGAACAAGATCCTGAAACGCTCGTTATGCGCGGTCGCTGCATTGCGAACAGTGGTGAAAGCAACGGATGTCACCGCGAAGCTCAGCCCCATGACCAGACCCAACGCGAGTGCCGCTCTCAGATCGTCCGTCCACAGCTGAGGAGTGACGATCAGGAGCAGACCCACACCCAGCAGCACCGAGAGCTGGTTCTGGATGACGAAAAGCATCCCGACCGAGCTGATCGCGACCAGGGCCAGAGCGGATGGAAGCAGGGTCTCGTCGATGCCCACTAGGGCATTGGTCGCAACCAGGACGATTGCAGAAACGAGAAGCGCCGCCGACCCGTCCTCGCGGTGGAGCATGATCTGTGCGGTCATGAAGCCGGCAGCGATCATGGGGCCGACCGACTGGATGAAGAGGCCATCGTTGCCGGTGGCAAACCCCGCCAGCAGAAAAACCGCGGCGCTGAACCAGGCTGCCGCCGCACCCACTCGAACCACACGGCGGTGCACACGCGCCACGTCGGTCTGGGCGGCACGAAGGGTGCCGGAGTTCACAGTGACCATGAGGAGCTTTTCGGCAGATAACCGCCCTCTGCGCACCGGCCTATCGACCTATCCAGACCGGAACTGCCCTCTCCCTCTCGACAGTTGATATGGTCGGTTTTACGAGATCGGAGACGGAGGCCCCCGCATGGCACTGAAGGTCACCTATGCGACGATGTCGGCGGACAACGAGGACTTGAACGCCTCGTTCGAGGAGGCGGTGGCGACCGCCCCGGGTCGATTGGGCGCCACCCATCCCCTGATCATCAACGGGGAACGGCGCGCCACGGAGGCCACCGCCGAGGAATTCTCTCCGATCGATTCCGAGATCCTGATCGGGCGCTATTCCCTCGCCACAAACGACGACATCGACGATGCGATGGCCGCCGCCAAAGCCTTCGCCCCCGAATGGGAGGCTTGGGGCTGGAAGAGGCGGCGCGACCTCATGCTGATGGCCGCAGACATCATGGAGGCAAGGGCCTTCGAGATGGCCGCCGACATGGCCTTCGAGATCGGCAAGAACCGCCTCGAGGCGCTGGGAGACATTGCGGAGACTGTCGAGTTCTTCCGCTACTACGCCCGTCAGATCACCGAACACCACGGCTTCGTCACCCCTTTGGCGTCCTTGAGCCCCCAAGAGACGAACACTTCTGTCCTTCGCCCTTGGGGGGTGTGGGTTGTGATCTCACCCTTCAATTTCCCCATGGCCCTGGCCGCCGGCCCCTCGATCGGCGCCCTGATCACGGGCAACACCGTGGTGGCCAAGCCCTCGAGACAAGGTGCCCTCATGACACTCGAGTTCTATTCAGTGATGGAGGAGGCAGGTATTCCCCCGGGCGCATTGCACGTGGTCACCGGGGACTCCAAGGCCGGGGACTACCTGGCCCATAATCCTGATGTGGACGGGCTCACCTTCACCGGGTCCTATCCGGTGGGGATGCACCTCTACAGAACCGTCAACGAGAACCGCCCCAAGCCGGTCATCTGTGAGATGGGCGGAAAGAACCCGGTCGTGGTCACCGCTACCGCCGACCTCGACAAGGCTGCCACCGGCGTGGTGCGAAGTGCGTTCGGTCTCAGCGGTCAGAAATGCTCAGCGGCCTCCAGGGTCTATGTGGAACGATCGGTCTACGACGATTTTGTCGCCAGACTCGTGGAGAAGACGGAGCAGTTGGCCGTCGGGAACCCGTTGCAGCGCGACGTGTACATGGGCCCGGTCATCGACCAGGGCGTGGTCGACAAGTTCCGCCGTGCTGTGGCCGAGGTCGAATCATCGGGAGGCAAAATCCTGGCCGGGGGAGAGCTGATCGAAGACGATGGACTCGACCGGGGCAACTTCGTGCAGCCGACGGTCGCCACCGCTCCCTTCGATTCATGGATCTGGAAAGAAGAGCTCTTCATGCCGTTCCTGGCGATCGGGCCCGTTGATTCTCTTGCCGAGGGCCTGGAGCGGTCCAACGACACCGAGTTCGGCCTCACCGCCGGCCTGTTCGCCACCGATGAAGACGAGATCGAGCGCTGGTTCCAGGGGATCCAAGCCGGTGTCACCTATGTCAACCGTGAAGCGGGAGCCACAACCGGCGCCTGGCCCGACATCCAATCGTTCGGGGGATGGAAGGGATCGGGGACCTCGGGGACCGGTGGTGGCGGTCCCTGGTACCTACGTCAGTACCTGCGGGAGCAGTCGCGGACACAGGTCCGTTCGTAGCAAGAAGCGGGGGCCGATCAGACCGCCCGCTCGAACCGTATGGTGCGGCCGTCCGGGTCCTCAACCTCGATGAAGTCGTCGGTAGCCCTGAGATCGAGACCGACACTCTCGAGATGATCACCCCATCGCGGTAGGTCCTCGACGACAAAGGTGAGAAGCCTGGGATCGACCTCGGCACCCTCCACCAACTCCATGTGCTGGCCGCGTGACGGTTCCAGGATGGCCCCAGCCACACCGGCGGGCGATCGCTGATGCGAGAACCCGAGTTTTTCCTCGTAGAACGACAGGGACTCGGGCAAGGACTTCACTCCGATCCGGATCCGCGTCGCTTCGATGCCACCGGGGGCCCGCAACGGGCCCACCCCGGCGATTTCCGACTTTGCCTCCTCCAGGGTGAACCGGCCCGCGGTCACTTCGCGCCCCACGATCACCCCCTCGAGGTGCCGGCCAGCGGCCTGGAGACGAACCAGCGTCCGGAGGTCCTCGAGGTCCCTCACCCCCCCAGCCGCGATCACCGGTTGCTCCACGGTGGCCAGGGCCTCGGCCATGATCTGCAAGTTGGGCGGGTCCTCGAGGGCGTTGCGACCGGCCTCGGATACGAGAAACGCCACCACTCCGGCCGACGACATCTCGATCAGGACCTCCTCGAGATAGCGCCCGCTGTTCTGGGTCCACCCCTTGGTGACAACCTCCTCGTCCTTCTGCACGTCGACCGAGACGGCGATCTTGTCTGGGTGGTCCCGGCACAAATCCCAGACCATGTTCTGGTTTTCGATGGCTGCCGTGCCCATGACGATGCGCCAGGCGCCGTTCTCGATGAGCCGCGCCGCCTCACCCTCGGAGCGGACTCCCCCTGCCACCTGCACCGGGACCGTGACTTCTCGCATCAGTCGATCGATGAGATCGCGGTTGCGGTAATCGCCGTAGGCGGCGGCGTCGAGATCGACGATGTGAAGGATCTCCGCCCCCTGCTCCACCCAACTCTTGGCGCGCCCGATCGGGTCGTTGTCGAGCGCGATCGCATCGTCGAGACGCCCTCGCGGGAGGCGCACCGACAACCCGCCCAGGATGTTGATGCGGGCGTACAGATCCATCCCGGCAAGCTAGCCATCCAGGATGTCCGGTGGGCTACCGCTTACCTGAGGTACGCAGCGCCATATGTGGCGCTACGTGCGCAGAGAACGGCTCAGTTACCCGATGTTCCGGCGATTCCCAGCGCCTTCTCCGCCGAATCCAGGGTCTGGTCACCGGCCAGAACCGGGGCAAAGAGGTCTCCGTACCGCTGCAAGCGGTCCCAGAGGTTGGCGATGGTGATGTCTCCGTTGCCCACCGTGCCCACCTCATCCCACGTCAACGGAGCCGCCACCGGGGCTCCCGGTCGGGGCCGCACCGAATAGACAGACGCCACGGTCTGACCGAAGGCGTTGCGGTTGTGATCGACGAACACCCTGCCCTTACGCTTTGGTTTATCCCATTCCATGGTGATGTCGTCAGGGTTGGCCGCGGCCAGGTAGGCGCCCACCTCCCCGACGAACCTCCGCACTCGGGCATAGTCGTGGGTCGGCTCCAAGGGGACATAGACATGGAGCCCTCGCGAACCCGAGAGTTTGGGGTATCCGACCAGCCCGAGTTGACGCAAGGCGATCTTGAGCAGCCGGGCCGCGGCCACTACCTGGTCCCACTCAGAGCCCTCGGAGGGGTCGAAGTCGAAGATGGCGTAGCTGGGCTTGTCGAGGTCGGTTGAGGTCGAATGGAAGGGGTGGACCTCGACACAGCCCATGTTGGCGAACCACATCAGGGCCTCCCGGGATTCGGCCAGGAGGAAGTCGATGATCCCTCCCTGGGAGTCGGAGGGAACGGGAACCGTTCTCATCCACTCCGGTTGATGGCCGGGCGCCCGTTTCTCATAGAACGAAGGGCCTTCAATCCCATCCGGGTAGCGGCTCATCGAGATCGGCCGGCCGGCGAGATGAGGGAGCAGGACCGGCGCCACCGAGGCGTAGTACTGGATCAGATCGCCCTTGGTGTACCCGTCGTCTGGAAAGAACGGCTTGTCCACATTGGACAACCGGAGGGGGCGCTCCAGCCCGACTGGTTGGAAGTGCTGGCCTTCGACCCGCACCCGGATCGGATCGGGGTACTCGATTCCCGAGGTGCTCAGGTGGCGGTCGTTCCCGGTCAAGGATGTCGCCCGATCAATGACCTTTCTCGCCTCTTCCCATATCGCCTCGTGACTCTCGCCCTCTCTCGCCTCCGAGATCAGGTTCATCGAGACCCCCGCCTCGAGGGCGGCCTCGAGCAGCGGGGTCACCCGGAGCGAGCCTGAGCCGTAGGGGATATGTCGGATCTCCCCGCTCTTGCCGAATTCGTTGTCCGTGAATTGGGCGTGGAGGGGCTGGATCATCCAGCCCGGGAAGGAAGCCTTGAGAAAGGCGAACACCGAGAGGAAGGCCTCTTTCGAGGTGAGACCACCCCCGGTGATGGCGTGGACGTGGGCCCAGTCGATCACCGGCCGCACGAAGCTGAACTCTCCCGCGAGTTGGGCGATGTCTCCCAGAGAGCCGAATGAGCGCTCGCTCCCAGCCGTTTCCAGGCCGAGGCCGACTCCGAGCGCCGCCACTTTGGGCTCAACGGCCGAGAGCCGGGCCCGAACCCGGTCCATGAGGTTGGCCGGCTCCTCACCGTGGGTGTTCCCGAGATGGGCCACGATCACCGGGGCCCCCAGCCATTTGCCGAGCTTCATCGTGTGTTCGAGGGCAGCCAGACATTGGGCCCCCTTTTCCTCCTCTTGAACGGTGAGCACCGCGAAGTAGGGGGCATGGACCGAGAGTCGGATATCACGCTCCGCAGCCAGCTCGCCGAATTGGCGGCATCGCTTCTCCTTCCAGGGAAACCCGGTGACGAAGGGAAGCTCGAGGGCGCGGTGACCCTGCTCGATGAGACCGTCGAGAAAGGCGGGGTCCTTGCCCTCGTCCGGAGGCAGGGTGGAGATACCGAATCGAATCGAGCTCACGAGGAGAGGCTATGCCCCCGTAACCTGGATGCATGCGTCGAGCCCCGATCCGGGTTTCTGCCCTGGTGATCGTCCTCCTTGCCGCCTGCTCCCCGGGCAACGCTTCGACCTCGACGGCCGAGGCCACAACCACCACTGCCGCCCCGGACACGACAACAACGTCGACCGTTGCAGTTCCGGCCGAGGAGACGATGCAGGTCTTGCTCCAGCCGTTCAGCGAGCTGGGTGGGCTTTGGTCCGAGTTGTTCATCCCCTACGGCGAGGCCGTTGACCAACTGGGCACCTCTCCCGGCGGTGATGATCTCATGTTGGGGCCCGAGTTCGGGACCCAGACCCCCGACGGGAATTATTGGATCCTCGACGCCGCCAAACAGCGTGCCGCGGTGTTCTCCGCAGACGGCACCTATCTGGAGCAGGTCGTCTTCCCCGAGGAGGTCTTGGTCGACGGCCAGTACTTCCAATATCAGATGCCCCAAGCCCTCAACGACGGGTCGATCGCAGTCGGGGGGTTCCGTGGCGAAGACAGCACCGCCCTGCTTCGAATCGTCGACGGGAACGTCTCCAGCACCACCTTCGAAGGTGCGATCTCATGGGTGACCACCGATGGGGACGATCTCTACGGATTGAGCTTCGAGGATGCTCAGCCCCATCGGCTCGATCCCGAGAACCCTCCCGGGGTCCCTGTCGATTGGCTGATGACCCGAGCCGGGACCCGGTTTTCGATCGTGGTCCAGGGTGACGAGATCCTGGTCCAGCTCCCCGATGCAGCCGCACCGGTGACCCGAATCCTCCAACTCCGATACTCGGAGGATCCCGAGGTGGCTGCCCACGCCGGAATCGAGGTCGAGACCGGAGTCGACGGGAGCATCTTCATCCTCTTCTTTGGGACGCCAGAATCGGACGAAAGCCTGGGCATCGGGGGGTTCCTCAGGATCTCACCAGAAGGCGTCGTCAGCGGTGTCGAACCGATCCGTGATCCGTTCAGCCCGGCCGAACCGGGGAGCCCGGCCCATCTCGGGGTTACCCCGCTCACCTCGGACCCTTGGCTGGTGATGGTCGACGAGGACGGGGTCCGGATCTACACCCGTGGTGGCTAACGGACTTTCTGAGACGGACCGCCATTACCCTTTCCGCGCCGGGGTCTCTAGCTCAATTGGTAGAGCAGCGGGCTTTTAACCCGTTGGTTGTGGGTTCGAGTCCCACGGGACCCACT
>JBBDQO010000074.1:0-31291 GCA_040905925.1 Acidimicrobiia bacterium | reverse complement strand
CATCGATTATCTCGACTCGATAGGGATGGACAAGATCTTCGAACACGATCGCGAGCTCACCGAGATCGCACTCGACCGGCTGGGCGACGTGCCCGGGCTCAACATCCAGGGACCGCCGAACACCGTCGATCGTGGAGGGGTCTTGTCGATGACGATGGACGAGGTCCACGCTCACGACCTGGCCACGATCCTGGACGAGCAGGGAGTTTCGGTGCGGTCCGGGCATCATTGCGCGAGGCCGCTGATGCGCAAGCTCGGTGTGCCCGCCACCGCCCGGGCCAGCTTTTACGTCTACAACACCGAGGAGGACATCGACGCCCTGGTGCTCGGTCTGCGACGGGCGGGCGAGCTGTTCGGAGTGGGTAGATGAGCCTCGAAGACCTCTACCGCGAGGTGATCCTCGACCATTACCGGAGCCCGAGGAACAAGGGCCACCTCGACTCCCCCGACGCCAAGGCCCAGGGTGTGAACCCTTTGTGTGGCGACGACATCAACATCGAGCTGACCTTCGACGGCGACAATGTGGCATCGGTGGCCATCGATGGCCAGGGGTGTTCCATCAGCCTGTCGTCGGCCTCGATGATGAGCGAGGCGATCAAAGGCAAGAGTCGCGCCGAGATCGAAGAGCTGACCTCCAAATTCCGCGGCCTGATGTCACTCGAGGATGGGACCGACCCCGGTCTCGACCCCGACCGTCCGGGAGCTGCGCTCGGTGACCTCGAGGCTCTCCAGGGGGTGCGTCAGTACCCGATCCGAATCAAATGCGCCAGCCTGGCCTGGAATGTCCTCGGCGAGGCCCTTTCCTCCCCCGACTAGGCGATCCCGCCTTCGGTCAGCTTCTTGAGATCGAGGGCCTTGTCGAGCGCCTCGGCAGTCATGAGACCTGATTCCAAGACCAGCTCCCGAATCGAGCGACCCGTGGCCAGTGACTCCTTGGCGATCCTCGCCCCATTGTCGTAGCCAATGTGCGGGTTGAGGGCGGTGACGATGATCGCGTTCCGCTCCAGGAGGGCCCGGGCTCGGTCCCGGTCGGCCTCGATCCCATCGACACATTTGGCCCGGAAGGCGTCAGCGGCGGTGGCGAGGATCTCGATCGATTCCAACAGGTTATGGGCGATCACCGGCATCATCAGGTTCAGCTCGAAGTTGCCGCTGGCCCCGCCCCAGGTGATGGAGGCATCGTTTCCCATGACCTGCGCGGCGACCTGCATCACCATCTCGGACATCACCGGGTTCACCTTCCCCGGCATGATCGAAGAGCCTGGCTGCAGCTCGGGGATCCGGATCTCGGCCAAACCCGAGCTCGGGCCCGAGCCGAGGAACCGGATGTCGTTGGCGATCTTGAACAGCGAGACGGCAACAGTCTTCAGCGCACCCGACGCCATCACCGTCGCGTCCTTTGCCCCCTGCGCCTCGAAGTGGTCGTCTGCCTCCCGGAACGGATACCCGGTACGATCGGCCATCAGGGCGATCACCGCCGGGGCAAACCCGGTCGGGGCGTTGATCCCGGTGCCCACCGCGGTCCCCCCCAACGCCAGCTCCTCCAACTCGGGCAGGACCTTGACGAGACGCTCCGAGCCCTTGCGGACCTGAGTGGCCCAGCCCCCGAACTCCTGACCGAGGGTCACCGGGGTGGCATCCATGAGATGGGTCCGGCCCGACTTGACCACGTCGGCGAATTCCCTGGCCTTGGTTTCGAGGGAGGCGCTCAGTCGGTCCAACGAGGGGATCAACTGCTCGCGGAGAGCGGCAACCGCCGCGATGTGAATCGCCGCAGGGATCACATCGTTGGAAGACTGGCCGAAGTTCACCTGGTCGTTGGGATGCACCGGATCCGCCCCCGAAGTCATCAACTCGGTGGCCCGGGCGGCGATCACCTCGTTGGCATTGGTGTTGGTCGACGTCCCCGATCCGGTCTGGAAGATGTCGAGAACGAAATGCTGATCGAGAGCTCCCTCCATCACCTCATCTGCTGCCTTGCGGATGGCCCCGCCCCGTTCGGCATCGATGTGACCGAGCTGGGCAGCCACAGTCGCGGCAGAGCCCTTGAGCAGCCCGAGAGCCCAGATGAAACGGCGCCCGAATCTGAGCCTGGAGATCGGGAAGTTGTCTACGGCGCGCTGGGTGGACGCTCCGTAGTAGGCGTCCTTTGGGACTTCGACCTCCCCCATCGAGTCACGTTCGATCCTGTGTTCCACGCCGGTGCTTGCTCCCTTTCGAGCGCCGGACCTTACGGTACCGGTCTCGGCTTCAGGAGGTGCCCGGTGCCCTCATAGAGCCGATCGAGCTTGGGTCGCAAGGAGCCCTCACCGTCCACCGCTTCCGCCGCCAACAGCAGAAGATCGACGAGGGCGTGGAAGTCGCCGAGAGAGATGGTCTCCGGCATCGCGGTTGCTCTTCCTGTTCCGGCCTCGACCCTGCCCAGGTTGCCCATGTTGTGATAGTTGCTCAGGGGTAGGCAGAGCCCGGCTGCCCTGTATCCGTACACCCCGAACGCAGTCGCCTCACATGAACCGCCCGCCATGAGCTGTCGTTGATGGGGCAGCCCTCGTGCCGCCGCAGCCCAGCTGATCTGATTGGTCATCTCCTGGTCGAACACCGTGGAGGCGTCGCCCACCCTGATCACCGGCCCTGCCCCCACCGGAGCCTGCAGCGAGGCCCGGGACGCCTCGATCGAGAGGAGACGTGTGTCCTTGGGGATGGTCCCCGCCTTGGCGGCGTGTATCGCTCCTACGAATCCGATCTCCTCGGCCCTGGTGAGAAGCACCCCGAAGTGGCGGAGCCCTGGCCTGTCACGAGCTCGGTCGAGGGCAGCCAACGCAGCGGCGCAACCGGCGAGATCGTCGCAAGCCGGCGCTGAGAACTGCCCCGCCCTGGGTCGGCGCTTCGGAAACGACCAGCGGGCGACATCTCCGGGCCGAACCACACCCGTACCCGTGGCCCTGATGAGACCGGTCGCCGTCCCGGGGTCATGAGTGACCACCGAGCCCTTGACCGCAGATTGGGTGGTGACGAACTCCACCCGGGCCCGCTCGAAGTACTCGGGCCGGACGCCGCCTCGAAACTCGTAAGAAGCGTCGCGACCATCAACTGAGGTGACGACAAACGCCGGATGATCCATGTGCGCCACCGCAACCACCGCAGGCCTGGTCCGGCGGCCTTCCTGGGTGATCAACAGGTTCCCACCGGTGTCAGTGGTGACCTTCAGGTCGGAACGCCGTTGTGCCCAGGCCCGAGCCCAGGTGATCACGGCGTCTTCACGCCCCGACGCAGTGGGGAGGTTGGTGAGCTTTGACAGCCAGCTCTCGGTGGTTGCCCGGTCTGCCATGACCGTTCAGACGTCGAACGGCGTGTCGGTGAAGAAGTCTGCGGCCTTGCGCACCGGTTCGCCGGCCGCCCTCTGTATGCCGAGGCGGTCCCGGACCGACTCGTAGCCGCCACTGTCGAGCTCCTCGGCCAGTTCGGCCCCACCCGAGGCGACGATGCGGCCGTCGATCATCACATGGATTCGATCGGGCATCAGATAACGGAGTATCCGGCTGTAGTGGGTGATCATCACCACCCCCAGGTCAGGGGACCGCATCTCTTCGACTGCTTCCGACACCTGCCTCACCGCGTCGATGTCCAAACCCGAGTCGATCTCGTCGAGCAATGCCACCTTGGGGCGAAGCACTGCCATCTGGAAGATCTCCGAGCGTTTCTTCTCCCCACCTGAGAGATCGTTGTTGAGGGAGCGGTCGAGAAACCGGGTCGTGTCGAAGCGCTCCGCCTCGGTTTCGATCCGCTTCTCGGCTTCCTCGGGATCGACGCCACGCTCTTCGGAAGCCTCGATCAGGAACTCCCTCAACCGCACGCCGGGGACGACGGTCGGGTACTGGAAGCTCTGGAGCAGGCCGAGTCGGGAGCGCTCGTCGACGCTCAATGAGAACAGGTCGACATCGTCCAGCGTTGCCGAGCCCGCGACGTCGTATCCTGACTTGCCCGTCAGCACGTGGCACAACGTCGACTTACCCGACCCGTTGGGGCCCATGATTGCGTGGATCTCACCGTAAGGAATCTCGAGATCGAGGTCCTCGAGGATCTGCTTGCCGGCCACCGCTGCAGACAGGGCTTCGATTCGCAACCCAGTGCTCATTGGTCCTCCAGGAACAGATACACGTTTCCGTCCTCGATCTTGACCTCGTAGACCGGAACCGGCCTTGTGGCAGGCAGCGAGATGGGCTCGCCGGTCCGAAGGTCGAATTCGGATCCATGACGGGGACACTCGACATCCGTGCCGTAGACCTCGCCTTCCGCCAAAGACGCCTCGGCATGCGAGCATCGATCGCCGATGGCGAACACCTCGTCGGCCACCCGAAACACGGCGATTCTGGCCTCTCCGACCGTCACCCTCATCCCCCGATCCCGGGGAAGGGCGTCGAGTGCGCCGAGCTCGACCTTCATGCCACCCGACCTTCCTCCTGGGCGGAAACGAACCTTCGGAAGACTTCTTCGGACACCGGGCCGCCGACGGCCTCGATTGGAAGCCGGTCGATCACCTCTTGAAAGAACCCCCTGATCAGCAAACGCTCGGCGCGGGCTCGAGTCAGCCCCCGACTCTGCAGGTAATAGAGATGCTCCTGTTCGAGCGGCCCCACCGAAGAGCCGTGGCCACACACCACGTCATCGCAGAGGATCTCCAGGTTGGGCACCGATTGGGCCTTGGCATTCTCGGACAGCACCAGGTTGCGATTGGTCTCGAAGGTGGAGGTGCCTCTGGCGTCCTTCTCTATGCGCAACAGCCCGGTGAAGACACTCTGTGCGTCGTCTTCGACCGCTCCTTTGAGAAAGACATCCGAAGTCGTGCTCTTGCCCTCGTGAGTGACGACCATGCGATAGTCGAGGGTCTGCTCGCCTTCTCCGAAGTACAGCCCGACCACCTCCGAGGACGAGCCGTCTCCGGTCAGTCTCACGCCGAGGTCGAGACGTCCCAACTTGGCGCCCAACCCGACTTCACCGATTCGGGCGGTGGCGTCCCTGCCCAGCGTCACCCGTTGATGGGCCACGAAGGTGGCCGCGTGGTCGAGGCCTTGCACCGCCAGGTAACGAAGCCGGCCACCGGCAGCGACATCGAGATCGATCTCCGGGACAATCAGCAGTCTGGCGCCTTCCGCGGACCGGTACACCACGAGGACACTGGCCTCGGCGTTCTCGGCGACCCGGACCACGACATGGGGAAACGACGCCGTCTCCTCGGTTACTCCTTGGATCTCGATGGTCAAGGGGTCTGTCAACGCGGATCCCTTAGGGATCTCGATCAGGACTCCGTCCGTGGAGAATGCGGCGTGAGCTGCGGTCAGCTTGTTGTGGTCGACAGGGACGTATCCGCCCAAGCCCGGGTCCTCGTTCATCTCGCCAAACCGCCGAATCAGGCCGCCTTCGGATGATGCTTCCAGGACGGCGCCGTCGACGATGAGAGCCCGGCCGGCAGTCCTTCCGACTGATGCCAGGAATGGGCCGGCGCCCAGCGGGGCGCCCGGGGCATCAACCGAGACCAGGCTGGAGAAAGGGGTCTGGAACTCGACGTAACGCCAGTCTTCCTCGGCGCCGGTCGGCTCCTCGAGCGCCTCGAAAACGCGATGTGAAGCCAGCATCTGGTCGCGCCTCCACGGCGGGGCGACGGCCATCAGCTTCTCGAGGTTCACTGAGTCGAACGAGGGCAAAGACCTCTCCGGGTGGGACCCTGCGATCGTATTTCACCTATGGCGCTAGTGCCAATTACTCGGCCGGACGCAACGCCGCCGTGGTGACGTTCGACTCAGCGTTCCACAACATCCACCCCAACCCGTATTCCTCTGCAGACTCGATCTGCGCCCTCACCTGATCCGAGGTGTACCCGAAGTCCTGTAGCCAGGGGCGGACCACCACGTTGCGGGCCAACCGCGCCAGCCCGTCCTCCAGAGCGTTGGAGACCATCGGGCCGGGGTGGTCGTTCGGGTTGTCGAATCCGTACCAACCCGTGTCGTAATGCGACGGATAAACCATCGGCGAAACGACGTCGACGATCTGGGTCACGTCCGGCCAGCGTTGACCGATACCTCCGTCGTCTTCGGCTCTGGTGGTGAACCCGAAGACATCGGCGCCGACCGCACAACCCATCGGGTGCAACAACGCGATCGCTTCCTCGAAGAACGTGACGATCGTGGAGATTCTCACGTCCTCGGTGCTGCCGCCATCGAAGACAGTCGTCTCCAATCGCTGATCGGGGAAACGGACATAGTCGAACTGGATCTCGTCCACCCCCATCGCGCAGGCCTCCTCGGCGAGTCGCAAGGCATAGGCACGGGCGTCGGCGTCGGTCGGGTCGAGGAAGTACTGGCCCCGTGATTCGAAGGGGGCATCGGTTGCGCTATCCCACACCGCCATCGACGGTTTCCGGATGGCAGCGGTTGGATCGTTGAATATGACCAACCGGCCGATCAGATAGAGCCCCGCCGCCTCGGCCCGTCTCGATACCTCGGCCAGGTCATACCGGCTCATGATGGCGCCAACCTCGCCGGCTGTCGGATCCTGGCTGTTGTACCAGACCAGGCCCGTTTCGTCCTTGAGGTCGACCATGAGGGCATTGAGCTCGGTGGACTCCGCCATCTCGATGAAGCCCTCGAGGTTTTCGCCGGCGGCCTCACCGGTGATGTGCACGGCGCGGACGGCGAAGGGCAACAACTCCACGCTGGCCTCTCCGGGACCACCGTCCCAAACGAAGCTGGTCTCGATCCAGGCGGGGCGGGTGACCAGGATTGTCCCTGGTTCGGCGCCCCGGATTGTGAATTCCCCCTCGTCGCCACTGACCCCGCTCGCCGGGCCGGCGACGACGTGAGCCGACTCGACCGGCACGCCTGCTCCGTCGACGACCTTTCCCCGCAGGATCCGTGCCTTGAGAATTGCATCGACCGTCCCCTCAGGGCGCTCGGCTATGGGGAGCATGAGTGGAACGTGACCAGGGGCGCTCACCTCGAGGACTGTCTTGGACGACCACGCCATCTCGACCAGGCCGTCTTCGGCGCTGGTGCCGACTTGGTCGCCGTCGACATCGACGAATGCAGACGCCACTGGCGCACCTGTGTCGTCGAGGACCCGCAATGTGAACGCAGTAGCTCGACCGAGCAGTGACCATCCTGCCCACACAGCCCAGACGATGGTGAACGCCACCAGCAAACGGAACTGGGTTCGGCGCGTCAATGAGAAACGGAGGTTACCCAGGGAGAATCGGTAACCCGCGATTTTCGTTTGCCAGATTCAGCCAGGAGGGTTAGTTTTCAACAGGGGGTTGTTGAGGAGGTCAGATTGGGGAAGCCCATCAGGGCCAGCGATGCGAGACCGGAGCGGGGCTCAGGCCCCGGTGACACTGTCGGTCTTTACCTGGACGAGGTATCGACACACCTCCTCCTGACCGCCGAAGACGAGGTTCATCTCGCCCGTTCGATGGAGCGGGGCAAGAAGGCGAAATCCTTGCTCGAGTCTGGCGATTTCCAACCTCCGGAGCGGCCTCAACTGATGCGTCTCATCGCCGAGGGCGAAGAGGCAAAGATGACCTTTATCCGCTCCAACTTGCGGCTCGTCATCTCCATCGCCAAGCGCTACACCGGCCGGGGTCTGGATCTCCTCGACCTGATCCAGGAGGGCAATCTCGGGCTGATTCGAGCTGTGGAGAAGTTCGACTGGCGCAAGGGCTTCAAGTTCTCGACATACGCCACCTGGTGGATTCGCCAGGCCATCACCAGAGGGCTCGGCAACAACGGCAGGACCATCCGGCTCCCGGTCCACATGGTCGACGTGGTCCGCACCGTTCAGGACACCAAGCAGAGCCTTCACGACAGGTACCACAGGGCGCCGACTCTCGAGGAGATCTCCGAGGCCTCGGGTTTGGACACCGAGAGGGTGCTCGCCGCGCTGGAGGCCCCGGCGGAGACGGTCTCCCTCGACCGGCCGGTAGGTGAGGACGGGGACGCCTCCCTCCAGGACTTCGTCGAGGACACGGGTGCGGCCAACCCCGAGGACCGGGCCGCTTCAGCCTGGCGACGGGAGCGTCTGATCAAAGCACTTCAGATCCTCGATCTCGAGGAGCAGCAGGTGCTCTGGCTGCGTTTCGGGCTCGACGGTGACGAGCCGTGGACATTGTCCGACGTGGGCAAGGTGATCAACTCGACCCGGGAGCGTGTCCGCCAGATCGAGGCGCGGGGGTTGGCCAAGCTCCGTCACCCCAGTTGCGATATCGATTTGCAGGCCCTGCTCTAAAGCAACCCGCCCGACCTGGGTCGGGCGAGGGGGGGGTTTCCTAGATGCGACGGAGGGCTCGTTCCAACCTGGCGAATCCATCGTCCGCCTCTTCCTCGGTGAGTGACAACGCCGGGGCAATTCGCAACGCGTTGCCGAAGAGCCCGCCCTTGCCGATCAACAGTCCTTCCTCACGCGCCGCCTCCAGGGCGGCGGCCGCCTTCTCCGGAGCCGGCTCGCCGGTGGGCCCTACCAACTCGACGCCGATCATGAGGCCCTTGCCCCGGACCTCTCCGATTATCTCCAATTCCTCGGAGAGAGGGATGAGGTTCTGCATCAGACGGTTCCCGACCTTGAGGGCATTGGTTTGCAGGTCTTGATCGATGAGAACCTCGAGATTGGCCAGTGCTCCGGCCGTCGCCAGTGGGTTCCCCCCGAAGGTCGAGATCCCCAGGGCGGGATAGGCCTCCATGATCTCGGCCGGGGCCACCACTCCCCCGATGCTCAGGCCGTTGCCTACACCCTTGGCAAAGGTGAGCAGGTCGGGGATGATCCCGTGCGCCTGGTAGCCCCAGAAATGCTCACCGGTTCGTCCCCACCCGGTCTGCACCTCGTCCGAGATGAAGAGGATCCCGTGGGCGTCGAGCACCTCCTTCATGGCGCCGAAGAATCCGTCGGGAGGGGTGACAAAGCCAGCTACGCCCTGGATCGGCTCGGCGATCATCGCCGCCGGCTCCCCGGCACTGGCCACCCGCAACATGTCCTCGAGATCGGCAACACAGGCGGCGATGAAGTCCTCGTCGGAAAGGTGGCCGAATGGGCTGCGCAGCTTGTAGCCCCCGTGGACATAGGTCACCTGGAACGGGGAGAAACTGGTCCCCGACCATGCTCTTTGACCGGTGATGGCGATCGCCGAGTGTGACTTGCCGTGATAGCTCCCACGGATCGCAAGCACCTGGTTCGACTTGCGATAGGTGGTGGCGAGCATCAATGCGGCATCGTTGGCCTCGGTTCCCGAGTTTGTGAAGAAGACCTTGGCATCCGGGATACCGGAGAGCTCGGCGATCTTCTCGGCCAACTCGATCTGAGACTCGATGAGATAGAGGGTCGATGTGTGCAGCATCCGATCGGCCTGCCGCTTGATGGCGTCGACTACCTCGGGGACCCGATACCCGGTCATGGTGACCAGGATCCCGCCGAAGAAGTCGAGATAGCGATTGCCCTCGGCATCCACGACGTGTCGACCTTCGCCATCGACGATCGAGATCGGCTGCTCGTAATAGAGAGGCGCCCATCCGGGCAGGACCTTCACATGTCTCTCATAGAGCTCGGCGTGCTTTCCCATCGCCCCAACGTTACCGAGGTGCCGAGCGGCGGAGCGTGCCGCCGACCAGGTCATCCACTATTCGGGCCCGGTGTGCCTCAGATAACGGAAGAACAAGGAACGGTCGCCTGCCAGGATCCGGTCGAGGTCCATGTCCAGAGGAGGATCCACCGCTGGGCCTTGGACAATCCGCTTCGACACCCCTCCGACGACAACGGGGGCAACAGTCAGGTTCACCTCGTCGATCATCCCGGCGGACGCCAATTGTGTATTGAGACCGGGGCCCCCCTCGCAAAGGATTACGTCTGCCTGGCCCAAATGTCCCACGACCGCCTCAACACTCAGGTCGTCCAACACGATCACCTCCGCCAACGGTTCGAGTGCGCGTCGTCGATCCGGGTCCGCAGCAGGACCGGTCAGGATGATGGGCGGCGAATCGGCTCTCGAGAACAGCCTGGCCTCAGGGTCGAGGTCAAGCCGGCCGGTCACGACCGCCAGTCTCGGCAGGTCCTCCTTGCCGATCGCCCTTCGCCGCTCTAGACGCTCGTCATCGAGCCGGATCGGCCCGTAATCCTCCGCCCGCACCGTGCCGGCGCCTACCAGGATCACGTCGGGAACGGCCCGCAGGGCTTTGAACATCGCAAGGTCATCCTCGTCGCCGAGCCCGGTGGACCGCCCTTGCACGGCGGTGGCGCCGTCTATCGACACCACCATGTTGATCATCACCCAAGGACGACGGGTGGCTGCCCTCTCTGACCCCATCACCAAGCCCAGAAGGTCGTCTATGACCCCAGACTGTGGATAGAGGCCGCTGAACATCTGTCGCCAAAGGTAGCGATCACTCTTCGACGATCCACGCGGTGACCATCCCGAACATCCCCGTATCGCTCTCGACATGGTTCAAGATGTGGCAATGCCAGACCCATACCCCAGGGTTCTCGAGGAGAAAGAGCACCGAGTAGCGCTCCCCGGGGGCGACGGCCACGGTATCGGCCCAGTACGGATGGTCCAGAGGGATCCCGTCCTTCGCAAAGACCAGTTGCGGGAACTGATGCTGGTGCATCGGGTGTATTTGTAGACCCTCGTTGAAGTAATGGGCCACCACCCAATCACCCACTTTGCCGGTGTAGGGCTCGGTGGCGGGAAACGACTTGGCGTTGAGACTCAGCCCGATCACCCCGGCATCGTTGAGCACCATCGGGATCTCCTGGGCGATCTCCATGTCCTCGGGGATCTCGATCCCGGAAATGGTCTGACCTCTGGGCACCGGCGTGTCCCCAATGATGAAGGTGCCGAAAAGACCGTTGGGCACCTGCATCTGGCCATGATGATGGGCGTGATACATGGCGATCGCCGGTTCCGTGGCAGTGAACTCGTAGATGAAGGTCTCGCCGGACTCCACCAAGGGCTGGGTGAGCGGAGCCACTCCATCCATGTTGTTGGGGACCTTTACCCCGTGCCAGTGGATGTCGGTCCCCATCGGGAGCTGGTTGTCAAGGACGACCCGGACCCGGTCGCCGACATCGACCCGGATCATTGGCGCCGGAACCATACCGTTGTAAGTCCAGGCATCGACCACCTGCCCGGGCGCCACCTCCCATTGGGTGATGGCCGCGGTCAGGTGGAACTCCTTGGTGCCATCGGACAGGATTTGGGGCTCGAGGAGCTGATTGCCTTTGCCCTCGGTCTCGGCGGGGAAGGCAAGTATCGACTCCGTCATCAACCGATCAAGCTCGGCCCAATCAGCGTCGGTCCCCTCGTTGGCGACGGTGTGATCCGTCGCGGCCCCTTCCATGACCACGAGGGACGCTTCCATCCCGGCCTCACGATGGCCGGGGATGGAGCAGAAGACGACATAGGTCCCTGTTGAAAGGTCTCCGAGGTCCAACGTCGCCGAGTCGCCGACGTTGAGATCGGGGGTGGCCGGCCCGCCGTCGATCGTCAGGTTATGTGTTTGGGAGCCGGAGTTGGCCACCTCCAAGAGCAGGGGGCCCGGGGCAAACTCGAGTGTTCCGTCAATTGCGAACTCGCTGAGGCTGAGGTGACCGGTCTGTTGCTCAGCCGACGCCTCGTCGGCGAGGGCGGTTCCCCCACCGCGTATGGCGACCACTGCTGCCAGGATGGCGAATGCCGCCCCAATCACCGCCACCAGGATGAGCAGCTTGTCCAGGACCACTGCCGTTGACGGATCATCACTTTCATTGCGTCGTGGTGTCATCCGACCAAGGTATGTGCTGCCTCGACAGGGCCGTAGGCGCGTTGGTCCCTACATCTAGGGACTTACGGGGCTGTCTCTCCTCGACCAAGAAACGCATGATGGGGTGAGACGGCGATAGGAGAACGCGATGACTGTCAGAGAGCTGATAGGTGGCGAGGTGATCTGGGTGGCACCTGAGGCCACGATCCGTGCTGCCGCCGCGATGATGAAGACCAACGGTGTGGGATCCGTCGCCGTGGAGGTCGACGGGTTACTCGAGGGCATCCTCACCGAGCGAGACGTCTTGGAC
This sequence comes from Acidimicrobiia bacterium, assembly GCA_040905925.1. GTDB lineage: Bacteria > Actinomycetota > Acidimicrobiia > Spongiisociales > ZC4RG35 > JALYNX01. Next base: position 19,207 of record JBBDQO010000074.1, on the reverse strand, counting down.
GCTGTCGCCGACGATGTCGACCTCGACAAAGCACGGGTAGACGAGTGGATGACCGCCTACCCCGATTCGTTCGACCCTGATATGTCGGTGCCGGAGGCGGCGGATTGGATGCTGGCCAGCGGCTATCGACACATCCCCGTAGTTGACGGCTCTCGGGTACTCGGGATGATCTCGATCAAAGATGTGCTCTGGGCGATGACAGAGCCCTCGACGGCGTAGGCCATGGAGCCGATCTCAGAGGCCGAGGCCCGGGAGTTCCTCTCCGAGGCGATGGTGGCTCACATAGGAGTCGTATCTGACGGTGATCCCTACGTGAGTCCCATGTCGTTCGTGCTCGACGAGAATCGGATTCTCTTCAGGACCAAACCTGGCAGGCGGTTCGAGGCCATGGTCGCCCACCCGAAGGTATCCGTCGAGGTCTCCCACTTCGACGAGCAGAGCGGTGATTGGATCAGTGTGATTGTCCAAGGACACGCTGCCGAGGGCACCGATCCGGCCACCACAACTCGCACCGTGGAGCTGCTGATGCAAAAGTACGAGCGGGTGCTCGGTTCGCCCCTGAGTCGGGATGGGTTCCAGGCGATGGCCACCTTCCCCCATGTGGTGGCAGTGGAAATCGACGAGATCAGCGGAATGGTGTCGGGACGCGGGTTCTCGTTCCGAACTCGACCGGGTCGTCTCTAGATGTTCGTCCATTACTACACCCTGGTCGAGGTGCCACTCGGAGTTGTCGAGCAACGGATGGAAGGGCTCCGTGGCGATCTCGACGAATGGGCCGGGATCGCTTACCGCAACGGTGAGTCGCTCCGGGCCAAGGTCGGCCCGAACGTGGACGGTTTTGCCAAAGAGGTGTCCTTGGAGATAGGCGTACCCGAGGTCCATCGCAAAGGGCTGATCTACCCCCTCAAATGGGTCGCCACCGGGGCCGGTGCCCTGTTCCCTACCATGAGCGCCGACCTGGTCCTCTCCCACGTGGGCTTGACCCGGACCAAAATCACCTTCGAAGGGACTTATGAGCCGCCAATGGGGCCGCTAGGCCGTGTCATTGACCGACTCGCCTTCGGCAGGTTCGCCGACGCCACGGTGAAGGACTGGGTCGATCGCTTCGCCCAGGCAATAACCGCCGAATCAGTCGCCTGATCGGATCTCGATCTCGACCACGGTCCCGATACCGGGGCTGCTGGTGATAGTCGTGGTCCCGCCAAGGAGATTGGCCCGAGACCTGAGATTGTTGAGACCCATGCCCTGATTCACCAGATTCGGGTCGAAGCCCACGCCATCATCCTGAACCCGGAGACGCCATCCAGAGGAATCCGACTCGACCAGGACATCCACATGGGCGGCTTCGGAATGACGGAGTGCGTTGCTCAGCGCCTCGGTGACCAGCTTGAGGATCTCGTCATCGAATGGCTTCTCCGTTTCCGTGACAGCGAGCTCGAGACGGACCTCGCTTGGATACGCCGATCCCATCCGTGACACCAGCTCCTGGAGTCGATCCTCGAGCTGGAGCGGATCCTGGGGGCCGCTTCGCAACTGGAACACATATGACCGCAGGGTCTCGACGGCTGCATCGAGTCGATCGACAGAGCTCTCCAGAGTGGCCGCAGCCGACTCATCGGTGACCATTCCCGACACACCCTGGAGCCCCAATCCCACCGCGAACAAGTCCTGGATCACCGAGTCGTGCAGGTCCCGCGCGATCCGCTCCCTATCCTCGACGACCGCCAGGCTGCGCAACCGTTCCTGGAGACGGGCCGTGGTGAGCGCAGACCCGGCGATTCGACTCAAAGCCTCAATAATCGCCACGTCTGAGTCGGTGAAGCCACCCTCCTTATCCGAGAGGTAGAGGTTGCCAAACGCCCTGCCACCAGCGATCACGGGCACGCCCAAGAATGAGCCCATAACAGGATGATTCGGGGGAAACCCGTATGAATCGGGATGGTCGCCGATCGAATCGAGCCGGATCGTCTTCTTCTCACGTACCACCCTGCCGAGCACCCCGAGCCCTTTTGGCAGCGTGCCGATCCTGGCCACTGTCTCGGTAGACATTCCTTCATGGATGAACTCAACCAGCACACCGTGATCCCCGATCACACCCAGAGCTGCGTACGGGGCACCAGTGGCCAGCCGTGCTTCGGAGACAAGCCGTCTCAACAACTGCTGGAGATCTCCAGCTTCCATGACCGAGGTGGCCGCGTCGATCAGGGCAGGAAGTCGGCCGCTGAACTCGGACTGGGTCATTCCCCGACGATACCTGTGCGGCTACCGTCGGGCCGATGCCCAAGGTCACGGTCGGGTCGATGCCCAAGCTCCGAGTCTTGCTCGTCGACGATCACGGAGTGGTCCGCGCCGGGATCAAAGGGCTGGTCGACGCCGAGGATGACATGGAAGTTGTCGGTGAGGCCAGCACTGCCGAGGAGGGACTGAGGCGGGTTGGCTTCGATCAACCCCATGTCGTCGTCCTTGATGTGCGCCTCCCGGATCGCAGTGGGGTGGAAGCCTGTCGTGACATTCGGTCGCGATTCCCTGAGGTGAAGGTGCTGATGCTCACCTCGTTCGCCGACGAAGAGGCTTTGATATCCGCGATCCTGGCCGGGGCATCCGGTTATGTCCTGAAAAGGGTGAAGACGACAGATCTCATCGAGAGCATCCGCAGGGTGGGTGCCGGAGAGTCGCTGCTCGACCCGGAGATGACCGAGCGGCTCTTCGAGCGTCTCAGGTCCGGGCCCAAAGACGATCCACTCCTTTCCAAGCTCTCCAAGCAAGAGCGGACAATCGTCGAGCACATCGCGGGCGGAATGACGAACCGACAGATCGCTGAGGAGATGTTCCTTGCCGAGAAAACTGTCAAGAACTACGTATCGAACCTCCTCGCCAAGATGGGCATGAGTCGTCGCAGCGAGGCGGCAGCCTATGTCGCCCGAATCGAGGGTGAACACGAGAGCGCCGAGTCTGCGGAGAGCTGGGACGAGGTCTAGCTGGAGGCCTAGGGTTGGGCCATGGATGATCTCCTCCGCTCCACCGCCGAGCGCGCCATTGCCTACCTCGACCAACTCGATGAAGCACCGGTTCGTCCCGACCACGTCGATCTGAGCCCGTTGGGTGGGCCCTTCCCCGAAGGCCCCACCGACCCTAGGCAGACGATCGCCCTGATGGACGAACTGGTGCCAGCCGCCACCATGGCCATGGGGTCGCCCCGGTTCTACGGATGGGTGATCGGTGGCGCTTTTCCGGTGGCCCTGGCCGCTGATTGGCTCACCTCGGCCTGGGACCAGAACTCTGCATCAGCGGAGGCCACACCAGGCTCGGTGGCGCTCGAAGCCAGCGCGTTGCGATGGATCATCGAAGCCAGCGGGTTGCCCGAAACGACCTGGGGCGCTTTCGTGACCGGCACCACGGTGGCCCACGTCACGACTCTGTCGGCGGCCCGATCCCAGGTTCTCTCCGAGGTGGGTTGGGACTCGACCGCCCAGGGTCTATTTGGTGCACCCGAAGTGACCGTGGTGGTGGGAGACGAGGTCCACCCCTCGCTGATCAAGGCGTTGGGGATTGTCGGGCTGGGTCGGGAGCGAGTGATCCGGGTCCCGGTCGACGACCAGGGCCGGATGCGGGCCGACGCCCTGCCGTCCATCGAGCCGCCGGCGATCGTCTGCGTTCAGGCCGGCAACGTCAACACCGGAGCTTTCGATCCGATGTCCGAGATCGTCCCCGCGGCCAAGGAGATGGGCGCCTGGGTCCATGTCGACGGCGCCTTCGGGTTCTGGGCCGCGGTTTCCCCCAAGCTCTCCCATCTGACAAATGGCCAAGAGTCGGCAGACTCGTGGGCGACTGATGCCCACAAGTACCTGAACGTTCCCTACGACGCCGGCGTTGCCCTGGTGAGAAACCCCGAGGCATTGGCGCGGGAGATGAACGTCTCTGCTGCCTATTTGATCGGTGGCGGCCAGGATCCGTTCTTCTTCACCCCGGAGATGTCGCGCCGGGCTCGGGGGATCCCCACCTGGGCTGTACTGAAGACCCTGGGTCGAAGCGGTCTCATCGAGCTGGTCGAAGGCACCGTGCACCTGGCTCAACTCTTTGCACGTCGGCTGTCGGAAGCGGGGTTCGAGATCCTCAACGATGTGGTGCTCAACCAGGTACTGGTCAGTTTCGGAGAGCCGGAGGAGACCCATCGCATCGTCAAGGCGATCCAGGAAGAGGGGACCTTGTTCGCCGGACCCACGGTCTGGCAGGGAAGGACGGCGATGAGGATCTCAGTGTCGAACTTCAAGACCACGGATGACGAGATGGAACGGAGTATCGAGGCAATCGTGCGGTTGGCCGGCGCCTGAGGTCTAGACCCCGAGCCGCTCTCTGATGGTGGCTACGTCGCCCTGCCAGATGTGGTTGATCAGGATCGGCTTGTAACCCAAGGTGATGTTGATGTTCAACATCGGCTCATTGGATCCGGCATTGTCGGTGTCGATCCTCTCTACGAGCGGGTAGTCGGAGCGAACCTTTTGCAGCATGGCGGCCTTGAGCCAACGGCCGAGGCCTTTCTCACGATGGCCCGGGTCGACTCCGGTGTCGGCCTGCCAGGCCTGAGGTGGATTGAGGTGCTGGTAGATCAACTCGGTGAGCCCGACGAATGAGCCGCTCGGCTTGTGCCGCGCCGCGTAGACGAGAAAGTCGGTGTGCCGTTTCCGATCGAAGTCCTCGAGGGCCCGCCACATCTCCGGTGTGACCACCTCCGGGTCCCTCTGGTAGTCCTCCAAGGGAGCTGAGTTCATGATGTCGTGGACATCGCAGTAGGCCTGGAGGTACTCGTCCGGTATGGGAGGAGGCAGGAAGATGAGCTCGTAGTCGGAAGCTCGCTGTGGCGCCCTTCCGACCCAGGAGTCCACCATGTCCCAATCGAGCTCAGCGAGGGTGAGGCGACTCCTCTGATCGTGAAACGCATCTTTCATCCCGGCTCGTTCCGCGATAGCTCCTGCGTCGGAGCCTTGAGGAACGGCGCAGGCGAGACGGGTCCGATTCTGTTCCTGAACCAAGTCCAACATCGGCGTGGCGACGATCCGGCCGAGCCCACGGCCACGCTCACCCCTTCTCACGTGCAGCCAGCCAAAGGCATTCTCCAGGTTCTGCTCGAGATTCATCTCGGCTCCTGACGTCGCCACCAACCGATCGTGCTCCCAGAGGGTCCAGTGCCTGACCAGCTCGAAATCAGGAGTGTGACGCCAATCGACGACACGCTGCCGATATGGCTTGGGTGGATCACCCGGAAGTACCTCATCGTCGATCTCGAGGTAGAAGTCATGCATCGCGGCGAGGATGTCCTCTCGGGCGCGCTGCTGGTATCGACGGATTCGAGGCGGACAGCCACAACGGATCGAGGCTAGGAAGGTGGCTCCCCGTTGATGGCCGAATTAGAAACGGAGCAGTCGGACCGACGTCTCTTCATCGGCCCCAACGATGATGTCGATGCTCGATGTAGCCCAGACGGCAACCAGGACGATGAAGAGGATCACAAGAACCGTCATCACCTGCTTCGAGGCGGTAGCTGTCTCAGCTTCGCGGGTCACTGCTCCTCCAAGGTTGGGCGACGCTGGGGCAGGCTAAACGTTGATCGTGTATCGGCCAGGGTTTGTTGGATGCGCCGGGAAAGGCGTGATCCGGTGATCAGGGAGAGTCGCCGCCAGGCTTGATGAATCTGATCCGACCCAGCCCCAATCTGGGGTCGATCCGATATCCCCATCCATGGACGACCACGTGATGATGGAACCAACAAAGCGTTGCCAGGTTATCGGGATCGGTTGGCCCGCCCCGGGACCAGGGGATGACGTGATGCGGCTCGAGGCGGTATCTGCTGGTGCACCCGTCTCCGGTGCATCCACCGTCGCGATGCAGGACGAAACGGCGAAGCCGGTTCGAGATGATCCGGGAGCGACGGCCCATGGCCAAAGGACGGCCCCCGGTGGTCCTGATCACCTCGAGATTGGCCGAACAGGCAATCCGATCGAGAATCTGGGCGTCGATTGGGGTCGCCCCGCCGATCTCGGCGCCGTCGCGGTCGAGGAAGACCGTGATCAGAGGAACGTTGGCAGCTCCTGACCGTGTCTCCTCACAGATCGAGGTCAATGCCACAGCCCTTCGGTATCCGAGTCCGGGCCGGATGCCGTCGGGAAGCCGGGGCATACGATCTGCGGTCTCGGTGAGCACCTTGTCGACGACGGCTCCGGCGTAGCCGTCGAGAACCGCCCACATCCGCCATGAGGATTCGTCCAGGTTCGGCTGGATCGCCAGATACTGCGACCGGTGGGAATCATGACCCGTTTCCCAAGCCACCCGCCGATGACGGGCAGCAATCTGATGCAGACCGCGGATATCGACACCCTGAAGGCCGTCATCGTGGTTGGCCTCCGGAATCCGGGACAGCGCCTCGGCTCGGTCGAAGGTGATATCGCCTGCCAGCAACTGTTTAGTGATCTCAGGTGCCGCTTCGATACGTCTGGATGTGGCAGCGAGCCGTGACGCGGTGTCGACAGAGACGTCGAGTCGACCGGCCGCCCATTCCCGCAACGACCTGCAGCCATCGGCGGTCGGCAACTGCATCGCGTCGGCCGCCCGAAGCAGCATCATCTGACGTCCGCGGCTTCGGGCGACATTCTCTTCCTCGAGCTGGAGCTCTTGCTCGATCTGATCCGGTGTCAATCTCCACATGTCCCCAACATACGAAGGGGGTGTGACAGATTCGGTCAGCGGCCCCGAGTTTTCTTGGGAACTTCCTCGATCTTCTCGACGGCCTCGTCGACCGCGTCCCCGATGGCATCGGAGGCGTCATCGGCAGCATTGGCAGCCTTGCCTGCCAAGTCTTTCGCCGTCTTGTTCGCCTTCTTCGCCGCGTCCTTGACCGCATCGGCGGTCTTTCCGGCCGCATCCTTGACGTTGTCCATCGCCTTCTCGGTGGCGTCGGGCTCGAGTAGCCCAGCGTCCTTGAGCTTGGGCACGACCTGATCGGCCACCTCGGCAGCCTTGTCCTCTCCGATCCAGGGACCGAGCTTCGCCTCGAACTTGGCTCTCGCCTCCGAGTCGGTGAGACCGGCGAATTCCGCCTTCTTGGAAGCCATCACCCTTGCGATCGCGGTCAGCAATCCAGCAAAGAGGAGGAACTTCAAGAGAAAACGGAACGGATGTCGTTCTTGTTCTCCGTGGCTCACTGCTTCACCTCCTGAGCCAACCCTACATCGCTCAGAATCAGAGGTTTTCGCGCTCCGAGCCAAACCCCTTCACGCAGGGTGGTCGAGGGCGTAAGTTCGGATTCCGATGATCCGTCGGCTGGTCGCCGGTCTGATAGTGGTCGGTCTGGCGATTGGTGTCTGGGCGCTCTGGCCCCGGGGAGAGCCCGACCCGTCTCCGACCACGACGGTCAACGCCGTCGCCAGCACCACCACGACCATGGTTGCCAACCAAACCACCACCTCGACCACGGCGGAGAGCCATGTGGTGACCACAGTCGAAGAGGCCGAAGCCGTGCTCCGTCAACTCTGGTTCGGGTGGTTCGAGGGGATCTACAACCAGGACGAGGAACGGATCAGAGAGGTGGTAGGCACCGAGACCGCTTTGGACAACGCCGTGGCTCAATTCGGAGTCATGGAGTTCGCGGGCCCGCCAACGCCTGAGGGAGTCTCGATTTCCGACATACAGATCCTTCGTGCTGACAACGATTGTCTGGCCATCTGGGCACAAGTCACATCCGATTTCCGCACCGGATCGACCCAAGTAGTGCAGGTCTTTCGCCGAGCAGACGATTCCTGGCTGCTCGTTTCCTTGTGGACTTTTAGAGGGGATCTTTGGGAGGCAGATTGCGAATCGCAGTTGGAGCCGTTGCCTTAGGGCTCTTGTTGTTCGTTGCTCAAACAGCGGGAGCGGAGGTCTTCGCCTCGTGCTGGGTCGATGTGACCATTGACCCGTTCACCGGACACGAACGCACCGTCACCCGTTGTCGGATCGCCGGTGGTGACGTCGTCGACTATGCCAATGATGATTCGGTCCCCTCCCGGCTCTACCCGTCGGCCGGTGTCGATCTCGGCGGCGACTGTTGGTACCTCACCTCCGCGGTGACCCAGTGGATCTACATCGGCCTCTACATCAACGGGGACGCGACTCTCGGCTGGCTGCCCGACCCGGACCACCCGGGGGCAATCATCTTTGCCTCTGGGCGGGTCCCAAGATGCAGGTCGGAGCCAGGTGTGATCCCCGACCCTACGGCCGAGGTTTGGGCTTACGTGACCGAATACATACATCCGCCCCCTGCGCCTAAGGTCAACCCGAGGACTGGTGACGGAGTCACCGGCTTGGCAACCTTTGTCGGCGTGCCCATCCCGGCCGATCATGCCACCCAGCTCTCGGCGGGCGGGGTCAGTGTCGACATCGAGATCGAAGTCAGTGGAGTGGTCGTCGACTGGGGTGACGGCCGAAGGCAGACCTTCCCTGCCTCCGAGACCGCCATGGCCGGCTATCCCGATGGGATCGCGACTCATGTCTACGAGACGAAGGACGCCCGATACGCCCTGACCGTGTCCTACGACTGGACCGCCCGCTGGCGGATCGTCGGGGAGCCATGGGAACTTCTCGACGTGCCCAACACCACCACCTCGGTGGTGTATCCCGTAAACGAGATCGTCTCCGTCATCACCGAGTAGCCCAAACCCAAGAGAGGCCACCTGGGAAGGTGGCCTCTCTCATTATGGAGGAGGAGGAATCTCCAGCTTTCGACTGAAGACCCTGCCCATTTATCGGCAGGAGTCCCCGAAACCTGAACCGATACCGGGGCTCAGACCCCGGTGGCTAGAACCGACCACATCAGCGGAAGGCGCTCCGGGCGATCGGGAAGACGCCAGTAACCGTCGTCGCCCTGCACCATCTGGGCCAGCCCTTGCCATTCACAGATGTCGTACTCCTCGACGGCATCGATGCGAAAGCCGGCGTGGAGCAGAGCAGCCAGGGTTTGGCCCATTCCGTGGTTCCATCCGTAGTTGAGCGGGCTGGCCACCATCCCCTCACCGGCGTAGGTCTCCTCCTCCATCTCGGCAATGGGCTCAACTATTTCGAAATACGGCTCGGTCACCGACAGCCTCTCGGTGTCTTCCCAATCGAGCGCCCACATCATCGGATGGCCCTCACGCATATAGAAGATGCCACCCGGATCGAGAAAAGACGCCACCACTCCGGCCCACCCCTCGATGTCGGGAAGCCAGCAGATGGCTCCGACCCCGGTGTACACGATGTCGAACTTCTCGGGCACCACCAAAGGGGCGTCGTAGAGCTCGGACACCACGAAACGAGCCGGGGTCGCGGCCTCATCACTCAATTGACGGGCGGCCGCGATCGACTTCTCAGAGAGGTCGATCCCGGTCACCTCCGCCCCCAGCCGGGCCCAGGAGATGGTGTCGGTGCCGATGTGGCACTGGAGATGGATCAGTCTTTTTCCAACGACGTCGCCCAGCTTCTCCTTGTCGAAGGTCACCACGTCGCTGAGATGGGTGGGGTCGGTTGCGAATCGGTCGACGCCGTACTCAGGAGATGGGAAATGGATGTCGACCCGTGCGTCCCAATTGGCACGGTTGGCGAGGCGATAGTCGTCGAGAGGCATACCGGGGATTATCGCCGGACGGCGTACCCACACATCGACTGATTCGGTCCGTCGATAGGCTCGACCAGGATGCCCGTCACTACCGCCCCGGTTTGAGTCACCGGCGCCACCGGCTTCGTCGCAGGCGCGTTAGTGCACGAGTTGCTGGAGAACGGGTACTCGGTCCGGGGCACGACACCCGGTCATATCTCAAGACCAACGTCGGTGGTGAGTTCCGGATCGACAACTCAAAGGTGAGAGAAGGCCTTGGCATCGAGTTCCGCGATCCGGGTCAAACCGTTCTCGACGCCATGGCCGATCTCGAACGGTGGGGGCACCTGGAAAGATAATCAGCGGTTTGGCCGGTATGAAGGTGACCGGCTTGGGGTAGGTTCGTTTGCTTCCCAGATGCATCGCTCCCATATATACGGTTTGCTAGTCGTCAGCGCTGTGGCCGCGGCCCTGACAGGGCTGCTCGGGGAGGAAACACTGGGTGAGGCATCCGTGCTTTCGGTTCGGATTCCCGAGCCGATCACCACGAGCTCCCTCGATTGGCCTCTGCCCATGGAGCCGACCTCGGCTCCGTCCGCCGAGTACCACGAAAACGCTCGCCTGCTCGCCACCAACACGACTTCGGTGGCACCCACCACGACCACCGTGCCGCCCACCACGACCACCGTCGCACCCGCCACAACCGTGACCACCACCGCTCCTGCCGAACAGCCCACCGAAACCCAACCCAAGGACGCTGCGCCTCCCCAGCCGACGTTGACCGCAGGCTTCAACGCAGCTTATGAGGCGGAGTTCGCCGCCAAGATCGACGGTCTTCGCTCGTCGAAAGGCCTGACCGGGCTGGCGAGAGACGGATCACTGGATGCAGAAGCCAGGGCGTGGGCACAGCAGATGGCAGAGCGAGGCGATCTCTCCCACTCCAACATAAGCCGGTTCGTCCCCCCCTGGTCGGCGGCGGCGGAGAACGTCGGGAAGGGAGGATCGTTGTCATCGCTGTTCGATGCCCTCGCCGGGAGCTCCGGGCACCTTTCCAACATGCTTGGTGGATACACACACGTCGGGATTGGCGTGTGGGTCGACGGGTCCGGGACCCTGTGGACCGCCCACGTGTTCACCGGCTGAAACCAGGCTTAGGAACTCCTTGACGGCTCACTGAGACGCCGATGACGCCTTTCGTCGCATGCTTGAACCACGCACAAACCCAGGAGGTTCAACATGTCAAAGAGAACTGCAGCGACAATCGGTGGTGCCATCGCGGTGATCTTGCTCATTGTCGGGATCGCATGGGCCAGCGGCTCGGACGATTCGCCCACCAGCACCACCACCCCGAGCACATCCACCAGTCTGGATGACAACGGGTCATCGACCAGCGTCGACGATAACTCGACCTCGACCAGTCTCAACGGACAGACCTCGACCTCACGTACCAACTCGAGCACACCGACAACCATCGACGACAAGACCGCGACGTCAAGTGCCAACTCGAGCACACCGACATCCATCGACGACAACACCTCGTCCACGATCGATGACAACAGCGGAGGTGGCGGCGGCAACGACGACACGACCTCGCCCACGATCGACGACAGAGGCAGAGGTGGCGGCGATGACTAGCGCTCCGAGGGCAGTCGCCGACGTAGTCCGCAGCTAGCCGAACCAGACCTGACGACCACCCCGCCCCCGGGGCGGTCGCTCAGTTCGAGGCCCCCGCCGCCAACTCGGCGGAGCTTTTGGCGATATCGAAGACGTTCTAGACCCAGGTGTTCACTGGCTGAAACCAGGCTTAAGGACTCCTTGACGGTCCCCTGAGGCACTGATGATCCCCGATTCCGCATGCTTTGGGGAGTGCAGAAACCAAGGAGGTTCACAATGCCAAAGCGAACGACAACGACGATCGGTGGTGCCATTGCGGTGATCTTGCTCATCGCAGGGATCGCATGGGCCAGCGGTTCGGACGACTCACCCAACAGCACCACCACCCCGAGCACAGCCACCAGCCTGGATGACAACGGGTCATCGACCAGCGTCGACGACAACTCGAACTCGACCGGTCTCAACGGACAGACCTCGACCACGGTTGAGGACAACACCTCGACATCGAGCGCCGACTCGAGAACCTCGACGACCATCGACGATCACACCTCGTCGACGATCGACGACGACGACGATGACGACGATGACAACGACGACAACGATGACCAGGACAACCAGGGCAACGATGACGAGCGCTCCGAGGCAATCGCCGACGGGCCTCGGTCTTACGACGTGGACGGTGTCGCCACGGTGACTGTCAACGTGGTCAGCGGCCAACTGCAGTTGGTGAACGTGCAGGCCAACGCCGGCTGGAATGCCGAGATCGAAAGGGCCGACGCCAGCGAGATCAAGGTCAAATTCCGCAACGGTGAGAAAGAAGCCGAGTTCGAAGCCGAGCTCGAGCACGGTGGGATCAAGATCGGTGTAGAAGTCGAAGCCTGATCCCGCAGCTAACCGAACCAGACCCTGACGACCGCCCCCCCCCCCGGGCGGTCGTTCAGTTCGAGGCCTCCGCCGCTCAACTCGGCTGCCCGCCTGGCGATATCGAGGCCCAAACCGGTCGATCCGGCGCCGCTGACTCCCCGACCGATCGCCGCCGCCGAGTGAAAGCCTGGACCGCGGTCGAAGACCTCGAGAACGGGCACCCGACCTGCCGAGACCCGGACCCCGAAAGACGTTCCCTCGGGGGTGTGGCTGAATACGTTTTCGATCAGGGTGTCCACGACAGCTGCCACCGAATCCTCGGCGAGCCCCACCTCGTACTCTGCCGCAGCAACGTCGACCTCGAATTCACGCTCCTCTTCCTCGGCGAGTACCCGCCAGAAGGACGCTCGGTTGGCCACAACAACCCCGAGATCACACTTCCCCGGAGCCCGATAGCGGTCCTTTCTCGCCTCTTCGATCAGTTCGTCGACCGCTTGTTCGAGACGCTCCACTTGGGCAACCAGCACCTCTCTCTCGTCGGGGTCAGCGACACGTTCGGCCTGCAGACGCAGACTGGTCAATGGTGTTCGCAGCCGATGGGACATATCAGCTACCGCCTCCCGCTCCTCGGCCAGAAGCTGGTCGAGGCGGTCGGCCAGCCAGTTGAACGACCGTCCCAACTCTTCGATCTCGCGAGGCGGCCTCACCTCGACCCGAGCTGTCAGATCGCCTTCTCCGAGCCGGGTCGCAGTTTCGGCCAGGTCCCCTAGAGGCTCGACGAGACGCTTGGCCAGCCGGTCGGCGACGGCTACCGCGGCCGCCACGATCAGGATGCCCAAAAGGCCGAGCAACAGCCATGCCTGAGTCACACCTTCGCTCAACTCTTGGTCGGGAACGAAAGAGGAAATGACCACGGTTCCGCTGCGCACCACGACGGGAGCGGCCAGTTCCCAGCCGCCGTCGACATAATCCGCCGCTGAACGACCTGTCTGCGCAACTTCCTCGGTGAGGACCCGTTGGGTATCGCCCGCTTCACCGAGAACGGTGCCATCGGAAAGGACGATCACCTGTCCCGCCGGCAGGGGACCAACCGCATCTGCGATGGCGAGGGGGTCGATCTCATCTGCGAGAGCGGCGGCGAGAGCGACCAATGACGCCGTGGACTGGGCACTCAATTCGGCCTCTACCTGGGCCCGCTCCGCGGCCTGACGCTGGACCAGTAACGCCAGGGGAACCGTCAACGAGATGACGACCAGGGTGGTTATGGCAAGACTCCAAAGAGTCAACCGCCTTCTCATCAGTCCGGGGAGACCAACTTGACGCCGACCCCGTGAATCGTCTTGAGGTATCTGGGGTCGGATGCCGTCTCACCCAACTTCTTGCGCAGCCAGGACAAATGGACGTCCACCGTTCGCTCGCTGCCCCCATATGGCTCCCGCCACACCTCGGCCAACAGATCGCGTTTGGTGACCACCTCACCCTGGCGCTCGGCCAACGCCCGCAACAGGTCGAACTCCTTTGGGCTGAGATCGAGCGATGTCCCCTCGAGGGCGGCCTCGCGCGCTGATATGTCGATGACAAGGCCGCCGACGACGATGCGGTCGGTTCCCTCCGCCAGGCCGCCCCGTCGCAACACCGCCCTCACCCTCGCCAGTAGCTGGGCAACCGAGAACGGTTTGATGAGATAGTCGTCGGCCCCAGCGTCGAGGGTTCGAACCACGACATCATCCGCCCCGCGCGCCGTGATCACCATCACCGGCACCGAGCTGACTGCCCGGATCATGCGCAACAACTCGTTGCCGTCGAGATCCGGCAACCCGAGGTCCATTATCACGAGCGCGGGGTCGTTGCGGATCGCAAGCTCCAGACCGTTCATAGCTGTTGCCGCGGTCTCCACGTCGTGGCCTTCTGCGGCGAGCGCATCCGCTACGAGACGGCGAATCTCCAGGTCGTCTTCGACGAGGGTGATTCGGGCCATGACGGCAGGCTATCGGTGGGGGCCCGAGTAGGCATACCACTTGAGGGAACCTTGATGATCCGTTGACCTGCTAGATAGACAACTACTGGGAGAATCAACCTTGTGAATCGTTTCGGCCTCATTGCGGTTTGGGTGACGGCAACCGCACTCACCACTGTCCTCGCCTGGCAGATCGTGGCGGCAGCTGGTGAACAGGTGAGTCCTGGGCCGTTGACCCCCATCGCAGCTCCCGTCACCACCAACACCACGGGCGTGTCTACGACGCTGCCGAGCACGACCTCGTCGCCATCATTCACCACCCAACCTGGTCCCGGATCGGCGACATCCAGCACCACTCCCTCATCCGGTTCGACGTCCACGACCCTCGGCGCGAGCTGGCAGGTGAAGACCATCCCGACCGCCGGAGGGACGGTGGTGGTCAGTTATCGACCGGGAGAGGTGGTCCTCGATGGAGCGACCCCAGCGCCTGGGTTCACAGTTGATTCCGATAAACAGGGGCCGCCTGACGTCAGAGTCTCATTCGAGAGCGAATCGACGCACGTCGAGGTGCGGGTCGAATGGGACAACAAGTTGGTCATTGACGTTCGGGAGGACGGGGAAGAGGAAGAGGACTGATCAACAGACCAGGGCGTCTCTCCCGGTTTGCTCCTCGCGGACCCGCGCCACCAGATGCTCGATCATCTTCCAGGCCATCTCCGGATGGTCCTTGAGCAGGGGGCGGAACTCCCATTTCGAGAGAACCACCGTCGTCAGGTCCGAAGCCGCCGCCACCGTTGCGGATCGTGGGCCGTCGTCGACCAGGGCCATCTCACCAAAGAACTCACCCGGGCCGAGACGGGCGGCAGTTCGCCCGTTACGGACGACGTTGGCCTCACCTTCGAGTATCAGGTGAAAGCCGATCCCTGCCCGACCGACATCGATCACGGTGTCACCGGCGACGTGGAAGGTCTCTTTCATCCGATCGAGGATTCTCTCCAGGTCCTTCTGACTCAGACCATGGAACAGAGGGACGGAGTCAAGCTTTTCGAGCTTCTCCTTCTTGGTGACCAAAGCTTCCTCCACGTCGGTGAGCGGTCGTCGGGATCATATCGGTCGCTGCAGGAACGCGCTTCGGCACACGGTCGACAGGATCGAAAACTCTACGACTGAGCGTCGGGACAGATCGGAGCAGCCGTCGGTACCCTTTGGCCACCTGCAATACGTTTGGGCTTCGAGCCTCCGATGCTGCCCTAGAAGGAGATCGCCTCGATATGGACTCTGATTTGGCCGTTGTTCATTGCCCCCATTGCGGGCGTGCCAACGCCGAGGGATCCCAGTACTGCACCGAATGCGGGTCGAGCCTGAGACCGGCCTGCACCCAATGTGGAGCATCCCTCCCCGCCGAAGCCCGGTTCTGTCCCGCCTGCGGTCACCCCGTGGAAACGACCCCAAGCAGAACCGAGGAGCGAAAACTGGTCACTGTCCTTTTCGCCGATGTGACCGGCTCGACCGGGCTCGGGGAGCGATTCGACCCCGAGGACCTGGCCCGGGTGATGAGCACCTATTTCGAAGCCATGCGGACCGAGATCGAGGCCGAAGGCGGAACCGTGGAGAAGTTCATCGGCGATGCGGTCATGGCGGTGTTCGGAGTACCCGTTGCCCATGAAGACGATCCGGCCCGGGCACTTCACGCCGCCACCCGGATGATGGATCGGCTGCATGAGGTGAACAAGGAACTGGCACAGAGCCAGGGCATCTCATTGGAGATGAGGATCGGAGTCAACACGGGTGAGGTCCTGGCCCATACCGACTCCCAACCCGGCGAGCCGATGGTCACCGGCGACGTCGTCAACGTTGCTTCCCGGCTCCAGACCACCGCCCAGCCCGGCCGGATCCTGGTAGCGGAGCGGACTGCACGTGCCGTGAGGAAATTCAACTTCAACGAGATCGGCGACATCCAACTCCGGGGCAAGGCGATCCCGGTCAAGGTTTTCGAGTTGATCGGCCACGCCGCGGAAGCCTCAGAACGGGGGATTCCGGGGCTGGTGGCACCGATGGTCGGTCGCGACTCGGAGCTTGCTCTTCTCCAAACCATCTTCCATCGGACCTCGAGCGAGGCCCGGCCCAACCTGGTCACGCTCTACGGCGAGGCCGGTGTCGGCAAGAGCCGGCTCACGGCAGAGTTCCTGGAATGGGTCAGGAAGGCCGAGCCCACGCCGATCATCGTGCGCGGCAGGTGTCTTCCATATGGAGACGGGATCGCCTATTGGCCGCTGGCGGAAATCCTCAAGCAGGTGGCGGGAATCCGGGACAGCGACCCTTCGTCCGAGGCTCTGGAGCGGATCAGGGCCCTTGGTGGGGAGCTGCTGACATCGGATGTGACCGACGACCCCGAACGCACCATCGCCATCCTCGCCAATACGATCGGCGTGACCGACCCGGATCACTCCTTCGTCGACCTCGATCCGCGAGAGATTCGAGTCAGGACCAACGCCGCTTGGCGGTCGCTGTTCACGGCCCTCTCAGCCCAGGCTCCTGTGGTGGCCATCGTCGAGGACATCCACTGGGCAGATCCGGCACTACTCGACATTCTCGAAGAGATGACTGAGAAGGTGATGGGCCCGCTGCTCATCACCTGCCCGGCCCGACCAGAGTTGACCGAGCGTCGCCCTGGATGGGGTGGTGGCCGTCGCAACTACTCCTCGATCTTCCTCGACCCTCTCAGCCCCGAGGAGTCCGACACCTTGGTCGGCCTATTGCTCGCGATAGCCGATCTACCAGCCCAGATCAGGCGCACCATCATGAGCGCGGCGGAGGGAAACCCGTTCTTCCTCGAGGAGATCGTCCGCCACTTGATCGATCAAGGTCACATCGTTCGCAAGGAGGGCAGCTGGGTAGCAGGCGACGCCCTCGATACGGTCAAGGTCCCGGACACCGTCCAAAGCGTTCTCGCGGCACGGATCGATCTGCTCGGGCCCCTGGAAAAGAGAGTCCTGCAGCGAGCCGCGGTGGTGGGGCGAATCTTCTGGCCAAGCCCGGTGGCCCGGCTCCTCGATGGGGAGGCCACTCGGGTGGACGCGGTGCTGGATCATCTCGAGGAGAGGGAGTTGATCCAGTCAAGGCTCGGATCCTCGCTGGCGGGTGAGCCCGAGTTCATCTTCAAGCACGTTCTCACCAGGGAGGTGGCCTATGAGATGCTCCCCCGTCGAGAGCGGGGGGCGGCCCATGCCGCGGTGGCGACATGGATCGAGGAGTCGACCGGTGATCGCGCCAGTGAGTTGGTTGAGCTGGTGGCCTATCACTGGGCGGAGGCGTTTCACGCCGCGGAAGACGACCCTCGAACCCCGACGGAGAGAATCGCCGACCTCCGCAAGCGGGCATTCGCCTCGACCCTGGAGGCTTCGCGTGCATCCCGTGGTCGGGCTGCCGTGGCGCGGGCCAGGAGGTTCGCCGAACAGGCGATGACGTTTGCCGATGACCCGATGGAGCGGGCGAGCGCGATGAACGCTCGAGGCTTGGCTGCCCTCTTCGACTATGACGGCGACGTGGCCTGGTTCTCCCTCAAGGACGAGGTCGATTTCCTATTGGAACATGCTCCAGAGGAGAGGCGGTCGATAGCGCGTGCTTGCGCCCGAGCGGTGGAGACTCCATTCCGCTGGCCGGGATCGATGAAGACACTCATACCTGAGGAAGAGGTGATCCGTTATATCGAGATAGGACTCGCCAATCTCGACCCCGGCGACGAGAGCGAAGAGATGGTTCGCTTGCTAATCGCCCGTGCGATGGGGCTCTTTGCCAGATGGAAACCGGACGAGATCGAGACCGAGATGGTTGTTGCCGCCAGAGAGGCAGGACAGAGAGCGGTCGAGATCGCAAACGCCATCGGCCGGGTGGACCTCGCCTCGGCGGCATTGGATGCGGTGGGCTCTGTCGAACAATCCCTGGGCGACTACAAGGCCAATACCGAAGTGCTCAATCGTCGTCTCCCCCTCCTGGATCGAATGGCGAATCCCTGGGAGATCGGGGATGCCCTCGCCATGGGCTCTAACAACTTCGCCTATATCGGGGACTACCGCCAGGCCCTCCAACTTGCCGAGCGGGGCGTGGCCGAGACTGCCGAGAGCTCGGCGCGTGGTCTGGTCCTGCACAACACCACCTGGATCAGTTATGCCGAGTTCTGGTTGGGCAACTGGGACCGGATCGTCACCGATCTGGCTGCCCGGGTGCGGGTGATGATGGGTGACCGGGCCAATGACCCCCCCTACTTCGCCGGTCATCAATTCGGAGTCGAGGCGTTCATCCATGCCGCCCGCCGCGATCGAGAGATGACGGAATCTCGAGATCTGCTCACCCGCATGGTCGACGGAGCCGAAGCCGTCGCCGGTTCCCAGGGTGGTCTCATGTTCAAATCGTGGGAGGCATGGATTCGGGCCCGGGACGGGGACGTGACCGAAGCTCTGCGACGACTGGATCGACTGTCCACTCAAGCGAGGGTGAGACCGCTGGTCGACGTGGTGAGGGCGGCGGTCCTCCTCGACGCCGGTCTCTTCACGACAGCAAGCGAGTTCATCGATGGCTCGCGGGACTACGCGCAATGGGCCGGGATCGTGGCGTTGCCACCCCATCTCGATCGGTTGGAGGCTGCCAAAGCCCTCGCCGACGGCGACCCTGAGACGGCCATCGCCATGCTGACCAAGGTCGGCGGAGATTTCGCCGACCTTGGCCTGAAGTGGGAACTGGCCAGAACCGAACTATGGCTCGCTGAGGCCTACCTCGGCACCGGCAACCGAGATGGCGCCTCTAGAGCCGTCGAGTCCGCCCGCCCGGTTCTGGAAGGACTCGGCTCTGTTCTCGAGATCGAACGAGCCCGTTCGCTGCTCAAACGGCTCTGATCTCACCGGGCACCCCGAGTAGTGCAACCTGATGCCACCGCTAGTCAGTGGCATATCGCGCGGAGGCCAGGGTCACTCGGACTTGGAGAAGAGATAGGCGCCGAACGCCATCAGCGCACACCCGCCGATCACTGCCAGTTCCAACAGGACGTCGATCGCCTCCTCGGGGAAGCCCGAGTCGAAGACATCCAGCACTTCGCGGACCCCAAACACACCCGTCGCATAACCGGTGAAGACCAACAACTTGTCGTAAGGGGCGAAACTGTCCTTGCCTCGGAA
>JBBDQO010000073.1:0-5489 GCA_040905925.1 Acidimicrobiia bacterium | reverse complement strand
GGGCGGGGGCCCCCTCTCATATCGCGAATCCTCGGTCGGCCATCCAGCGGTCGTTGAAGATCTTCGAGAGATACCCGCGACCCGAGTCGGGGAGGATCACCACAACGAGGGCGCCGTGGTCTTCCTCGGCTATCTGAACCGCGGCGTGGGCAGCCAGGCCACAGGAGCCCCCACCGAGAATCCCTTCTTCTCGCGCCAGCCGGCGGGTCATCGCAAATGACTCCGCGTCGGTCACCTTCACCCAACGATCGATCACGTCGAGGTCGACCGTTTCGGGATAGAAATCCTCGCCCACTCCCTCCACCGCGTACTGATGAACGTGTGCTTGGCCGGTGGCGGTGAATATGGAGCCCTCCGGGTCGGCTCCGATCACCTGAAGCCCGGACTTCAACCCCTTCAGGAACCGCCCCGTGCCGCTGATCGTGCCACCCGTTCCCACTCCGACCACCAATGCGTCGATATCTCCGTTGGTTTGATGCCAGATCTCAGGCCCGGTCGTGTCGTAATGGGCCTGCGGGTTGGCCGGGTTGGTGTACTGATCGGGGTGGAAGGCGCCGTCGATTTCTGCGGTCAGCCGTCTCGCCACCCCGTAGTAGGAGCCCGGGTCCTCGGGAAGCAGATCGGTGGGTGTCACGATCACCTCCGCCCCGTAGGCCGCGAGCAGGTCTCGCTTCTCTTGGGAGACCTTGTCGGGGACGGTGCAGATAACTCGATACCCACGGACGGCACCGATCATGGCGAGGCCGACACCGGTGTTACCCGAGGTTGGTTCGATGATCGTCCCCCCAGGCTTGAGGAGGCCCGCTTGTTCGGCTGCGTCGATCATCGAGACGGCGATCCGCTCCTTGATGGAGCCACCGGGGTTCATGTACTCGAGCTTGGCCACCAGATTGCCGCCAGGATGGATGCGGGCGAGACGGATCAAGGGCGTGTCGCCTATTGCAGCGATTACGTCGTCGAAGATCTCCATGGCCGGGGGAGGCTAGGCCTGCCTGTCCCGAGGCGGACCGCGGGGCTGCTTCTAACCTGGCGTCCGTGACCCGGATCGCTCGCTTCGCATGGTTCACCCTCGTCTTCAACGTGGGTGTGATCTTGATGGGCGCCCTGGTGCGATCGACCGGATCGGGCGCCGGATGCGGACCGTCCTGGCCGACCTGTCAGGGAGAGGTGGTCCCGGAGCTGGAGGGAGCCACCGCCATCGAGTTCGCTCATCGGGCCGCCAGCGGTGCGGCCCTGTTGCTGGTCATCACCCTGGCGGTTCTCGTTTGGCGCCTGGTGCCCGCCGGGCAGCCACCCCGGCGCGGGGCGTTCTTCTCGGTCATATCGATCGTGGGGGAGGCATTGATCGGGGCCATGATCGTCTTGGCCGAGTGGGTCGGCGACGACACATCCGTCGCCCGGGTAATCGCCGTCCCCCTTCATCTGGTGAACACGTTGTTCCTTCTCGCAGCCCTGACCCTCACCGCCTTCTGGCTGTCGGGTGGTCGGCGGCTGTCCCCGAGCGCGAAGCCGACGGTCTGGCGATGGGTTCTCGCAGGTGGGATTGCGCTCGTCCTGTTGGCGGCCACTGGTGCGGTGACGGCCCTGGCCGACACCCTTTTTCCAAAAGAACTGATCGAGCTCGGAGACGAGGGACATTTCCTCACCAATCTCAGGATGATTCACCCCGTCCTGGCTGTCGTGGCCGCCTCCATCGGCTGGTGGGCCTCGAGCCGGGTCGAAGGCTCACGTCCCACGGCGTCCAAAGCGTTGCCCGCCCTGGTGGGGGCGATGATCCTCACCGGGTCGCTCAACATCCTGCTCGGAGTTCCGGTGTGGATGCAGCTGGTCCATTTGCTGCTGGCGGACGCACTCTGGATCGCCTACGTGCTTGCCTCCGCTGTGGCACTCCAGGTCCCGGTCGAGGTCAATCAGCCGGTATAGCCACTCGCTCGTCACCGAGCAGGTAGCGGGGGCCAAGCCCCGTGGTGAGGGCAACCAGCCGGGCCTAACCTCGACCGGTGTTCGATGAGCTGGCCGACGGCGTCTTCAGGAGACGCTTCGCTTCCCTCGATCTCAACGTCGGTGTTGTCGTGGGTGAGGAGGGTCTCCTCGTTGTCGACACCCGTGCTTCACATCGCGAGGCCGATCAACTGATCGAGGAGTTGAAGACCCTGACCACCCTCCCGGTGTCCTGGATTGTCAACACCCACTGGCATTGGGACCACACCTTCGGCAACTCCCGCTTCCCCGCCGCCGACATTTGGGGCCATCGGCTTTGTCGTGAGGCTCTCCTCGAGCGACCCGAGGAGATGATCCAAGGCGCCCTCAAATGGCTTCGTGAGGATGGTGACGACACGCTGGCGGATGAGATCGAGGAAGTAGTCGTCGTCCCACCAGGCGAGGTCTTCGAGGATTCGGCCACCATTGATCTCGGCGGGCGAAGGGTGGAGTTGACCTATCACGGATTGGCCCACACCGACGCCGACATCGTGATCAGGCTTCCTGACACCGGCCTGGCCTTCTTCGGTGACATGCTCGAGGAAGGGGCGCCCCCGAACTTCGGCGACAGCTACCCCCTCGCCTGGCCGGAGACCCTGAGCTCGGCTCTGTCATCCCCGGAAGGCGCGATTATCCCCGGTCATGGGGATGTGATGACCCAGGCCAAGGCCGGCACCCAGTTGGAGGAACTGAAGGAGGTGGCCCGGGTGGCCGGTCTGTGTGTCGATGAGAACGTGCCATTGGAGGAGGCGTCGAGACGAGGTCCGTATTCGCCCGAGGTGATGATGACCGCATTGCGCCGGGCGGTGGAGATCGCCGGGTCAGGCTGACAGTTGGGCTCTGACCAGGTCGGGGTCCGCGGTCGGGAGATTGCAGACGTGGCCCTCGCAAACATAGGCCATGGTGTGCCCTGGAGCCCCCCTCCCGGCGAGGAGCGGGATCCGGTCGTCGGCCTGGGATCCCGCGGCAAGCACGACGTGGGGACGGAACCTCTCCCAGTAGACGTCGGTGAGAGGACGCCGATCAGGCCCGACTACGGCTAGCTCGCGGGTCCTTCCAATGCTGTGCAGCACCGAGAGATGGTGGCCCACCATCGACGGGTAGCGCTCGATCAACACCCCGGACGCGGCCAGGGCCTCGACGGCAAGGTCCTTCAACCCCGCCTCCCCGGTGTAGGCGGACAGGGTCACCAGGGCCTCTGTCGCCATCCCGTTTCCGGAAGGGAGTGGGTTGTCGCTGAGGCTCTTGGGACGCTTGATCAGGCTCTCGGCATCTGCTGCGGTGTCGAAAAAGCCTCCCGAGGGATCGCCGAAACGAACCGGTATCTCCCTGGTGAGGCGCTCAGCCATCTCATACCACTCGTAGTCACCGGTGGCGGCATATAGGGAGAACAGACCCAGGGCCAACGAGGCGTGATCTTCCAGGAACCCAGGCACGTTGGCTCGGCCCTCCCTCCAGGACCGCATGAGGACGTCGTCGACGATCAGGTTCCCGACGAGGAATCGAGCCGTGCTCACCGCCGCCTCTAGATAGCCGTCGTCGTCCAGAGCGGCGCCCACCTCGGCCAGGGCCCTGAGTGCCAACCCGTTCCAGGAGGTGACGATCTTGTCGTCGAGCCCGGGACGGACCCGACCCTTACGGACTTCGAGAAGTCTCCGCCGGATCGACTCGATCCGATCGGTCCAGGGCTCGGTGGTGGGCCGATAGAGGATGTTGGAGCCTTCGAAGTTCCCATGTGGGGTGGCGCCGAAGAACCGGGCGGCTTCGGCACCGTCTTCATCGCCAAGAACCGCACCCAACTCGTCGATCGTCCACACGTAGAACCTGCCCTCGACACCCTCGGAGTCGGCGTCCTCGGCCGAGAAGAAGCCCCCTTCCGGGTGACGGAGGTCGGTGAGCAGGTAGTCCAGCGTGGACCGGGCCACCTCCAAGAGGCTGGGATCGCCCAACTCGTTCCCCGCCCAGAGATAGAGGCGGGCAAGTTGTGCGTTGTCGTAGAGCATCTTCTCGAAATGGGGCACCAGCCACTGGCTGTCGACCGAATATCGGGAGAAACCACCCCCCAGATGGTCGTGGATACCCCCGCTGGCCATTTCGGCGAGCGTGATCTGGAGCATTTCGTCGGCTCGCGGCGCCCACGGCTCGCCGCGGGCCCGGAGCAGAAACTCGAGGACCGGCTGCTGTGGGAATTTGGGTGGCCCTCCGAAGCCGCCGTTGATCCGGTCGAACGATCCGGCAATGTCGCGGTAGGCGTCGTGCAGCGCCTCCTCGGAGGGGAGTGCACCGGTGGATGGGATGGCGCGATTGATCGCCTCGGTGAGTCGTTCCGACTGGTCGAGGACTTCCTCCCTGCGGTTGACCCAGGCATCCGACACGGCTGCCATCACCCGCCCGAAGGAAGGCATCCCATGCCGGTCGCTGTCGGGGAAGTAGGTGCCGGTGTAGAACGGCCGCCGGTCAGGCGTCAGCCACACCGTCATCGGCCACCCGCCGCGACCCGTCATGGCCTGCACCGCCTCCATGTAGACAGAGTCGACATCGGGTCGTTCCTCACGGTCGACCTTGACGTTGACGAAGAGCCGGTTCATGACCGCGGCTGTCTCCGGGTCTTCGAAGGACTCGTGTGCCATCACGTGGCACCAGTGACAGGCCGAGTAGCCAACGCTGAGGAGAATCGGCAGGTCGCGTTCGCGTGCTTCGGCGAACGCCTCGTCACCCCATTCGTGCCAGTCAACAGGGTTGTCCTGGTGTTGCAGGAGATAGGGCGAGGATGCGTTGGCGAGGCGATTGGGCACGTTGTGACCGTACCCCGGCCTATCGGGCAACGGCAGACATGCTGATGATCCAGGGCGGCGTCGCTAGTTTCGGCTCCATGCGCGATGGCAATCTTCAGGAGATGTATCAATCCGCAGAGCGGCGGTGGCTTCAGCACTGGCTTGACGGCCCCACTCTGCCTGGGAACCCGCTTCGCCGGGGTGACCTTGCTCCCGATGTGGAGCTGGTGGCCGAGGACGGGTCGCTTGTGGCCCTGAGCTCGCATTGGTCGCAGAAGCTGGCCCTGGTGATCCTGTGGCGGCATCTGGGCTGTGGCTGTGGCCTGGAGCGGGCCGCGCAGCTCCAGAGGGACTATCCGACATACGTCGACGCCGGTCTCGAGGTGGTGGTGGTTGCTCCCGGCGACCGGGAACGGGTTGCGGTGTACAAACACAAGTACGAAATCCCTGCGCCGATGCTGGCGGACGGCGACTACTCGGCCCACGCCGCGTTTGGGCTCGGCCATTGGTCGCGGGAGCAGGTCCTCTACGACGCCCCTGAGGAGTACTGCGATCTCGCCGAGGAGACCGGCGTTGATTTCCAGGATGCTCGTCGCGCCCTGGGCCGGCCTTTGGTGGATGATCCCTGGATGCAGGCCGGGGAGTTCGTAGTTGGTGTCGACGGCGTCATTCGCGTCGCCTACCCCTACAACTATTGCGAGGACTTCCCGGATCCGAGGATCTTCACCACGGCGG
>JBBDQO010000072.1:0-5972 GCA_040905925.1 Acidimicrobiia bacterium | reverse complement strand
CGTGACCAGGAAGAAGGGGATGGCGATCTTGCGATAGAACTGATAGGGAACCCGACTCGCCACGAGGAGAGCGACTGTCCCGACCCCCACTCCGACCAGCTGACGTTTGAAGAAGTAGAACCGATCCTCTGCCTGATCGATGGCCACGGCGGAGGAGGCAGACTGCGTCGCCCCGAGACCGATCACCACCAGGACGACGACCAATACCAGCAGCGTGGTCGCGGTGCGGTTGTTGAGCTTGATCCGTTCGGCGCGATCTCGGGCAGCCGCCCGCATCTTGGCGATCGAAGTCACATTCGCCGTCATGCTCGAGAGCCTCCCAATGTCTTCTGTCGGACCAAGAAGGCGAACCTGTCGCCCCGCTCGGCATATGACTTGAACTGATCGAAGCTGGCGCAGCCAGGTGCCAGCAGGACGGTGTCGCCCGGCTCGGCCAGGGTGGCCGCGAGCTCAACCGCCCGCTCGAGGGTCTCGGCGAGATGCCCCCGGGATCCGGCCGCTTCCACCAGCCCCGGTCCTTCGGTGCCGATCCCAATCAATGCCCGCAGATTTGGCTCCTCCGCCAGCGGTTTCAGGTCGAGGCCTTTGGCAAGCCCTCCGGCAATCAGGATCACAGAGTCCTGGGATCGGATCGAGGCAATCGCGGCGTGCGGGTTGGTCGCCTTTGAGTCGTCGACCCACCTCACATCGCCACTTGTGGCCACCACCGTGCGGCGGTGGGCGCCCGGTGAGAAGTTCTTGGCCGCTCTGGTGACTCCTTCAGCAGTCCCCCCCATTCGGAGCGCCAGAGCCGAGGCCGTAGCCAAATTCACCAGGTGGATCGGATCGGCGGAGACCAGGTCGTCGATGCCGATATCGACCTCGCCGATCACAAGATGCCCGTCCTCGACCCCGCCGCCACCTGCCGGCAGTCGGGAGCCCGACACCGGGAACAGCTCGCTCACCGACCCGGTGACCAGGGTGGCCGCCCCCTCGTCGTCGGCGTCGTAGACGAGAAGATCAGTCTCGTCCTGATTCAAGAAGATCCTCGACTTGGCATTGCGATATGAGATCTCGGAGCCGTGCCAGTCGAGATGGTCTACCGCCACATTGGTGACCGCGGCGGCCACGGGGTGAAACGTCTCGATGAACCTGAGCTGGAAGCTGGAGACCTCGACGACCAGGGAGTCGGAGGGCTCGTCCACGAAGTCGGAGAGGGGGGAGCCGATATTGCCCGCTGCCGGCGCCCCGATCCCGGACGCCTCCAGCATCGCCGACGTCGCCTCGGTCACTGTTGTCTTGCCGTTTGTGCCGGTCACCGCCGCGATCGGCTTGGTCAGGTGACGCCATGCGAATTCGATCTCGCTCCACACCGGGATTCCCCATTCCAGCGACTCCACGATGGGCAGTGAGCGCTCGGAGAACCCAGGGCTGGCCACCACCACGTCGATCCCGTTGAGGAGGACGGGATCCCAACCCCCGGTGGCCAGGGCAAACCCGTGGCTGAGTGCCTGGGACGAGTCCTCCTCGGCATACATCGTGACCGAGAGCCCCCGGCTGCGGCCGAGCCGGGCCGCGGCGAGCCCTGAGACACCGGCGCCGAGGACGAGGACGCGGTTCACAACAGGCCTTCGAGGCGGAGGAAGTCGCCATAGAAGAAGCCGAGCCCAAGGGCGACGCCGAGCCCGGTCAGGATCCAGAACCGGATCACGACGGTCGTCTCCGGCCAGCCCCCGAGGTCGAAGTGATAGTGGAGAGGCGACATCCGGAAGATCCGTTTCCCGAAGATCCGAAACGACGCAACTTGGAGGATCACCGACACCGTCTCCGCCACGAAGATCGCCCCCAGTACCACCAGGAGGAGATTGGTGTTGGTGAGCAAGGCCAGGGCGGCCAGCAACCCGCCGATTCCCTGGGCACCGACATCGCCCATGATGATCTTGGCCGGCGGGGCGTTCCACCAGAGGAACCCGAGGATGGCCCCGAACATCGCGGCTGAGATGATGGCCAGTTCGAGGGGATCCACCGCCCGATAGACCCCCGGGTCGCGAAACGGCGCCTGGTTCCTGAACTGCCAGAAGGCGATGACCGTGTAGGAGGCCACGACCAAGGCCGACGACCCGCCGGCGAGACCATCCATCCCATCTGCCAGGTTCACCCCGTTGGCGGCACCGGTGAGCATGATCAACACCCAGATCACGAAGAAGGCGCCGAGGTCGATCCCCAGTGGTCTCACGAACGAGATCTCGGTGACCACGCCGGCCATCGAAGCCCCCCAGGCGAAGAGGGCGGCGATCCCCAACTGACCACCGAACTTGGCGGACTTGGAGAGCCCGAGGCTCCGCTTGTTGGAGTATTTGGTCCAATCGTCCAAAAAGCCGACGACGGCCATCCCGGTCAAAGCGAACACTGCCAACAAGCCGCCGGCGCGCATCGGTTGGAACTCAAAGGCGATACCGCCGGAGGAGGACCCCACCAGCCGGATGTGGGAGACCACATACCCGATGATGGCCGCCGAGACGAAGACCACACCCCCCATGGTGGGTGTCCCCTGCTTGTGCCCGTGCATGCCGGCGATCTCTTCCTGGATGAACTGGCCGATCTCCCGGCGCCGGAAGTAGCGGATGGCATACGGCGTCCCGAAGATGGAGACCACGAGACCCACGGCGGCTGCGATGAGCAAGGAGATCACGTTGGTATCCTCCCCGAATCCCTGTCCGGATCAGAGGACCGGGCCATCCGAACCAGCACTTCCCCAGCCACCACTCTGTCGTTGAAGGGCAACACCCGATCCCCGATCTCCTGGCCGGTCTCGTGCCCCTTTCCCAGGATGAGCACGACGTCACCTGGTGAGGCGGCCCGAATGGCGTGCTCGATGGCACGGCGCCGGTCGGCTTCGACGATGATCGCCGCCCCAACGATTCCAGACATCACGTCGCGGATGATGGCCTCGGGGTCCTCGGATCTCGGGTTGTCACTGGTCAGGATGGCGAGGTCGGCCTCGATTGCGGCGCGCCCCATCAACGGGCGCTTCTCTCGATCCCGGTCCCCCCCGGCGCCGAACACTGCGATCACCCGGCCGGTGGCCAGACCACGGGCGACCGAGATCGCCTGCTTGATCCCCTCGGGCGTGTGTGCGTAATCCACTACGACCCGGACCGGGAACGAGCCCGACACCAGCTCGAAACGACCGGGAACGGCTCCCAGCAGGCCCAAACCGGTGACAACCTCCTCGACACTGAGACCCAGGGCAAGGCAACAGCCAGCCGCGATCAAGGCATTTTCCACGTTGAATGACCCAATCAGAGGCGCGCTCACCCGATGCCGCTTGCCAAAGACGACCATGTCGAAGACAGTGCCCTCGAAGGAAGTGGTCAGGTTCTCCGCCCACACGTCGGCATCGGGTCCGACCCGGATCACCGGCATCCGGGCCGCAGAGGCAATGCCCCTCCCCGCCGGATCGCTCACATTGATCACAGCCGTCCCCACCTCGTAATCCCGAAACAGCCCCTCCTTGGCGCTCCGATACGCATCCATGTCCCCGTGGAAGTCGAGATGGTCCTGGGACAGGTTGGTGAAGGCGGCGACAGCGAACCTGGTGGCAGAGACCCGACCCAGCTCCAGGGCGTGAGACGAGATCTCCGCCGCGATGACGTCGGCGCCGAGATCCCGCATCTCGGCCAGCAGACGTTGGAAATCGGTCGCCTCGGGCGTGGTTCTCTCCGAGATGAGGGCCTGCTCCCCCACCCTGGTGTGCACGGTTCCGATGAGCCCGGGGGTCCGCCCGGCGCCGGCGGTGATCGACTCGACATAATGGGTGACAGTCGTCTTGCCGTTGGTCCCGGTGACGCCGACCACTGAGACGGTCGCCGAGGGATCATCGTGGACCGAGGCGGAAAGCGGCCCCATCACCTTCCGGGTGTCGACGACCTCGAGCTCGGAGACCCCGCTCCCGGTGAAATGGTCGACGCAGACGGCGGTGGACCCGGCCGCCACCGCCCCGGCGACGAAGTCATGACCGTCGAAATGCGAGCCTCTGACGGCGATATACAGAGTCCCCTCGTCGACGTGCCGCGAGTCGTGGGTGACATCGGTCACCACTACATCGGGATCGCCGTGGATCACCCCTCCGACCTCGATCGCCAGGTCTCCCATCTTCTTACCCCTGACCGGCATCAGGGGTCACTCCGAGACGGTGCAGGGCTTCTTCCATGACCTCGGCGAACACCGGGGCGGCCGACGCTCCTCCGGTGCGAAAGTCCCATGAGGGCGAGTCGACGAGCACGGCGACCACCACCTGCGGATCGTCGATCGGCGCCATCCCGACAAACGAAGCCCTGGTGACCTCGGTGTAGCGCCCGTCTTCGCCGAGGATGTTGGCGGTGCCGGTCTTGCCACCGACCCGATAGCCCTCGATAGTGGCCCCCTGCCCGGTCCCCTCATCGACGACGCCCCAAAGCAGCTCACGCATCAAGACCGCGGTCTCCTCCGAGACGACCCTGCGGGTCTCGAACCCTGCCACCCCGGTGTTGCCGTCGACATCGGTGGTGGTCGAGACGATGTGGGGAGTGGTCCACACCCCGTCGTTGCCGATCGCGGCATAGGCGGCGGCCATCTGAAGCGGGGTGGCGGCCACCGAGTAGCCGATCGCGGCCGACGCCCAACAGGTCTCGCAGCCCGCCTCGAAGTTGAGCAGGCCGGGCGCCTCGACCGAGTAGTCGATGCCGGTCCTGGTCCCGAGCCCAAACGCCTCGATATAGGAGATGAGACGTTCCTGACCGAGCTTCTCGGCAACCAGGATCGAGCCCACGTTGGACGACTGCGTGAAGATCTCGGCCACCGTCAGGTCGGATGTCTCATGCTCGTCGAAGTCCCGATAGCAGCCATACGTGTCGTCATCGGCAGAACGACAGGCGTCTTCTCTGAGTTCCAGGACGTCGGCCACGTCGGGGATGACGGTGGTGGCATCGACCTCGCCCTCCTCGACGGCTGCCGCCACCGTGATCAGCTTCTGAGTGGATCCGGGCTCGTAGAGACCGCGGACGACGAAGTTCGAGAAGGCCAGACACTTGACCGGCTCGGGGTCGTCGGCGCACCGCGGATCGACGTTCTCACGGGTCTGCGGGTCGAAGGCAGGAGCCCCAGTCATGGCCAGCACCTCGCCGGTTTCCACCGCCAACACCACCACCCAGCATGACCTGGCACCGGTTCGCTCCACTGCGCTGAGACACGCTTCCTGAGCCTGATATTGGAGCGGCAGGTCGATCGTGGTGTTGAGGTCGACTCCGGGCACGGCCGGCACGATCTCGCTGATCCCCTGTGGGATGGGTCTGCCGTTCAGGTCACGTTCGAAAAGGGCATGTCCTTGGATCCCCCTCAATTCCGTGTCGTACACGTACTCCAGGCCTTCCTGGCCGTTCCCGTCGATGTCGACAAACCCTGTCACGTGACTCGCCACCTGGCCGGCCGGGTAGATCCGGCTGGGCTCGGGAAGGGAATAGACGCCTCTGATCTCGAGCCCCAGGACCTCCTCGGCGAGCCCGGCTTCGACCTGTCGCTTCAGATAGACGAAATCGCGCTCGGAGGTCAAGCGCTCATAGAGGACATCCGAGTCGACCCCCAGCACCCCGCCCACCTGCTGAGCGACCCACAACGGATCTTCGACCTGGCCTGGGACGGCGTAGAGGCTGTGTGCTTCCACGGTCATCGCCAGCAGGTCCCCATTCCGGTCGTAGATCTTTCCCCGCTGCGGAGGAAGCTCCCTGGACACCAGACGCTGAGAAAGCCCCTTGTCAGCGAGCTCGGCAGCCTGCACCACCTGGACCTGGACCAGCCGGTAGGCCATGCCCCCCCACGCTGCTACCAGGAAGAGACCGATCAGGGCAATGCGGACCTTGGCCGGATTCATCCGCCGGGCAGCCGTGGAGGCGGCCACGACGTCAGGTCCCCGGCCGGAACCCCGGTGGTTCGGAGTGTCCCACCCCGTCCATCGG
>JBBDQO010000071.1:0-5977 GCA_040905925.1 Acidimicrobiia bacterium | reverse complement strand
CACCGCTTGGAGATCTACGGATCAGGAGGTTGGGTGTTCGAGTCGCCCCGGGCGCGCCAGGCAAAACCCCTGGTAGATGGGGGTCTTGCTGCCGATTTCGAAGGTCGGCGAACATGCCGGAGAGCACGACTGATCACATTTCGATCACATTTCGCGGCGTTGAGGATCTGGCGGCCTTCAGACGGCGCCGGCACGTCGAGGCCGTTGTCCCTCATCTCCTCGACTCCTTGCGGCGTCGCGGAGACGTCAGTCAGCATTCCGACGAGGCCGACGAGGCCGACCTGTGGCGGGAAGCAGCCCGCGTTGCTGGGAGGCGGCTCGGGGTGCACGTCCGGACCGGACGGACTCGGTGTGTCTGCCCGGACCGGGACGGTGTGCACGTGTGGGCGGTCAACCTCGATGTCGAAGTGAGCGAGGCAGAGCTGAGAGCAGCCGTCAATCGGGCCGCGGCTCTGATGCGCTTCTCCGACGTCGACGACGTGGAGGCCGGGCGCGAAAACATCGAGAACGCAGTGGCGGCCTGGGGTCGCTGGCGAGACGCCGGGGCTCAGCGGTAGCCGGGCCGTCCGCCAACGTCTGAGCCAGCTGATTGCTCAGATCACCGAGTGCAGCTGCTCCGACAGGCGCTCGGCGATCATGATCGTCGGGAGGTGGGTGAACCCCGAAGGCACGCTCGGCATGATCGAGGCGTCGATGACGCTGAGGCGGTCCGTGCCATGGACCCGCCCCGATGCGTCGACCACCGCCCCGCGATCCGCGCTTGGGCCCATCGAACAGGTCCCGACATAGTGAGGTATCGGATAAGCATCCTCCTGGATCATGCGGCGCAGATCCTCTGGATCCGGGAGCTTCAGCGTCGGGGGTTCGCAGAGCTGTCGAACCTCCGGCCGATTGGCCACCTCCAGTCCAAGCCGGTAGCCCTCGGCCAGCCTGTCCACATCCGCCTGCTTGTGCACACCGGGCAGGCGAACCCGGGGCGGGTCCATCGGATCGGCCGACCGAAGGAGCACCGATCCGCGTGACCTCGGTTTGAGGAGGACCACGTCGATCGTGAAGGCCGCGGGCCCGTCTTCCGTCTGGACTGGATCGGACACCCACAGCATCAGGTCGGGTGGTTCGGACGCCGACGCCGTTTCGCTGTGGAAGGTCGCTATCGAGTGGAGAACGGGCGCCGTTCGGGCCGTGCCGCCATATCCGCAGTTAACGTCGACACCGGGATGGTCGCCGAGGTTCGCACCGACGCCGGGGAGGTCGACCAGTACGGGGATGTCGATCGAGCGCAGGTACTCGGCCGATCCGATCCCGCAACGCATCAGGATCGGCGGGCTCCCGAAGGCTCCTGCCGAGATGACGACCCAGTCGGCGTCGATCACCGTCCCGTTCACGAGTTGGACACCCCGGGCCCGAGTTCCCTCGAAGACGACATGGGATACCTGCGCCCCGGGCCGGATCACCAGGTTTGTCGGTGACTCGATGAGCGGGAGATAGGCATCGGCCACGCTCACCCGCATGCCCTCCCGAGAGCTCATCGGCATCCGCCCCAGACCAACGGCTCCCGGTCGATTGTGGTCGTCGATGCTGGGGAACCCCACGGCTTCAATCGCCCGGGTAGCTGCCTCGCCCATCTCGGATGCCTGGACGCGGCGATAGCGATCGACCGGGATCGGCCCTTTGTCGCCGTGCCAGGGTTGATCGCCGAAGTCCACATCGGCCTCGAGCCTCATGAAGTAGGGCAGGACATCCTCGAATCCCCACCCGGGATTGCCCAGGTCGACCCATTCCTCGAAATCGGCAGGAGCGGCTCGAACGGCGAACCTGGTCACCCATGAGGTGCCTCCGAGGAGCCGGCACCGCCTCACGCGCTCGACGACGCCTGCCTCGTCCGGCTCGGACTCGAGGCCCCAGTCGAACTCACGCGTGATCCGCCAACCATCGCGGAGGGCGGGAGGAGTGTTCGCCCTGAGATCGGGGCCGGCCTCGAGGAGCAGCACCGATCGGGACTTCGCCTCTGAGAGTCGGGCGGCAACGACGCATCCCGCCGCCCCGGCACCAACGACAACGACGTCGACCGCTTCGTTCTGTGCCATCGTGGTCAGACGCTACGCCTCTGACCGCGGCCGCACTCGCTACTCCCCGGACATGCCCGTCCGTCCGGCTGCGCGGCGCCAGTACTGATCCGTGGCGCCTGCGGTCCTGGTTTCGGCTGCGTCGACCACTGAGGCGATCTCGGCGGCATCGAGAACGCTCACCAGGCAGAACTCGTTGCCGAACGGGTCCTGCATCACGGCCCAGTCGATCACCGGGGGCTCGCCCTCAAAGGATCCCGGCCTGGGGTAGATGCTCGGCTCCTTCTTCACACTTCCGCCGATGCCTTCGATCTGTGTGATCGCCTTGTCGATGTCTCTGACCCAGAGATCCACATGGGAGCGGTTCGCCGCCGGACCCTTGGGTGTGTCCACGAGCTGGAGGATGACCTCGTGCTTCCACGGGTCGGGTTGTCCCAGGTAGGAGAAGCGTCCTGTCCACGCAGAGCCGATGACTGGCAGGCCTGTGACCTCGGACCAGAACGCCTCCGCGGTCTCGAGATCCTCGACATCGATGACGTGACAACGCAGCGTTCCGATCCCCACTGGCTGACTCCTCGTGTCCGTGGTACCGGAATCTACAAGCTATCTACTCGGAAATCAGCGAGCAAGTCATCGGCCACAGAGCGAACCCTTCGGTGCCCTTCAAGCGTACAGAAGATCCTGCCTGTCCCTCGGGCCTCTGCTAGGCCCGGCGAGGTTCAGGGAGCCAAGTTGGGAGCCATTCTCTGCGGACGACGGTGGACATGCATGTACGCCGCTGGACTTGAGAGCCCGTCGTTCCCGCGTGTGTGGACGGCCTGGACGCCCATGGACGCCGCCTGGAGATCTACGGATCAGGAGGTTGGGGGTTCGAGTCCTCCCGGGCGCGCTGGAGAAGTCCCTTGCATTAGCAGGCGAATCCCGGCGCGTGTCGAAGGAAGGGGAGCGGGCGCGCCCCTGTCTGCCGCCTGGCTCTCCTCGATGGGAGCGATCAAGCGTTCGACTGCCTCCCGTTGCAGTACCGAGCTGGCGCCATTGGAGCTGTCACAGGATCCAGACCACTCTGATCAAGCTCGGGAGTCGCTTCCTTTCCACACCGTGTATCCGGCCCATGCCAACCCAAGGGCGAACACGGGAACGCCGATGTAGAAGCCCCATTCGGTGGTGGTCGAGTCGTCCTCGAAGAAGGCGCCAGTGGCCATATCGATGGCGATCGCAGCTACCAACCCGACGAGCATGAGGACACCCGACGCTGGCGGCAGGGTCTTTGCCTTGATGGTCCCGATGGAGAAAAGGATCACCCCAATAGCGAAGGCGGCAAAGCCGAGCATCCACGCCGCATCCACCAGACCGGGCGACTCCTCGGGTGGGTCACCCACAGCCTCCCAGGCGAGGAAGACGATCCCAAGCAGGACCATGAGAGCCCCGCCGTAGCGGACCAGCAACGCTCCCCACTTGCCAAACGCGCCGTCGGCTGGTGCCTGGTAGTCGTGGATGCCGGGCATTCCATAGACCATTCCTAGGAAACCGACCAGCATCGCGACCCACAACCAATCGACGGCCGCACTGCCCAAGGAACCGACGATGATCGCAATTCCTGCTACCAGAACCGCGAGGCCTGCCCTCTTGTTCCGCGCCGGCGCTGTGGCGGTGGTCGCGGCACTCGTGTCCATGCCGCTTCTCCTTTCGGTTGTGGCTCCCCGAAGTTGACGATATCCGGGGGCTCTTCATCGTCAGGCTAGCCGCCTGTTCTCATCGACGCTCGAGCTGCGCGGCCCGCCTCCGATGTTGAAACCGGGTGCGAGCTCGGCCCGCGGCCAGACGCCACAGGTAAGGCCCGGCGATCTCCGGGTGTGAGTAGCCAAGCAGCTCGCCTCTGTCCCTGGCATTCGAGTCGCCCCGGGCGCGCTACTGAAACCCCTGCGTGAGCGGGTGGTTTCGGTGTGCAGGACTCGTCGACCTTCTGACGGTTGGGAGACATTCGCCCCATCCACCACGTCAATCCGACAGATCACCTCGGCATATGGCCCGCGCAGTATGTGGCGCTCTGTACGTGATTTGGATTAGTGGAGAAGGTGTTTGGTGAGGTAGGCGGCTTGGACTGTGCTTGCTTCGTCGAATAGGTCGCTGGGGTGGTAGAGGAGTCCGAAGTGTCCACCGTCGAGGTCGTACCAGGCCTTCTCACCGGGGAGGAGGTCGAAGGCTTGTCGGCTGACTGCAGGGTTGGCGTGCACCATCTCGTCGGCGGGTGCGACCATCATCAGTGAGGGGACGGTCACATAGGGAGCACATAGGTATGGCCTGAAGGGGGCGGTGTTGGAGGGGTTGATCCTCGTGGCGTGGTTCTGCCACCCGCTTCCGTGCTTGCCGCCGTAGTCGATGAACCAGCGAAACGCCTGGATCGGCTGCAGCAGTGAAGGTGTGCCCAGCTGGTCGGATGACACCACCGGCATCGGACCAGTCTTTTCGCCTGGCCCGCCGGAAACGTCACCGGATTCGAAGGTCTCACGGATCGCTTCGAACATTTCACGTGTTGGGTCCACGCCCGGCGGGTTGGCCCCGAACACCGGGCATTGAGCCACGACCACCTTGACCCAAGAGTCGCAGGCAGCCACCAAGAACACCTGCCCAGCCGAATACGAGTCACCCCAGACTCCGATCCGCGTCGGATCATGGTCTTCGATGGTTGAGGCGAACGTGATGGCGTCTCGATAAGTACCACTTTCCCTTTGCCGGTGCGTCTCATCACGGGACTGAATCCAAGGGTTGATCTCCTGGCGTGGCTCACCTCCGCTGATCCCCAGATTTCGGTGGTCATATAGGAGCGCCGACACTCCAGCCTCAGCAAACACTTGGGCATACAGGTCCGCAACCATCGGGATGGTGGCGGAGGTGCCATGAGTCACCACCACCACCGGGAACGGCGGCTCGCCCTTCACAGCCTTGAACAGAAACCCCCGAAGGGCCGCACCCTCAGATTCGAACTCCACGGCAACCCGACGAGAACCCCAACCATCCATGGAGACAGCCTATGCCGTGGAGTTTCGACCCCGATCAGCTGGCGTCGTGGGCAGAGTGCCATCGCTTCCAGTGCTGGCTGTGGGTCGGCAGGTACGCGCCCGATTGGAAGTGGGTGTCGTAGTAATCGGTGTCGAGGTGTACGGCCTGCACATACCCGGTGAGAACCATCGTGGTGTAGGTCGAGGGAAAGCGACCATGCCTTTCGTAGATGTATTGGGCGACCTCCCCCAAGCAAGCGACGAACTCTTCGCTGTAAGGCTCGACGCCGGTCTTGATCATGGCAGCGTCTTTCCACGGGCCCGGAGTCGAGGGGTCGTATGTGCCGCCCGGGCCGAACTTGCGCTCGGCGAACACGTGCGCAGCGGTCCGCATATCGGGCTGGTAGGGCGGGCACAGCGCCTCGTATATGCCGTCGAGGCCGACCGGGTTGGGCATCGTCCAGCGTTCGTCGTGTACGAACCGAAACCCGAGTCCGGCGATGCCGTCGTCGGCAAACGCACCCAGGACACTCCATCGGTTGATCCCATTGAAGAACAACCCGCCGAGGCCAATCGCTTGCATGGTCAGCACGATGTTGTGGGCCATGAAACTGAGTTCGGCGGTGTTGGCCTCGTAAGCCATCTGTTGCAGCACCGAGAGAGGTGAGACCTTGTTCTCATCGAGCAGCCCACTCCGAACGAACGGGGAAAGGTCACCGGCGGGACGTCCCGCCTCCTCATCCATGATGACGTTGCCGTTGGCGAGGGCCATGGCCAGAAACCCCAGCACCTGCTCGCTCGCATCACCGACAGGCATGAACAGGGTTGAACCGGGTGCATTCGCCATCCACAGGTTCGGGGGGAGCATGTGCGGTGGCTGAGCCGGTAGGTCGAGCCTCCGATCGGACAACT
>JBBDQO010000070.1:0-33990 GCA_040905925.1 Acidimicrobiia bacterium | reverse complement strand
ATATCGACCCAGAGGTCGATATCTCCGCGCCAGAATCGGGGGCCGACACCTTCTATCTCAGGAGGGAACAATGGGAATCACCACCGCCAAGGGCGAGGTCGGGGAGGCAATAGTCCTGGCCGATCTGCAACGACAAGGCCATGGCGTCGCCATCCCCTTCGGCGACGACCTGCCCTACGACTTGATCGTGGTCCGCAAGGAGGACGGCCGCTTGGAGCGAGTCCAATGCGAATACACGACGTCGAACGGTCGGGTGGTGATTGCGCGCGTGATGAGCAACTCAGTCTGGGTGACTCATCGGTACACCAAGGATGAAGTCGACTGGATAGCGACCTACGACCTTCTATCTCCCTTCGGTGGTCTGGGATGGACAGATGGCGGTGAGCCTTCGATTAGTGCCAACGGTCAACGGCCAGAAGAAGGGAATCCGTTTTGCGGACGATTTCCGACTGGTAGACCACGATCCTCGGTCAGAAAGGTCGTCTGGCTCAGCACCACCCCTACCTCTAACATTGGATATCTGGCCGGAGTAGCTCAGTGGTAGAGCAACGTCCTCGTAAGGCGTGGGCCAGGGGTTCGACTCCCCTCTCCGGCTCCGAACCGAAATACGCTTTATGCCCTTGCCACTGATCTAAAACTCGAGTGGGTCATCGCGACCGACGAAGCAGGATCAGATTTGGCGCTTCACCGTCAACAAGGAGACGTACTGATCTATCCAGCCAACACCGTCGCGAAACGAATCGTCAAAGGCGAGTGGGACTTCTTCGAGAATCTGGCAGAGGAATTCGTTAGAAGTATTCGATCGATAGAAGACACGCGGTAGCCCTAGACAGTGTGCCGGGCCCCGATGCTCCGGCCGACATGGCCGAAGACGGAAAACGGATAACGGCCAGGTACCGTCCCCGGGGCATGGCGGACCAGGCCGACTTCGAACGCGACGCTCTCCAGTACACCCGGCAACTGTTCAGCGCCGCCATGCGGATGACCCGCAACCCGTCGGACGCCGAGGATCTGGTCCAAGAGACCTTCCTCAAGGCCTACCGCGCCTATCACACCTACGAAGAGGGGACCAACCTCAAGGCGTGGCTGTACCGGATCCTGACTAACACCTACATCAACAACTATCGCAAGGAGTCACGACGCCCCTCCGAGGTGGATCTCGGAGCGGTCGAGGACCTCTATCTCTACCGTCGGATCGGGTCCGAAGAGTCGGCGGAGGCGGCTCGCACCACCGAGGACCGGGTCCTCGATGGGCTAGTCGAGTCCGACATCAAACAGGCGGTCGAAGACCTTTCCGAGAACTTTCGGATCCCGGTCCTGCTCGCCGATCTGGAAGGATTCTCCTACAAGGAGATCGCCGAGATCCTCGACATCCCGATTGGGACCGTGATGTCGAGACTGCATCGGGGAAGAAAGGCGCTGCAGCGGAGGTTGTGGGAGTTCGCGGAGAATCGGGGGCTCCTGCCCGAAGACGCGGAGAAACCATGAGCGGCCGGAAGTGCGACGAGGCACTGACCAATCTCTATCAGTATCTGGACCGGGAAATCGACACGGCCAGCTCCGAGCGGATCCGCGCCCATCTCGACGATTGCTCGGGTTGCCTCGATATCTTCGAGTTCGAGGTCAGGTTGAAAGTCGTGGTCAGGGAGCGTCTCTCCGAAGAGGTTCCCCCCGAGTTCATCGACCGTCTCCGGGCAGCGCTGGACAGGGAATCGGTCGCCGACCGGTGACGTTGGCCTCGCCCACCGACCGGAAGTAGGCTGCGCGGCCATGAAGCGTCTGAGCCGAGTGCTCGCTCTAACCATCGTGATCGGGGCACTCTTCTCTGTCACCGCGACCGTCCTGGCCACCGAAGAGCCCGCAGAGACCGGATCCACGATCACCGATTCCACCGTTCCCACTGTCGATTTCGAACCGGCGGTCCCGGTCACCACACCAGCCGCCACCGAGCCATTGCCCGACTGGACCTATCGCTACATGGTGCCGACGGCCATCGTCCT
The DNA here is from genome assembly GCA_040905925.1 of Acidimicrobiia bacterium. Classification (GTDB taxonomy): domain Bacteria; phylum Actinomycetota; class Acidimicrobiia; order Spongiisociales; family ZC4RG35; genus JALYNX01. Next base: position 31,990 of record JBBDQO010000070.1, on the reverse strand, counting down.
GGCGCTACTGGTGGCGATCATCACCTCGGTTCAATACTTCACCCGGGTGGTTCGCAAGCGGTACCGAATCGTCCAGGAGTGACCACCTCCCCAAGGTCGGGCGCAGGTCGTCTCGCCGGGAGGATTGCCGGCACCTATCCGCTCGCCGACACCTATCACCTGGCGGCCCTCGAGGCCCAGATGGTGAGATTGACCTCCACCGTGTCCAAGCTGGTCCCCGAGGCAACGGGATTGGAGCTGCCCGGCAACCCCAGCACGGTGGTGATCGGGCGATCGGAATGGGTCGAGCGCAACCTGGCCAGCTTCTCGCATCTGATCGAGCCGGTGCGGCTGCATCTCGAGGAGCGTGTCGCCGATGCAGGCCCGGGCGCCAGGGGGGCGGCCGCCCTGACCTCCCGGCTGATGCAGGCCGAGATGACAGCTGTCCTCGGGATCCTGGCTCGGAGAGTCCTCGGCCAGTACGAGCTGGTCCTTCCCACCGGTGAGGATGGTGATGTCGTGGCCTTCGTGGGCCCCAACATCATGCAGATGGAGCGCACCCATCAATTTCGCCCCTCCGAGTTCCGGTTCTGGGTGACTCTCCATGAGATGACCCACCGCGCCCAGTTCCAGGGAATCCCATGGCTTCGCGACTACTTCATGGGTCTCGTCTCAGAGCTCGTCGAACAGTCGACACCTGAGCCAGGCCGTCTCAACCGGATGCTCGGCGAGATGGCAAGCCGGAGGGACAGTGGGGAAGCCATGCTCGACGAGAGAGGTCTATTGGGACTGTTCGCCACCTCGGGACAAAAGGCCGTCATCGACAAGGTTCAGGCATTGATGTGTTTGCTCGAGGGTCATGGGCATGTGGTGATGGACCGTCTCGGACACCAGCACCTCAAATCCCAGGAGCGCATGAGTCGGGTACTCAAGAATCGCAAACTCGACAAGCGCACGGCGGCTTTCTTCCGGATCACCGGTCTGGAGATGAAGCTCAACCAATACCGGATGGGAGAGCAGTTCATTCAGACAGTCGAGAAGGAAGCCGGCTGGGATACGGTGAACGTTGCCTTCCGTGGAGTGGGGAGTCTTCCGACCCTCGAGGAGATCGAGGCTCCCAAACGATGGTTGAAACGCGTCGCCTGACCGGCCTCACCGATCGCCTCGAGTCACTTCTCGACCTGCGGCCCGGCAGACCGGTGGTTGCGCTTTCGGGTGGCGCCGACTCTGCGACGCTTGGGTTCTTGCTGTCACGGGTCTCTCCGGAGGTGAGGGCGGTCCACGTCAACCACTCACTGCCTCATTCCGGTCGTCTCCAGGCCGCTGCCCAACAGGTCGCCTCGATGCTGCACATACCCCTCGAAGTGGTCACGGTGGCGGTGCCCGATGGCGCCTCGCCGGAGGGCCGAGCTCGCAAGGTGAGGTACGAGGCCCTGGTTGCCGCGTCTGAGCCGGGCGACGTGGTTCTCACCGCCCACACCCTCGATGATCAGGCCGAGACAGTCCTGATGAATGTGTTGCGGGGGACGGGCCCGCGGGGCCTGGCCGGGATCCCGGTGTGGCGGCCGCCCAACATCAATCGGCCCCTCCTGCAGGCCACCCGATCCGAAACCCGTGAGTTGGCCCTGCTCGTCGGTCTTCCGTTCTTCGACGACCCGATGAATCACGACATGAGTCTTTCTCGCAACCTGATCAGGTTCCGGGTGGTGCCGGAACTACAGACGTTCAACCCGCAACTGATGACGAGTCTGGCTCGAATGGCGGACGCCGTGAGGTTCGATTCGGAGACACTGGATCGTGAAGCGGGGGACCTCCCCGTGATGTTCGACGATCAGCGGGCCCAGGTCGCCATAGGAGCCCTGACCATCGTTGCGCAGGCCGTTGCGAATCGGGTGCTGGCTCACATGGCAGGACGGTTCCGCGAGCATGGCAGTCTCAGTGCCGAGGAGTTGGATCGGGTGTGGCGGGTCGCGAGGGGCGAAGCAATGGCCGAGGAGTTGACCGGCGGGTTGTTGGTGCGCCGCAGCGGGCCGATGCTGAGGTTCGAGCATCTCGTCGAAGCCCAACCCCAGGTCACGCAGGTCGCTCTCGGGCCGGGCAGCCATCGTCTGGGGGGCATGATCTTCGATGTCGAGCTGGTCGACGAGGTCTGTCGGGTGGCGCCATTGGGAGCCTGGGGCGCGATCTTCCGTGCCGACGCCCATCTCGTCGCCAGGAGAGCTGACGGAAACGCTGTGGTGGTCGAGGCCGACGGGGAGCAGGCGTGGGTCCCGGGTGTGCGCCGGGCTCCGGTCGCCTGGTACGAGCCGGCGACCCGCGGCTACCTTTCCGTTTCCGCACGAGAGGAAGCCGGATGGACATCAAGCCCCTGATCACAGCCGATGACATCGACGCCAAGCTCGCCGAGATGGGCAAACGCATCACGACGGATTATGCGGGCGAGGACCTGCTCCTGGTGGGCGTGTTGCGGGGGGCATTCATGGTGATGGCCGATCTGGCGCGTCACATCGATCTCCCCGTCGAGTTCGATTTCATGGCGGTCTCCTCCTATGGCGCGTCGACCCAGACATCCGGCGTGGTGCGAATTCTCAAGGATCTCGACGAGGAGATAGAAGGAAGACACGTCCTGATCGTGGAGGACATCATCGACTCGGGGCTTACCCTGAACTACCTGATGAAGAGTCTCAACGTGCGCAAGCCGGCCTCTCTGGAGATAGCGACTCTTCTCCTGAAAGAGGGGATCCAGAGGGTGCCGATCGGTGTGAAATACGTAGGATTCCCGATCGGGCCCGAGTTCGTCGTGGGTTACGGCTTGGATTACGCCGGCAAGTATCGCAATCTCCCCTATGTCGGCGTGATGGGCAGCGAATGACCGGGGGTTCGACTATCCGGGTGGGTCCCGTAACATTGGGGTCTCATCAGCTCCCGTCTTGAACTGAGGTTGTCGTGAACCGCACTCTTCGCACGTTGGTGGTCTACGGGTTGTCAATCATCCTGTTGGCCGTCCTCGCCCAGTGGTGGTTCGACCAGGTTTCCGGACCGGAAGAAGTTCCCCTATCCGCATTCATGGAGAGGGTGGAGGCCGGTGACTTCGACGAAGTCCAAATCCTCGCTCGCTCCAACCAGGTGCAGGGCAGGAATGACCCCCAACCCGCCACAGACGAGGTATGGGACGTCGTGGCCAGCTACCCCGAAGGCTCCGAAGGCCAGCTCACCGAGCTGATCCTGGCGTCGGGCGTCGACGTGAGCTCCGACCCAGAGCCTCCAGGATTCTGGGAGCTCCTGATCAGCTTCCTGCCGTGGCTCTTCCTCCTGGGGTTCATGGTCTTCATCTTCATGCAGATGCAGGGCGGCGGGAATCGGGTGATGCAATTCGGCAAATCCAGGGCCAAGCTCGTCGGGAAGGAACAGCCCAAAGTCACCTTCGATGACGTCGCCGGTCTCGAGGAGGCCAAGGAAGAGCTGGAAGAGATCAAGGATTTTCTGGCCAACCCCGATCGGTACCGCCAGATCGGCGCCAAGATCCCCAAAGGCGTGCTCCTCTTCGGGCCTCCCGGCACGGGCAAGACCCTGCTCGCCCGGGCGGTGGCAGGTGAGGCCGGTGTCCCCTTCCTCTCTATCTCGGGATCCGACTTCGTCGAGATGTTCGTCGGGGTCGGTGCCGCTCGGGTCAGAGACCTCTTCGAGCAGGCCAAGGCGAGCTCACCCGCCATCGTTTTCATCGATGAGATCGACGCCGTTGGCCGACATCGTGGTGCCGGTTTGGGCGGCGGTCATGACGAGCGGGAGCAGACCCTCAACCAGCTCCTCGTCGAGCTCGACGGTTTCGAAGGCAACACCGGGGTGATCGTCATGGCGGCCACCAATCGCCCCGACATCCTCGACCCGGCCTTGCTCCGCCCGGGACGTTTCGATCGCCAGATAGTGGTGGACGCCCCCGACATCGAGGGACGCAAGGCGATCCTCGAGGTCCATGCCAAGGGAAAGCCTCTGGCCAAGGAGATCGATCTCGAGGTCCTGGCCCGACGCACCCCTGGCTTCACCGGAGCCGACCTGGCCAACCTGATCAACGAGTCCGCTCTTCTGACGGCGCGCCGCCACAAGAAGGAGATCTCGATGTCCGAGCTCGAGGAGGCGATCGACCGTGTGATCGCCGGTCCCGAGCGCAAGAGCAAGGTCATGACCGACGAGGAAAAGGAGCTGATCGCCTATCACGAGACCGGTCACGCCCTCGTCGGCTATGCGATGCCCAACACCGATCCGGTGCACAAAGTCACCATCGTCGCTCGCGGGCGCTCCCTCGGACACACCTTGGCCCTTCCCACCCACGACAAGTACCTAGTCCGGAGGTCGGAGCTCGTGGATCAGCTGGCGATGCTGCTCGGCGGCCGCACCGCCGAGGAGATCATCTTTGCCGACCCCACCACCGGCGCCGCCAACGACATCGAGAAGGCGACTGCGATCGCCCGGAAGATGGTGATGGAGTACGGGATGAGCGACCGATTGGGCCCGATGCAGTACGGCAGGCCGAACGGTGAGGTGTTCCTCGGTCGTGACTACTCACGTCAGCAGGACTATTCCGACGACGTGGCGGCCAAGGTCGACGAAGAGGTTCGCAGACTCATCAACGCAGCCCACGAGGAGGCCAGGTCCGTTCTCGAGAGACATCGCGAAGCCATGGACAGAATGGTGGTGCAGCTTCTCGAAACCGAGACGGTGGGGCCCGACGATGTGGCGAAGCTGTTCGAGGACGTTCCGAAGTGGGAGCACACCGCTGAAGGGGAGATGCGCATCAAGTACCCGGACAACCCGGTGCTCCCACAGCCGCGGGAGCAGATAGCTGCGGCCGAGCAGGCCCCTCAGGAAGAGGAAGAGCCGGTCACCGAGTCACTGCGCTTGAAGCGGAGCTTGCGACCCAAGGGCCGCCCCGCCGACGCCGGCGCTTAGTCCCTCCCTTCCGTTCTGGCGCGGAGATATGGACCCCTACGTCCATATCTCCGCGCCAAAAGCGGGATCCTGCCCCTTCAGCTTCAGTCCAGCCGGATGATCTCGATGTCGCCCGAGATGGTCCGCAGTTTCGCCCGGACCTGACGTCGGTCATCCGGAGCCGCCCCGGAGGGACTGCGCTCGGGGAGTGCGATGTTCCCGGAGAGGGATCGTGCGTCCAGGGACACCCTGGTGCCTCTCGGCAGGCCGACTCTGATGTTCCCCGACACCGATTTGAGGTTGAGCTCGCTGCCTTCGAAGCGGTCGACCACGAGATCTCCCGAGGCGGCGGAAGACGTCACCTCTCCGCGGGCCAAAGCGACATCGACCGAACCCGAAGCCGTGCTCACCTCCATCCGGTGGGCCGCGTCCCGGATCCTCACGTCTCCCGAAGCGGTGCGCAGGTTGGCTTCCCCGGAAACCAGCCCGATCGTGAGGTCACCGCTGGCGCTCTTGATCTTGGCGTCCCTGACTTCACTCAGGGAGACATCGCCCGATGCGGTGTCGATGAAGGCTTCCGCCAGCCTCGCCTGGGCGGTGATCTCGGCGGAGGCGCCGGAGATCCTGACGGTGGTGCCGGCCGGGATCTCAGCCCGGATCCGGGTGCTCGATTCGCGACGGTTCCAGCCTTCGCTGCCGAGAGGACGCCGCACGGTGACTGTGTCCCCGGTCTGGCTGATCACGAAATCTCCTTCCCGCGGGCTCTCGACTTGCAGAGCGATCCTGCCGGCCTCGCCTTCGAGGACCTCGATCGACCCGGAGCTGATCCCGGCGACGAAACGGGGGCTGTTGCCGACGTTGAAGGTCTCCTCGATCACAGCTGGAAGGTCTCCTCGATATGGCTGCCGGAAGTCCGGCGCCCGGCTCGGGTTCGAAGTGCGTCGACCACCCAGCCATTCATCGAATCCCCAGCCGAGGTGGCGGACTCCTCGATGAGGGCTTTCAACGAGTTGGGAAGACGAAGGGTGACCCTTGCCTCGAATTGCTCCTGATCGTCGGTGAGCTTCCTTCTCTCGTCGGTGATCACCAGGCTCGGCTCACCCTCGCTGAGCCGGACTTCGACAGTCTGACCCACCAGTTGCGCCGAGATCTCCGCCGCGGCTTCCTGAATCACACCCAACATGGTTCGCTCCAATGCGGGTCGCAGCGCCGACATCAGCTCGGTGGCCACGTCGGCCAACTCGGGGGCCCCGATCCTCACCTGGTTGTCGACCGCGGTCTCGATCTCGATGAATGCGTGATCGAGATGCATCAACGGCTCCGGTTCGTGCGTCGAACCCGGTCCGAGAGCTCTGCTTCGAGACTGTCGGCGCTTCTGATCCACATCATTCGATTCTCCTCGGTGGTGACATCAGAGTGATGTCGTGATAATGTCACTATAATGTCATAGTGACTGCATGTCAACCCGATCTCGGTGCATTGGGAATATGTGGCCTCGAGTGCGTATTTTCACCTGCGATGAGCCAGATCGACCAGGGGAGAATCGAGAAGGCGGTCCGCGAGATCCTGGAGGCAATCGGGGAGGATCCCGAACGTGAGGGCCTCGCCGAGACCCCGGAGCGGGTCGCACGTTTCTACGTCGAGGTCTTCGACGGTCTTCATCGCGATCCTGGCGAAGAGATCGATGCCTTCTTCGGAGAGGAGCGCTACCAGGAGATCGTCATGGTGCGCGAGATCCCCTTCTACTCCATGTGTGAGCATCATCTCGTCCCGTTTCACGGCCAGGCCCATGTCGCCTACATGCCCAAGGGCAGGGTGACCGGTCTGTCCAAACTCGCCCGATTGGTCGAGGGGTACGCCCGACGGCCGCAGATGCAGGAGCGCTTGACAGCTCAGGTGGCCGATGCCTTGACCGAGCGATTGGATCCGCTTGGGGTGATGGTGGTGATCGAGGCAGAGCACCTCTGCATGTCGATGCGTGGTGTGAGGAAGCCCGGGGCCAAGACTGTGACCTCGGCGGTGCGAGGAATCATGCACACCAACCCGGCAACTCGCGCCGAGGCGATGTCTCTGCTCTTCGGCACCAAGCGATAGCTCGCTGCGCTCGCCGTTTCACGTTCCACGTTCTACGTTCTACGTTCTACGTTCAGAGCATCGGAAGGGTGCGCCTTGAACTCGCATTGGAAGCTTGGAACCCGCGATCTCGACATCTCCAGGGGCGTGATCATGGGGGTGCTCAATGTGACCCCCGATTCTTTCTCCGATGGCGGCGTGCATGCAGCCGCCGCCGATGCGATTGCCGGCGGGATCGCCATGCACGATGCGGGGGCCGAGATAATCGATGTCGGTGGGGAATCGACCCGGCCCGGGGCGCAACCGGTCTCTATCGCCGACGAGCTTTCGCGGGTCATCCCGGTCGTGGAGCGGCTGGCGGACCTTGGGCTCTTGGTCTCGATCGACACCTCCAAGCCAACGGTGGCACGAGCCGCGATTGAGGCCGGTGCCGGGATCCTCAACGATGTGACAGCCTGTTCCGCCCCGGGGATGGCGGAGTTGGTGGTCGAGGCCGGGGTAGGCGTAGTCCTGATGCACATGCAGGGGACCCCCGAGCACATGCAGCAGGACCCGCGTTACGACGACGTCGTGTCGGTGGTCGCCGGATTCCTTGCGGAACGCGCGGCACATCTCATAGACATGGGTGCCAGCCCCGATTCGATCGCGATCGATCCCGGGATCGGGTTCGGCAAGACGGTCAGGCACAACCTGGAGCTGTTGGCTGGACTCGGGACTCTCGCCCGCCTGGGTTACCCGGTGGTGCTGGGAGCTTCCCGCAAGTCGTTTCTCGGCCGGGTCACCGGAATCGAAAGCCCGATGGACCGCGATGGGGTGACCGCCGTCACCACGGCTCTCGGATTCGAGCGTGGGGCCAGGGTTTTCCGGGTTCACGATGTTTCCTCGTCAAGGGCGGCGCTGTTGGTGGCCGCCACTATCGTGAGTCCCGAGCTATGGGAAGAATGGTCGCCGGATTGAAACCACGTGGATTCACGTGGGTCATCACCGATCGTCTTGCTGTGTCGGAGCGGGTGGGGGGCTCGGGGTTCCAACACCGTCGTGTGAGACGCGAGGAAGAGATCACCTGGTTGGTCGAGGAGGCCGGGATCAACTCCGTCGTCTCGATGCTCCCCGGTAACCAGAACCTGCTCGCCTATCGCGAGGCGGGGATGGCCACCTATTCGGTCCCTGTGGCCCACGATTTCGAGGCTTCCGAGATCGAGGCCTTCTTCACAACCCTGACCAAGGCCATGACCCGCAATCGCGCACGGGTCCTGGTCCATCGGGAGACGATCGATGACACGGTGGGTGGCCTGCTCGGTGGCTATCTGGTGGTGTCCGGCCTGGTCAAGGACCCGATCCTGGCCTTGGCAGTGATCCAACAGATCCTGGGGAGAGCGCTCGGCCCGGAGGGCCGATCCTTGATCCCGGCCACCGCAGATTCGTGACCGATCGCATCGATCTCACCGGTATCGAAGTCAGGGCTCGTCATGGCGCCCTGCCCGAGGAAAAGACAAGGAATCAAACGTTCCTCGTCGATGTCGGTGTTTTTCTCGACACGACAGCGGCTGCTGCCTCAGATGAGCTCACCGACACCATCGATTACGGCGCCTTGGCCCGCGGCGTTCACTACGTGGTGGCTGGGGAGAGTCACAACCTGATCGAGACGGTTGCGAATCGTGTCGCTGCCTTGGTGATGGAAGACCTCCGAGTCGAGCGCGTCATCGTCACCGTCCACAAACCGGAGGCACCGATCCCGGTGGAATTCGGCGACGTTTCGGTGACGGTTGACCGCACCCGATGACCAGATATGCCGTCGCCCTTGGCTCCAACCTCGGCGATCGGCTCGGGTGTCTGCGTTCGGCACTCGCAGGTGTTGCCCGTCTGGGCCGGATCACGGCTATCTCGGGGCTCTACGAGACGGCACCGATCGGGGGACCCGAGCAGGACCCGTTCCTCAACGCCGTCGTGTTGGTCGTCACCGAGCTCGACGCAGAGACGCTTCTGGACGGTCTTGCGGGCATAGAGGACTCCCAAGGGCGGGTGAGGTCCGAGAAATGGGGCCCACGGACCCTCGACCTCGACATCGTCTCCAGTGACGGCGCAGTGCTCAACACACCGCGTCTTCAGGTGCCGCATGTCAGGGCCCGCGAGCGGAGGTTTGTCCTCGAGCCCCTGGCCGAAGTCTGGCCCGACGCGGGAGTGGGGAACGGTGAGACCGCCGCCGGAGCCCTGACGCAGGTACTGGATCAGGATGTCGAGCTCCTTCTTGGGGATTGGGCCAACTCCGACGGGCCGAGCCCGGGCATCTATTGGGTCATGGCACAGATTGCCTTCTTCACGGTGATCGCGTCGGTGCTCCTTGGTGATGGCTCACTTCCAAGTCTCGATCTGGATTGGCTCCAGGTCGCCGGTGTCCTGATCCTGGTCCTGGGTGCCTACCTGATCCTCGCGTCGGCAAGGAGCCTGGGCAGTGCGCTGACACCCCTCCCGGAGCCGGCCCCGGGAGCTTCGATGGTCGTGACCGGCCCGTATCGATGGGCCAGGCACCCGATATACGGGGGTGTGGTCCTGCTGTTCCTGGGAGCGTCCCTGGCTTTGGGAAGCCGGATTGCCACGGTGCTCAGTGTCGGGCTTCTCGGCTTCTTCTGGTTGAAGACGAGTTACGAAGAGCGTCGGCTGCGTGTCGCTTATCCGTCTTACACGAGCTATCGCCGTCGCGTGACGAGGCGATTCATCCCGTTTCTGGTCTAACGGCCCTACCCGGAAACCTCGATGGCGTGCTAGCTTCCACTCATGGGTTGTGGCCGCGGCCCCCCCGAGTTTCTCCAACCATCGACATGCGCCGTCCAGGAAGGAGAAACGATCTAGATGGCAAAGCGGTCGCGAGTGCATCGCAACGGAATCCCCGGATACAACGAGAGCAGGCCGTCGCGTGACGACCGCAGGCTGGAGCACCGCAAGGTGAGGCATCACACCCACCAGGTGCTTCACATGGTGGACGATCCGGATGAGGTGGCCGAGCTGCCCGAGGTCCGAGGCACCGGGGGGAACGAGATCCTCCACGAGCAGCCAGAGCCAGGAAAGCGCCGTTTCAGAGTTTGGAAGACGAAGTTCTGGAAGAGACGCGACGACTATCACACGATGAAGTCGGAGCTGGACTCGAACTGGCCCGTGATCACGTCGGAGCAACTCCGCGAAGAGCAGGCCTGAAGCCCACCGTCGGGCGCCACTAGCCTTCCCGTGTGTCAGGCACGGGCGAGACGATGCGGCTGATGATCGTCGGCTCGGGACGGGCCGGCGGGTCGGTTGCGATCGCGGCCACTCGCGCCGGTCATGTGATCAGCGGTGTTCTCTCCCGCTCAGGTGACACCAGCTTCGGGCCCCCGATCCCCGCCGACGCACCCCTCCCCGAGTCGGATCTCCTCTTGATCGCGGTGAGGGATGAAGCCATCGCCCAGGTGGCAGATGATCTAGCCGACCGTGCCGGCTCGATAGCAGTTGCCGCGCATCTCTCGGGGTTCGTCCCATTGACTGCGCTCCGTTCATTGGCCGAGAAGGGCCTCAGCATTGGCGGCTTCCATCCGTTGCAGACTCTTCCCGACCCGGAGCGGGGGGCCGCTGCACTGGCCGGGTCCTATGTCGGCATCGACGGCGACGCTTTCGCACTCGACACGCTGACCCACCTGGCATCCTCACTCGGAATGGAGCCGTTTCGCCTCGATGACACCATTCGCCCGGCGTACCACGCTGCTGCTGCCGCGGCCTCCAATTTCGTCATCACGGCACTGGCCACCGCCAGCGATTTGTTCGATTCAGTCGGCGTTGACCCGCGGGTGGCACGGCCCTTGGTGCAACGAGCGGTTGCCAACTTCTACGAACAGGGCCCCGTGGCTCTCACCGGACCTATCGCCAGAGCGGACACCGACACCGTGATCGGCCACCTGGAAGCGGCCCGCACCGTCTCCGAAGATGTGGGCCGTCAGTTCAGGCTCATGGCAGAGGCCACCGCCATACGGGCGGGACGACCTGATGAAGTCGGCCGATGGACCTGACGGCCACCTTTTCCGAGACGCGGAGGCTCTATTCAGGCACGGTCGGATTGCTCCCCACACTGGGCTTCTTTCACGAGGGGCATCTGAAGTTGATGGACCTGCTCAGAGCCCAATGCGACACCCTGGTGGTTTCCCTGTTCGTCAACCCGACTCAGTTCAATGACACCGGTGACTTCGACTCCTATCCCCGCGATGTCGAACGTGACACAGGATTGGCGAGGGATCACTCCGTCGACATCCTCTTCCTCCCCGAGCACGACGAGGTCTACCCGAAGGGGTGGACCACCATCGTCGAGGTCGGAGGAGTCTCCCAGGAGATGGAAGGCCGGCATCGCGCAGGGCATTTCACCGGGGTGGCCACGGTGGTGGCCAAGCTCTTCGCCGGGTTGGAGCCCGATGTGGCGATGTTCGGTCGCAAGGACGCCCAACAACTGGCCGTGCTCGAGGCGATGGCCCGTGATCTGCGCTTCCCGATCCAAATCGTGCACGCCCCACTGATCAGGGAGCCCGATGGCTTTGCGCTGTCGAGTCGGAATGTCCGCCTGGCGCGGGAGGATCGGGAGCGGGCCCTCGCAATGAGCCGGGGCCTGTTCCAGGCGGCGGAGCAGATCGACGGCGGCGAGCGCCGGGGGGAGCGCATCGAGGCGACCGTGCGCAGATCCGTCCGCCATCTGGAGGTTGACTACGTCATGCTGGCCTCCCAGGACACGATGACCCCGATCGAGGCGCTGGATCGACCCGCGGTTCTGGCTGCCGCTGTCAGAGTGGGAGGGGTTCGCCTCATCGACAACATCGCCATCGATGTGGTCGACGGGCGCTTCGTTCCGGACCGTGGGCTCATCCTCGATGAGCCGAGCCGGCTCGTTACCCTGCGCTGACCCGAAGCAGCGAGCCCGATGACAGACCATGCGGAGCAGGAGACCGACCCTCTGGTGGCAGCCAGACGGGAGCGCCATGCGCTGATTCTCGAATCGGGCGGCTACCCCGACCGATTCGAGCGTACCGACCTCGCAGCCGACCTCAGGGAGCGTTTCGGCGAGTTGGAGGCGGGCTCACAGACCGAGGTGAGAGTCTCGGTGGCGGGGAGGCTCATGCTCCACCGGTCGTTCGGGAAACTGCAGTTCGGGTCCTTGCGCGACAGCAGTGGGTCAATCCAACTCCTCGTCGACCGTGGGGCGGCCGGCGATCAGCTGGCCGACAGTTTCGAGACGGTGGACCTCGGAGACTGGCTTGGCGCACAGGGCTTGATCATGACCACCCGGAAGGGTGAGTTGAGTGTGAGGGTCGAAGAGCTGGTTCTTCTTCAGAAGAGCCTCCGGCCGCTTCCCGAGAAATGGCACGGCCTCCAGGACCTCGAGCAGAGGAGCCGCCACCGCTACCTCGACTTGATGGTCAACGACGAAGCACGCCAGGTGGCAATGACCCGCACCCTGATCGTTTCGGAGTTGCGCCGCCAATTCGAGGAGAGGGGGTTCGTCGAGGTGGAGACACCGGTGCTGCTCGTTCAGGCGACCGGGGCCACTGCTCGGCCGTTCCGCACCGAGCATCACGCCCTCGGGATGGCGATGTACCTCCGGATCGCCACTGAGCTCCATCTGAAGCGGTTGGTGGTCGGGGGTATGGAACGGGTCTTCGAGATCGGGCGGATCTTTCGCAACGAGGGGATCGACGCCACCCACAACCCGGAGTTCACGATGTTGGAGGCCTATCAAGCCCTCGCCGACTACAGGGACATCCTGAAGCTGGTAGAGGAGGTCTTCGGCGCGGTCACCGAGCACGCCGCAGGGCAAACGTCGATCGAATTCCGGGGCGAGCTGCTCGACCTGACCCCTCCATATCGGCAGGTGACGATGACTGAGCTGGTCTCGGAGACTCTCGGCGAGAATGTCGATCTGGATACACCGATCGAGACTCTGCGCAGGATTGGCTCCGAGGTCGGGGTGGAGGTCGTTGAAGACTGGTCCCCGGGGCGGCTCATCGCCGAGATCTACGAGGAGGCAGTCGAAGGTCGAATTCGGCAGCCGACGTTCGTCACCCACCCCCCGATCGAGGTCTCCCCCCTTGCTAGGCGGAATCAGGATGACCCCCGTCTGGCTGACCGTTTCGAACTCGTGATCGCCGGGTCCGAGTATGCCAATGCGTTCAGTGAGCTCAACGACCCCGACGATCAGCGGGCCCGCTTCGAGGAGCAGGCCGCCGCCCGGGCCGCAGGCGACGAGGACGCCAACCCCCTCGACGAGGACTATCTCCTGGCGCTCGAGTACGGGCTGCCGCCGACGGGAGGGTTGGGGATCGGTGTCGATCGTCTGGTGATGCTGCTCACGGATCAGGCCCATATCCGCGACGTGATCCTGTTCCCAACGCTCAGGCCAGAGGCCTGAGCGTGTTTCTCCCCCCAGTGAACGAAGTGAGCGGTGGGGGGAGAGCCGGCGAAGTCGGGAGGGGGGCATCCCGCCACGCGTCAGAGGCGCCCCCTCCGGCCCTTTGGGCCACCTCCCCCAACGTCGCTTCGCTCCTGGGGGAGGAAACGCTCTACGTCTTTGCCGCGGCCACCCGTTCCACGAGATACGAACCCAGGGTCTCCAGGATCTGTCGCGGCTTGCCGTCGGGGAGAGCGGCCAACGCCTTGGAGGCCAAGTCGAGATGGCGTGTCGCCTCTAGCAATGCCTCCTCTACGTGATCGCCGGCCCGAACCAGGTCGATTACTTCCTCGACCACTGGTTCCGGGTAGGGCATGGGACCGCCGAGGAGATGTCTGATCCGGTCACCCGAAGGGCCCGAGGCGGCGAGCAGGACCGGCGCAGTGAATGTGCCTTCGCGAATGTCAGAGCCGGCGGGCTTGCCGATCGTCTCCTCGTCGGCGACAAGGTCCAGGGCGTCGTCAGCGATCTGGAAAACCATCCCGACCTCCCAGCCCCAAGAGGAGAGCGCCTCGACGACGTCCGCGGGGGCGTCGGCGGCCAGAGCCCCGAGACGCGCCGAGGTCCGGATGAGGGAGGCGGTCTTGCCACCGATCACCTGGTGGTACTCGTCAATCGAGTGGTCGAGATTGCCCAGGAGTTGGAGCTCTTTGGTTTGGCCCTCCACCAGCTCGGCATAGGTGGCGGCGAGAAGGCGAACCGACTCCTGGCTGAGGTGGGTGGCCGCTACCTCCGAGGCGCGTGCCATCAAGAAGTCCCCGGCCAGGATGGCGATGGTGTTCGACCAATTGGCGTTGACCGATGGGGCCCCCCGCCTGGTGTCGGCCTCATCGATGACGTCGTCGTGATAGAGCGAACCGACGTGGATCAACTCCACGGAGACCCCCGCCTCCACGGGCCGGTGATCGTTGTGAGGGCCGAATTCTGCGGCGAGCAGGGCGAGTAGGGGGCGGAAGCGCTTCCCGCCCGCCACCAGCAGGTGTTGGGCGATCTTGGTGAGATAGTTGTCTTCCGCAGTCGCCGCCTCGAGCAGACGTTCCTCGACGCGGGACAACGACTTCCAAATCCGCGGGATACTTATGAGGCTTTGGAGGTCGTCCATTCGTGACGATGGTATTACCGACACAGGCGTGGGAAGCGGGCCAAGTGGGCCAGGACTCGCCCGGTGGTAAACTTGCGTATGCCAGGCTTTGGAGTGAGAGGTGTTTGAGCGGTTCACAGATCGAGCGCGGCGGGTCGTTGTTCTGGCCCAGGAAGAAGCGCGGCATCTAAACCACAATTACATCGGAACCGAGCACATCTTGCTCGGTCTCCTCAACGAGGGCGAGGGCATCGCGGCCCAGGCCCTGGAGAGCCTCGACATCGACCTCGCATCGGTTCGCGACGAGGTGGTCAAGATCATCGGCCAGGGCCAGCAATCGCCCTCCGGCCACATCCCGTTCACCCCCCGTGCCAAGAAGGTGCTGGAGTTGAGTCTGCGCGAAGCGCTGCAACTCGGTCACAACTACATCGGCACCGAGCACATCCTGCTCGGGCTGATTCGGGAGGGCGAAGGTGTCGCCGCCCAGGTGCTCCAGCAGTTGGGCGCCGAGCTACAGAAGGTCCGACAGACCGTTATCCAGCTGCTTTCCGGTCCCGGCGGGAGCGAGGAACAGTCATCCGAGCCCGCAGGATCGGGGAGTCGTGAGACTGCCGCTGGCGGGTCGACGGTGCTCGACCAGTTCGGTCGCAACCTCACCCAGATGGCCAGGGAGCGCAAGCTCGATCCGGTCATCGGGCGCAACCGTGAGATCGAGCGGGTCATGCAGATCCTCTCCCGCCGCACCAAGAACAATCCGGTTCTGATCGGTGAGCCCGGTGTCGGCAAGACCGCCATCGTCGAAGGACTGGCTCAGCGGATCGTGGCCAAGGAAGTCCCGGATAATCTCCAGGGAAAAAACCTGTACACCCTCGACCTCGGCGCTCTGGTCGCCGGTTCTCGGTACCGCGGCGACTTCGAGGAGCGCCTGAAGAAGGTGCTGAAGGAGATCAAGAGCCGGGGCGACATAGTGCTCTTCATCGACGAGATCCACACCCTGGTCGGCGCCGGCGCCGCCGAAGGCGCCATCGACGCCGCTTCGATCCTCAAGCCCATGTTGGCCCGCGGCGAGCTGCAGACGGTTGGTGCCACCACCCTCGAGGAGTACCGGAAGTACCTCGAGAAGGACTCGGCCCTGGAACGGCGGTTCCAGCCGGTCCAAGTGGATGAGCCTTCCGTCACCGACACCATCCAGATTCTCCTCGGCCTCAAGGACCGGTACGAAGCCCATCACTCGGTCCGTTTCACCGATCAGGCGATTGTCAGCGCAGCCAACTTGGCCGATCGCTACCTGTCGGATCGCTTCCTACCAGACAAGGCCATCGACCTCATCGATGAGGCGGGGAGCCGGACCCGGATCCATCGGACCAGCGATGTGCCCGAGATCACCGCCATCGACGAGAAGTTGTCCAACGTGCGTCGTGACAAACAGGATGCGGTGGCCCGGGAGAATTACGAACGGGCTGCCAGTCTGCGTGACGAAGAGCGGAGCCTGCTCAGCGCACGTGCCGTCAAGGAAGCTGCCGACTCAGAGTCGGGCTGGGTGATCGACGAGGATGAGATCGCCGAGGTCCTGGCGCAATGGACCGGGATCCCCGTGCACCGTCTCACCGAAGAAGAGACCGCCAGACTGGTTCACATGGAGGACGAGCTCCACAAGCGGATCATCGGACAGCACGACGCGATCACTGCGGTATCCAAGGCGATTCGTCGCACCCGGGCCGGGCTCAAGGACCCACGCCGTCCCTCAGGCTCGTTCATCTTCCTTGGCCCGTCCGGGGTTGGGAAGACCGAGACCGCCAAAGCTCTGGCCGAGTTCCTGTTCGGTAAGGAAGATGCCCTCATCCAGCTCGACATGTCCGAGTACATGGAGAAGCACACGGTCAGCCGACTCGTCGGCTCCCCGCCCGGATATGTCGGCTATGACGAGGGGGGGCAGCTGACAGAGGCGGTGCGTCGCAAGCCGTTCTCGGTGGTGCTCTTCGACGAGATCGAAAAGGCGCACCCCGACGTGTTCAACACCTTGCTCCAGATCCTCGAAGAGGGCAGGTTGACCGATGCCCAGGGTCGGACGGTCGACTTCAAGAACACGGTGATCATCATGACCTCCAACCTGGGGACCCGGGACTTGCACAAGAAGGCAGTCGGTTTCCATGTGGAGGACGAGGAGATCTCCTACGAGTACATGAAGGGCCGGGTCACCGAGGAGCTGAAGAAGCATTTCCGCCCCGAGTTCATCAACCGTCTCGACGAGATCATCGTCTTCCACGAGTTGACCATGGAGGAGCTCAAGCAGATCGTCGACCTGATGCTGCTTCGGGTCACAGATCAGCTCACCAGCCAGCATCTCGATCTGGTGCTCACCGACGACGCCAAAGAGTTCCTGGGGTCCAGGGGTTACGACCCCGAGCTGGGGGCACGTCCGTTGCGTCGGGCCATACAGAGACTTCTCGAAGATCCGTTGTCCGAGCGTGTCTTGCTCGGCGAGTTCAAGGCGGGGACGACCATCATGGTGACGATCGACAGCCTGAGCGAGGAGCTCGCGTTCGAAGCGGTGGCCACTCCGAACACTCCACCGGTGGAGATGGCCGGTCAGGACTGATCGCTAAAGCAGCCCTGTCCACGGGCCGATTCTATTGGGCAAACCCCAATACCCATGCCCACTGCCTTCGTAATACTGTCGCTCCTTGCCGCGCTGGTCCCAGGTGCCTCTTCCGAGTATGTCCCCGCAGGCGATGAGGCGTACTCACTCGACCTCGAAGTCGATGGCTATGTGAACGGCGACATGGACTCCGCCCGCCTCATGACCTATCGGGGATGCACGCTCGAGCGCGATGCCGCCTACATGTACGCGTTGCTGCTCGAGGCTGCAGAAGCGGACGGGATTCGGCTTCGCCCGAGCGATTGCTATCGCTCCTACAACCATCAGAAGGCGGCATACAACAGACGCTGCCCGGAGACCGAGGTGGATGTCTATGCCGTGGATCCGATGACTGGGGAGCAAGCAACCGCCGGCACCAGGAAGATCCGGGTGTGCACCGGCCCGCCGACGGCGCGTCCTGGCTACTCCAATCACGGATGGGGTCGTGCTGTCGACTTCGGCGACGGGTACGGGGTCCTCGGTTGCAATGACCGGACCCTGCGCTGGCTCCAGGGCAACGCCTACCGATTTGGCTGGGTTCACCCGAGGTGGGCGTGGTGCGACATGGATACCCGTGAGCCTTGGCATTGGGAGTGGGCGGGAGTCACCGATCCCACCCTGGTCGGATATTACGAGTTCAACGAGGAACTGATCCAGATCGTCCAGTGATCATCCGGTGGCAGCGGTCTTCACCGGAACTCCGACGACGCCACCCAGGAGGACTCCGATCACTGGGAGCGACAGCACCAAGCCATTCAACCCATCGTCATCGGCGATCCCGATCGCGGCCAGCAGCCCCAGCCCGGCACAGATCGACATCACTGCGAGCACCGGTCGCCAGGCCGGAGGGGAAGGCCGGGGATCGGGTACGGGCCGCTCGAACTTCCCGAAGACGGCTATCAGCGCGATGGTGACCACCCCGAGGACAGCAAACCAGATGGGACGGGTCAACCACCAGGCTGTCGACAAAGGCTCGATCCCGAGACCGAACCCTCCGATGACCAGCGACAGGCCTATCACAAGCACCATGGCGGTCAGGTGCCATAGGTAGAGGGTCATGATCTGGAGGTTGACCCCGACCACCAATTGCCAGGCCCGCGGCCGATCCAACCAGCGGCGAAGCGGTCCTTCCATGACCAGGACCAGCCCGACCTGGAACATCCCTAGAAAGGCCAGCGTCACTCTGGGTGGATAGCTGTTGGTGACCTCTGCGGTGTCGAGGCCAACCATCGCCACCGGGTAGGGCCCGGCCCACACCAGGGAGACCGTCGCCACGAATCCCAGAAGCATCGACCCAAACCTCCTCGGGATGCCATCGAGACGCCCGTCGAGCCAGGCATAGCCGAGCTGATGGACCGTTCCCCACGAAGACATAGTTGAGGAATCCCAATGGGATGACATCTCCCGCGATCGAGAGCAGATCACAGAGCCCGGCCAGGGCAAAGCCGAGGGCTACCGACCAAAGCCCGATCCGCTCCCAGAGAGCGAGCAGATGGTGACGATGACCACGTAAGCGGCGAGAAACCAGGTGGGCACCAGCGCCACCTGGGATGCCAGCTGCAACACCTCCCAGTCGAGCCCGAGCCGAAGGGCAAGCCAGCCGAAGGCCGTCCAGAAGAGGAGGACCGGAATCACCGGGATCGCCAGCCGACGGAGCCGGGAGCGCAGCCATCCGCCGTAGCCGAGCCCACCCCGGCGTGCCGAGCGCCAGGAGAGGGCGTTGGCGTATCCGCCGACGAAGAAGAAGATCGGCATGACTTGAAGAACCCAGGTCAGCGGGTGGGTCCCTTCGGCCAACTCGAGAAGGTGATTCGGGACCAACCCACCGTCTTGGACCGTGACCGCCGCCATCAGCCAGTGCCCGAACACCACCACGAGGATCGACCCGGCGCGCAATGCATCCACGACCCGGTTTCTGTCAGCCGGCGTCTCGGCGGCGAGACGGGCGACTGTGCCCACGAATCCCACGCCCACATTCTCGCCCGAGGCCGCCCGGTGATGCTGTCATGATGTCCGCACCGTGAGTGGTCGACGG
This sequence comes from Acidimicrobiia bacterium, assembly GCA_040905925.1. Lineage (GTDB taxonomy): Bacteria > Actinomycetota > Acidimicrobiia > Spongiisociales > ZC4RG35 > JALYNX01. The sequence continues at coordinate 12,804 of JBBDQO010000070.1, read as the reverse complement.
TGAGCAGGCTCAGATCTCCCTACCGAATCCTATTGATCGTGGCCGGCGCCTATGTGGCCGCCCAGATGCTGGCCGACATCGGCAGTCTCCGCATCATCGCGGTGGGAGGCCACGCCGTCGATGCCGGGACCCTGATCTACCCGTTCACATTCACTCTCCGCGATCTGGTGCACAAGATCGCGGGCAAGGCCGCGGCGCGGACCCTGATCTTCCTGGCGGCGGTCATCAACCTCGTCATGGCCGGTTTCTTCTGGCTGACGGCGCGACTCCCACCCGATTCATTCACCGGCCCCCAAACCGAGTTCGGTCAGGTGCTATCGCCGGTCTGGGGCATCGTGGTCGCTTCCATCGTCGCCGAGGTTGTCTCGGAGTTGATCGACACCGCGGCCTACAGCCGCTGGGTCGCCCGTTTCGGGCAGCGCCGGCAATGGGGGCGGGTGCTCTTCTCCAACGCCATCGCCATCCCGGTGGATTCGGCCCTGTTTGTTGGTCTGGCCACCGTGTTCGGGGTTTTCCCTTCTGGCGTGGCGTGGTCGATCTTCTGGGTGAATGTGGTCTTCAAAACGGTGGTGACATTGGTGTCCATCCCCTGGATCTACTGGGTGAAGCCGACCCCACTCGGCCTCGCCCAGGGTGGCGCCGACCACTAACCTCCGTGAAGGCAGGCTTTCCCTGCCGCCAATATCAAACATGGAGGAATACAGCGTGAAACGCTTTATGCGGGTTTTTGCCGCATTGGCAGCATTGGCACTGGTCCTTGCGGCCTGTGGCGATGATGCTGGTGATACCACAACCACGGCGGGTGGAGCTACGACCACCGCCGGGGGAGAAACGACCACAAGTGAGGCCGGGGGGACCACCACCACTGGGGCTGCCCCGGGCGGCGAAGCGATCAAGACCTGTCTGGTCACCGACCTGGCCGGAGTCGACGATCGCAGCTTCAACGCCAGTGCCTGGCAAGGCGTTCAGGACGCCATCGATGCAGGCTATGCCACGGAGGACTCGTTCTACCTCGAGTCGACCGACGCCACCGACTGGCAGCCGAACATCGACCAAATGGTGTCCCAGGGATGCCAGCACATCGTCACCGTGGGCTTCGCCCTGGGTGAGGTGACCGCAATTAACGCCCAGGCATATCCCGACATCACCTGGACCATGATCGACAATGTCCTGACCGACGCGGAATTCGCCCCGTTGGCGCTGCCAAACGTGCGTGAGTTGGTTTACCAGACCGACCAGGCCGCTTTTGCCGCCGGTTACCTGGCTGCCGGTGTGAGCCAAACCGGCGTCTTGTGCACCTACGGTGGAGCCAACTTCCCGACGGTATCGATCTTCATGGATGGATTCACTCGTGGGGCCGCGCATTACAACGAGGTCAAAGGCACGGATGTCACCGTTCTCGGCTGGGATGTGGAAGCCGCTGATGGTCTGTTCACGGGCAGCTTCACCGACATGGATCTGGCGCGAGGCACTGCGGAGAGCCTCTTCCAGGAAGACTGCGACATCATCATTCCGGTGGGCGGTGCTATCAATCTGCCGGCGGGTGACGCCATCACCGACCTGGGCCTCGATGCCGCCCTCATCGGTGTCGACTCCGATGCGTACTTCGCGATGGATGAGCAGTACCAGCCTTTGTGGCTGACGACGGTGCTGAAGGCGATCGCACCACTGGTCACACAGTCCGTGCAGGAGCATCAAGCGGGCACATGGGCTGCCGGCGCTTTTGTTGGCAACTTGAGCAATGACGCCGTTGGCCTGGCCGAGTACCACGACTGGGACTCGCGTGTGCCGGACGATTTGAGGGCCGAGGTCGAGCAGCTTCTCCAGGACATCAAGGACGGAGTCATCAAGGCCGACTACACGCCGGTCGGGTACTGATCCGATCAAACTGAAGGAAATAGTTGTATTGGGACCCCCCTCGTGGGGGTCCCAATACGTTCCGGCGCAGGATTGCTCCAGGGATCTAGTGTGCTGCCGACGCTGGAGATCCGGGAGGGCTGTTGGAACTCGAGTTGAAGGGCATCACCAAGCAGTTCGCGGGTGTGCTCGCCAACGACAACATCGATTTTCGCGTCGCCGAAGGCGAGATAGTCGCCCTGCTCGGTGAGAACGGAGCGGGCAAGTCAACGCTCATGAACATCCTCTACGGGCTGTACACCCCGACGTCGGGCCAGGTGCTCATAGACGGTGAACCGCTCGTGTTGTTGTCGCCGGCGGATGCCATCGCAGCCGGCATCGGCATGGTGCACCAACATTTCATGCTGGTTCCCGTGTTCACGGTTGCCGAGAACATCGTGCTAGGCGACGAGCCCACCAAGAGACTGGGTTGGCTGGACAAGAACAGGGCACGCAAGACAGTTCGTGAGATCTCCAGTCGCTACGGTCTCGATGTCGACCCCGACACCATCGTCGAAGATCTCTCGGTGGGCGTCCAACAGCGGGTCGAGATCATCAAGGTGCTCGAGCGCGAGGCTCGCTTCGTCGTTTTCGACGAACCGACCTCGGTTCTGACCCCGGCGGAGGTCGAGAGGTTCTTCGAGATCGTCAAGAGCCTCAGGGATGACGGTAAGGGCATCATCTTCATCAGCCACAAGCTCGGCGAGGCGTTGGAGATCGCGGACCGCATCGTGGTCATGCGTCGTGGCAAGACAGTTGCCGAAGTGCTGCCCAATGAGGTCGACGAAGAGCGGCTGGCCGAGCTGATGGTCGGCCGCCCGGTTGACCTAGTCGTGCACAAGGAAGAGGCGCGACCGGCCGACGTCGTGCTCTCGGTCGAGCATCTCATCGTGCTCGATGATCGCAACCGACGGGCGGTGAATGATGTCTCGTTCGAGGTTCGGGCCGGAGAGATACTTGGTATCGCAGGCGTCCAGGGCAACGGGCAGACCGAGCTGGTAGAGGCAATCACCGGGATGCGGTCAATCCTTGGCGGCGTGGTGCACCTCCGGGGGGAGGACATCACCGCTGCTTCTCCTCGGGAGGTCCACAAGCGCGATGTCGCACATGTGCCCGAGGATCGCCAAAGAAGCGGCCTGGTGCTCAAGTTCACCGTCACCGAGAACACCGTCCTTGACTCTTACTACGAGGCTCCGATCTCCAATGGTGTCCAAATGGACTGGGACGCCGCCCGGGCGCAGGCATTGCGACTCGTCGATGAGTACGACGTGCGCACGCCGAGTGTCGATGTGCTGGCTTCCACGCTGTCGGGCGGGAATCAGCAGAAGGTGATCGTGGCCCGCGAGTTCGACCGGGACGTATCCCTGGTGGTCGCTTCCCAGCCAACTCGAGGGATCGATGTCGGGTCCATCGAGTACATCCACTCTCGGATCGTCGAGAAGCGAGACCAGGGCGCCGCGGTCCTGATCGTGTCCTCCGAGCTGGATGAGGTCATGGCGCTCTCCGATCGGATCATCGTCCTATTCGAGGGCCGGATCGCGGGAGAGTTCGACGAATCGGCGACAGCCACCGAGATCGGAATGGCGATGTTGGGCAGCCAGGCAGAGAGTGAGGCATCGTGAGCGAAGGCGGCCCTGGCCCCGAGGATAGGTCGACTGACCACCAGGTCGCCGAGCGGGTAAGGCGCATGACCGGTGTCGGGAGTTCGCTTCAAACGGCCGTCGTGATTCCGGGGCTCGCTGTGCTCACGGCGTTGCTCATAGGTGGCGTGATCATTGCCTTGACCGACCTGGACACTCTCGCCATCTGGGGAGACGACCCCGGGGAAGCACTCCGGTTGACGCTGAGCGGGATCGGGGACGCCTACAGGGCGCTCTTCGTTGGTTCACTCGGCTCGCCGAGAGCCTGGACCGAGACACTCTTCGCGGCCGCGCCGCTGATCCTTGCCGGCCTCGCCGTTGCCGTTGGGTTCCAGGCCGGGCTCTTCAACATCGGGGTCAATGGTCAAATGCACATCGGCGGCATGGCCGGGCTGTGGGTGGGATTCGGCGTGTCCCTTCCCGGCATACTCCACATTCCTCTGGCGATCGTCGCGGCAATGATCGGGGGCGCCATCTGGGCAGGTATCGCCGGCCTTCTCAAGGCTCGCACCGGGGCCCATGAGGTCATCACCACCATCATGCTCAATTTCATAGCTCTGTTCCTGGTCGACTTCCTGCTGAAGACATCGGTCTTTCAGGCGCCGGGACGAAACGACCCTCTCTCCAAGCCGATCAATCCTTCGGCCCAGTTCCCGACGTTGGGTGACTACCGAGTGAACATTGGTCTTCTCATCGCACTTGCGGCAGTTGGCGTCGTGTGGTGGCTCATGTACCGCTCCACCATCGGATTCGAGTTCCGGGCCGTGGGGTACAACCCGCACGGTGGCCGCTACGCCGGCATGAACGTGGCCCGGATATACGTCGGCGTCATGGCAGTCTCGGGTGCACTTGCCGGGATTGCCGGGACGACTCAGGTTCTCGGCCTGGAGCCGTATCGGGGGATTTCGGGCTTCGCCGGGACCATCGGATTTGACGCGATTGCGTTGGCCCTTCTCGGGCGGTCCAATCCCATCGGAGTCCTCTTCGCGGGTCTTCTCTTTGGCGCGTTGCGCGCCGGGGGTCGGGAAATGCAAGGCGCCGCAGGTATCCCGGTCGATCTGGTTCTCGTGCTCCAGGCCCTGGTCATCGTGTTGATTGCAGCACCCGAGCTGGTGCGTGCCATCTACCGGATCCAAGCGCCGGAAGAGGAGACCAAGCCCACGATCTCGACGGGGTGGGGCGCGTGACGTCCACCATGACTGCCGAGACGGCGGTCCAACGTCGCGCCACGCCCGAGGAGCGCCGGGCCACGGTCATCGGGGTGGTGCTGCTGTTACTTGCGGGCTTTGTCTTCTGGGTGTTCGGACTAGGGGTGGAGTCCGGGACCCGATCCACCTTCAACCTGTCGTTGCCGGGCGAGCGGTTCCAGGATCTCTCGTGGGAGGTCAACTCCCGATGGCTGGCGTTCGTGGTTGCCGCCACTCTCGCCTTTCTTGGTGGCTTTGTTTTGCGCAAGTCCCACCTAAGCCGGACGAATCTGGCGCTGGCCATCGGTTTGGGTCTGATTGCCCTGGCTTTCCTGACGTGGGCCGCAGCCGGTAACTCGTTCAGCCTCGTTGGAATGCTTCGTTCGACGGTGGTCCTGTCGGTGGCGGTGACCCTCGGTGCTCTGTGCGGCCTGATGTGCGAGAGGGTTGCGGTTATCAACATCGCCATCGAAGGCCAGCTGCTCACGGCTGCGTTCGTAGGCACGATCATGGGTTCGGCATGGGGGATCTGGGCCGGTCTGATCGGTGCGATGCTGACTGGGGCCATCCTCGGAGCGATACTCGCGGTGCTGGCCATCAAGTTCCGTGTCGACCAGATCATCGCAGGGGTGGTCATCAACATCTTCGCTCTGGGTCTCACGTCGTTTCTGGCCCGGCGTGTTCTCTCTGAGGCGCAGCACCTGAACTCGCCCGGCAGCTTCCCATCCATCAAGATCCCGATCCTGGGCGACATCCCGGTGCTCGGGACGATGTTCTTCGACCACAGCCTGTTCGTCTACGCGACTTTCATCTTGGCGATCGTGCTTCACTTCGGTCTCTTCTACACCCGTTGGGGTCTGCGCTCACGGTCGGTCGGGGAACATCCCAAGGCTGCTGACACCGTTGGCATCAACGTCTACCGCACCCGCTATCGCAACGTGATCCTTGGTGGTCTCATCGCCGGATTTGGCGGGGCATTCCTCACCCTGTCCCAAGTGTCGCGGTTCGAGGAGAACCTCACCGCCGGCATCGGCTTCATCGGCCTCGCTGCGATGATCTTCGGGCGGTGGATGCCGCTGGGTGCCCTCGGGGCAGGGCTGGTGTTCGGATTCGCCCGCGCCCTGCAGCAGAAACTCGGCATCCTGGGAACACCGATCCCATCGGAGTTCCTCTCGATGACGCCTTACATCGTCACCATCATCGTGGTGGCAGGGGTGGTCGGAAGGTCGCGCCCGCCCGCTGCCGACGGCCAGCCCTATATCAAGGAATAGGCGCGTTCCGGCATCGCAGTCGGGGGTGTTTAACCCTCCGCGGTGGAGGGGCGACCGATCACCGTGATCTCCTGGATCGCCAACTCGGTGAAGACGTTGCCTTCGGTGACCTCGGCGGTGTAGGCGCTCTCGATGGTGATCTCGATCCAATCGGCGTCGATCGCCGCAAATGGGATTTCCGTGGTGCCCGAGCCGTCCTCGAGTTGGACGGGGACGGTGGTTATGGCGTCCTCGGCATTGATCACGATGCCATGGGCCCGGTAGTTCTGCTTGAACCGGGTCGGATCTTCGATGTTCGACCAATCGATGCGGGTGACTGTCATGCCTTCTCGGAAGGTGAGTCTGATCACGATGTTGTCGCCTTCGGCCAGGTCCTCGAAAGTGATCTGATACTCGTCCGCGGTGCCCGTTATCAGGTTGTCACAGATGAAGGACCCGATGCCGGGGGGTGCGCATTCGACCCCGATCGGTTCTATGGGACCGATTTCCTGCACTGCCGCCGAAGTGGTGCTTGTCTCCGCCAATGTCGTCGATGACGTGGCGGCCTCCCCATTGAAGACATTGAAGAGGAGGGCGATCACCACCACTCCAAAAAGCAGAGCACTGATGGCGAGCGCGGCTCGCACCCCTGCCGTCGCCTGGACCGCAGGGCGGGGGGCGGTGGGCAAGGGTCCCTGTCGCAGCCGCGCCCCACATTCCTGGCAATGTCGGTTGGAGGGCGGGTTGGACGCCCCACACGAAGGACAAGACACGCTGCCGCGGTCCGAGGTCCCTCTCCCTCTGGGTGAGTCCTCGCGCGGTGGGTTGTCGAGGTTGAACTCTTCGTAGTTCCCATCGGAGCTCACCGAGATGATGTTGTCGCGTCGCGCCGCCGGCTCCGGCACCAGTGGGTCCATGAACGAACCACAGGACGGGCAGAACTGCTCGTCCCGCGGTACGGTCGCGCCGCACTGATCACATTTCCGTGAAGCCACGTCCCTCCTAGGACCGGTATTGTGCCACGGGCATGTTGGTGTCGACGGTCAGAACCTACGAGCCCTGGACGTCAGGCTCGTTACTGGCCGGGATCATCCTCGTCATGTGTCTGGTGGCGGCGCTCATTCTGGCGGTGCGACGTCGCAATCGCTAACCGGATACGGTGTCGTTGAATGGCTTTCAGATGCGGATCCTGCGGGCATCTCTCCCCGAAATGGATGGGATTCTGCCCCTTGTGCGGGGTGAACGAGCCTCTGGTCGAGGACCAGACGCAGCGAGCAGCCTCGGTCGCTCCGGCACAGACGGTCACCCTCACCGAGGCAGCCGAAGGGCCCCCCGAGAGAGAGCCGACAGGCTGGCCCGAAGTCGACCGGGTCCTCGGGGGAGGGTTCGTTCCCGGCTCGGTCCTGCTCCTGGGTGGTGAGCCTGGCGTCGGCAAGTCGACGCTGCTTCTCCAGACCGCAAGCGCGGTGGCGCAGAGAGGCCTTGCGGTGGTGATTGCCAGCGCCGAGGAGTCGGCACAACAGGTTGCGATCCGCGCCAAACGACTCGGGATCGGCGACGAGATGATCTCTCTCGTTGCCGATGACGATGTGGATGCCCTGGTGGCCCTGGTCGAGAAGACACGCCCTCGCCTGCTGGTGGTGGATTCGATCCAGGCGGTCTCGGTCCCTGAGATCCCATCGGCGCCGGGGGGCCTGGCCCAGGTTCGGGAGAGCGCAAGCCGTCTCGTCAGGTTGGCCAAGACGACCGGTACCGCCGTGGTCCTGGTCGGCCACGTGACCAAGGAAGGCGGTCTCGCCGGGCCCAAGCTCCTCGAGCACATGGTCGACGTCGTGCTCTATCTCGAAGGTGACCCCGACCGGGGGTTTCGGGTGTTGCGCAGCATCAAGAACCGTTACGGGGCCACTCACGTGTCCGGGATGTTCGACATGCGCTCCGACGGGCTGCTCGAACTGGAGGATCCATCGAAGGTCTTCCTCGAAGGATGGCAACCCGATGTGCCCGGAACCGTGATCTACCCCGCCGTCGAAGGACGCCGGTCGATCTTGGTTGAGGTCCAGGCGCTGGTGTCACCCACCAATCAGCCCCAGCCTCGCCGGTCGATTCGAGGTCTCGACCCGACCCGAGTCAACCAGGTCCTGGCTGTGCTCCATCGACACGCCGGGATCTCCCTCTACGACAAAGAGGTCTTTGTGAATGTGGTTGGAGGTTGGCGCATCGACGACCCCGGATCCGATCTTCCGGTGGCTATCGCCGTTGCCTCGTCGGCGTTCGACATCCCGCTCGGCAAACTCGCCTCGTGGGGTGAGATCGGGCTGGCGGGAGAGGTCCGATCCATCCCCTTCGAGGCCCGCCGGATCGAGGAGCTAGATCGGATGGGTCTCGAGCGGCGGATAGCCCCCGTTGGCGGTGAATCCATGCGTCTCGCGGATGCTCTGTCGGGGGCCGGTGTGACGGCCACCGCCTAATTGGGACGACCAGGGGTCATATACGGACCTGTGGCTCCCAATCTCGGAGGGAGATCGAGGCCAAAGTCGGCCGGCAAATCAAACTGATAGCCTGCCGACGTGGGTGACCCATCGATCAACGAGACCCTGGAACGTCTGGCGCCGGGGACCCCGATGCGCAGGGCGCTGGAACGGATCATTCAGCAGGGCAAGGGAGGTCTGGTCGTCCTCGGCAATGGCTCCGCTGTCGACGCAGCGAGCTCCGGCGGGTTCAGCCTGAAACGAACCAAGTTCACCCCGGCCCGTCTCGCTGAGCTTTCCAAGATGGACGGTGGGATCGTCCTCGACGACGAGTGGGAGATCATCGTGGCGGCCGCGGTGCATTTTGTCCCCAGCGGTTCGATCCCCACCGATGAAACCGGCGCCCGGCACCGGACCGCCGAGCGCATGGCTGCCCAAACAGGCAAACCCGTGGTGGCGGTCAGTGAGGGGAGAAGGGTGGCCACCCTCTACTACGACCACCAGAAGATAGAACTGGCCACCCCGACCGAGGTGACCGCCCACGTCAATCAGGAATTGCAGAGCCTCGACAGGTTACGGAGCCGGCTCAACGATTCGGACATGCGTCTCACCCGTCTCGAGGTGACCGGGCTCGCCACCCACCGCTCGGCGGTGACGGTCCTGCAACGGGCTGAGCTCCTCGATCGTCTCGGCAAGGTCGTGGAAGCCCGTGCCCTGACCCTCGGGGAAGAAGGACGAATTGTCTCGCTTCAGCTCAACGACTTGATGGCCGGGGTCGACTTCATCAAGAGAGCGATTCTCCAGGACTATCTCCGACCGTTGCGGAGCAACTCAGTCGCTCGGGCCAATGACCGGCTCAAGGCTTTGACCGGGACCGAATTGGAGGATCCGAGTCGGGTCGGCTCAGAGCTGGACTTCCCCGATCTGGACGACCCGGCCCAACCCCGCGGTTTTCGCATCCTGTCCCAGGTGGGAAGGCTTCCCGACTCGGTCCGCGACGACATCATCCGTCGTTTCGGCTCGGTCTCGAAGCTCCTCAATGCCAGCCAGGAGGCACTCCTCGCGATCGAGGGGGTGGGCGAGACCCGGGCCGGCCAGCTCAGGGCCTTCTTCGACCGGTTGCTCGACTCGGCCCACGAATGGGAGCCCGTGCTGGATTGAGGCCGGCCACCGGTACAATCCGCCCCCGCTCATGGCTCAAAACGCATCTAAGTACGCGGTAGGCGACAAGGTGGTCCATCCCCAGCACGGAGCCGCCACCATCCAGAAGAAGATCAAGCAGGAGTTCGGGGGCAAGAAGCAGGACTACTTCGTCCTCAACATCGCCACCGAGCAGCTCACCGTGATGGTTCCCTTGGACAAGGTCGACGACCTGATCCGGCCGGTTATCTCCAAGACCAGGTCGAGAGACGTGCTCAAGTCGCTCAAGGGTGAGCCCGAGGAAGCAGGCGCCAATTGGAGCCGCTGGTACAAAGTCCTCAACGAGAAGATGACTTCAGGCGACATCTTCCAGGTCGCCGAGGTGGTGCGGGATCTCTCTTTCGCCCAGCAGACGAAAGGCATCAGCCCGGCTCTGAAGCGGATGCTCTCCAAGGCACGGCTCACTTTGAGCTCTGAGCTCGCCTTCAGTCTCGAGATCGACGAGGACGAGGCGATCAAGAGACTGGACCGGGCCCTACCTACGGTCGAAACCGAAGAGGAATGAGCCCGGAGGTGTCACCGGCCGGCTTCCAGGTCGGTTGGGGGTTCGATGCTCACCCGCTCAACGGCAAGCCCCCCCTTCTCCTTGGTGGGGTAACCGTTTCGGAGACCGTTGGAGTTTCGGCAACCTCCGATGGTGATGTGCTCGCCCATGCGGTGATCGACGCTCTTCTAGGGGCGTGTTCGCTGGGCGACCTCGGCGAGCACTTCCCATCCGATGACCCTGCCCTGAAGGGGGCCGACTCCATGGAGCTCCTGGGACGGACCGTGGTCATGGCGACCAAGTCCGGCTGGCAGGTCAGCCATGTCGATGCGACGGTGATCGCAGAGACGGTCCGAATCGCTTTCTTCCGTGGGGAAATCCGGGCTCGTCTCGCCGAGGCCCTTGGTCTGGCTGTGGAGTCGGTTTCGGTCAAAGCCACCACCACCGACGGTCTCGGGTTCATCGGCAGCGGCGAAGGTCTGGCAGTGGTGGCTGTGGTCACCGTGGGCGCCCTGCCGTAACATCTGGCGATGCTCCGGGTCCACAGCACGCTTCACCGCGCGGTCGTCCCCTTCGATCCTCGTGACGAGGGCAAGGTCGCCATGTACGTCTGTGGCCCGACGGTGCAATCCGAGCCCCACGTCGGTCACGGGCGCTCCGCGGTCGCTTTCGATGTGATCCGGCGTTATCTCGCCTGGCGGGGTTACGACGTGCTGTTCGTCCGCAATGTCACCGACATCGAGGACAAGATCATCGCCGCTGCCCTCGAGGCCGGGGAGAGTGTGGAGACTCTTGCCGAGAAGATGGCGAAGCGGTTCTCCGATGCCTACGAGGCATTGGGGATCTTGGAGCCTGACATCGAGCCCAAGGCGACCGAGCACATCCCTGACATCATCTCCCTGATCCAGACCCTCATCGATCGCGGCCTTGCCTATGTCTCCGAAGGAGACGTCTACTTCTCGGTGCGTTCGTTGGAGGGTTACGGGAAGCTGTCAGGCATGGACCCCGATGAGCTGCGCTCCGGTTATCGGATCGAGGTCGGCGAAGCGAAGCAGGACCCCCTCGACTTTGCACTGTGGAAGGCGGCCAAGCCGGGGGAGCCCTGGTGGGACTCACCGTGGGGGTCGGGCCGCCCCGGGTGGCACATCGAATGCTCGGCAATGGCCTCGAAGTACCTCGGTGAGGACTTCGACATCCACGGTGGCGGAACCGATCTCATCTTTCCCCATCATGAGAACGAGATCGCTCAGAGCGAGGGAGCCACAGGGAGGACCTTCTGTCGTTATTGGCTCCACAACGGCATGGTCAACCTCGGCGGGGAGAAGATGTCCAAGTCGACCGGGATCGTGGTGGATCTCGCCACGCTCTTGGAGGACCATGGGGGTGGAGCACTACGTCTTGTCTATCTCCGGGCTCACTACCGCTCGCCTCTCGATTACTCCGAGGAGCTTCTGGACGAGGCCGCCGAGGCTCTGGACCGATTGCACCGGTTCGGCGATCGGGTTGAGGCCGGACTGCCCGATCCCGAGGCGTTGGCCCGCTTTGCTGAGGTGATGGACGACGATTTCGGGACACCCAAAGCCATTTCCCTGCTCTTCGACCTGGTCAGGGAGGGCAATCGGATCCTCGATGAAGGCGGAGACGCTTCTTCGATCGCCGGCGCCGTGGCCGAGATTGTCGAAGTTCTCGGGTTGGACGATGCCAGCACGCCTGCCGAGGACTCCGTCGACCTGGTGCATTTGGCGGAGCGGTTCGGGATCACAGGGGACGACGGCAAGATTCTGGAGACACTGGTCGCGATGCGCAATCGAGCCCGGGCTGAGAAGCGATTCGACGAGGCCGATGCGATTCGCGACGAGTTGGACCGGGTGGGTGTGATCCTCGAAGACGGGCCACATGGCACCAAGTGGCTTCGGAAATAGGGTCGAGGGTCTCCACGCGATAGAGGCCGCCGCAGCGGCGGGCCGGGTCCTTCGGCTTTATGTCGAATCCCGACGCCGGGGGCGAGCCGAGGTCGAGGCATTGATCACATTGGTCGGCGAGGACCGGGTTTCGATGGTCGACGACGTCCGACCGCAGGCCGAAACCGAGACTCCCCAGGGCCTGGTGGCCGAATGCAGGCCGATCCTGCCGGTTCCGGTCGACGAGCTCGTCGTGGAGAAGGCCGCGGTGGTGGTTCTCGATCACATCGAGGATCCCCACAACGTAGGGGCGATCGCTCGGAGTGCAGCCGCCTCAGGGATGACCGGGTTGCTCGTCGCTTCCCGGAGGGCTGCCCCTTTGTCGGCAGTCGCCTTCAAGGCGGCCGCCGGGGCCCTGGAGCGGCTGCCGGTCGCGGTCGTCGGATCGATCCCGGAGGCCCTGAGCCGACTCAAGGACCACGGCCTATGGGTGGTTGGTCTCGACACCGCGGGGACGACCGAGTTGTTCGGTCTCGAGCTTCTGACCGAGCCGGTGGCGATGGTGGTCGGTGCCGAGGGTGCCGGGCTGAGCCGTCTCACGATGGCGCGTTGTGATCTGGTGGTTTCGATCCCAATGGCGGACGAGAGCGAGAGTCTCAACGCATCGGTTTCCGCTGCCCTGGCCGGGTTTGAGATAATGAGGGTTCGGCGCGGTGTGCCGGGATTGCCGGGTTAGCTCAGTCGGTAGAGCAGCTGTCTTGTAAACAGCAGGTCGTCG
>JBBDQO010000069.1:0-34029 GCA_040905925.1 Acidimicrobiia bacterium | reverse complement strand
TGGTCTAGTGCGCGGCACTGGAAATGCCGTTGGGGGTTTACGCTCCCTCGAGGGTTCAAATCCCTCTCCCTCCGCGGTGTTGCTCGCTTCAAGCGGGTCTCAGTACTAAGTACCAGGCACCAAGTACGGTCGGCGAATCGATCGCCGACCCTGGAGGGGTCGCATAGGCCGGTCTAGTGCGCGGCACTCGAAATGCCGTAGGGGGCTGACGCCTCCTCGAGGGTTCGAATCCCTCCCCCTCCGCGATAATTCCAGCGTCCCCATGGAGGGGTGTCCGAGTGGTCTAAGGAGACGGTCTTGAAAACCGTTCGAGCGCGTGCCGGACCACCTTGTCCGAGCGGGAAATGGGCTCTGACCTGGGCCTCCTACTTCGCATCATCTCTCGGCAATTCGCATGATCTCACCCCGGTTGCGGCCCAGGTTCGGCCCAAACGCTCGGAGAGTGCTCGACGGGCCGACGTGTCATAAGGGGCAAGCGGCCGCATGTCGGGAGCACGATGTCGGACAGGGATCGACGAGGTTGACGGAACCCGACCGTCGAGTTCGGCGAATCAATGTCAAGAGTCCACGACTGCGAGGAGGATGACGATGCGACGATATGCGGTATTGATAGTGCTCGTCTTGGTGCTGGCCTTGGCTAGTCCGGCATCTGCGTCAGTCTGGGACTTCGGGACGACGAGTTGCGGGCTTCATCTCGTGGGCATACGTTCTTACTCGACATACAGCACTTATCATTTCGTGCTCGAACCGAGTTACTACGAAACGGGATCCTGGAACAACGGTTCGACCTGGAAGGTCAGAACGTCACTGACGAACCATTACAACAACGTAGAGTGGGGAGTTGAGGTCGTTGGTGGGTCGCTCAACGACCCTGGAACCTACGGGTACTGCACCTCCTACGGATAGCCAGGCCTTTCAATGAAAGTGATGCGGGGGCCGTCGGTCGGCTTGCTGATCTTGATCATCTCGGCCTGTTCTAACTCTGCGACTGAATCGTCGGCTGGGCCGCCTGAGAGTGCTGCCACGACCGAATCCGGTCCGACATCGCCATACTCTGATCAGACCAACGGTTCAAGCCTGCCCCCCATCACAGGCTATGGGAACTTCTCAAACGTATCCTCCTGGGAGGTCGATTGGATCGAGGTCACCGCCCTTCAGGCCGAATGTGCCAACGACAATGGAATCCCAGTGCGAGTCATATCTCCTGGTGACGGATTGACCTACGAGGAGGTGCCGCTGGATCAGCACCAGACGGCTCGTGCAGTAGTCGAAGCCTGCCTCGCCGGTCTTAGCCTGCCCGACCCAGTCCCTCCGTCCAGGGAGCAGATGGAGGAGGTGTATATCGCGCTCATCGACACGAAGCGATGTCTTGAGGGCGAGGGTTACGCAATCGCGCCTCCGCCGGCACTGGAGACCTTCATCGAGGGCTACATCGCGTCTGGGACGTGGCATCCCTATAACTCGCTGCCAGACCTTCCCCAGGAGGAGTGGGAGCGTCTCAATGCGGTCTGTCCTCAACCCTGAGCTTTCGGGGATCTGAGGTTTGCTCCAGACGCGCCTCCCGCCTTTGCATGCTCGGTGGCCCGTCCCCGCGGTAGTGGGGAAGTCGCTCGGCTCCGTCGGCGAAGAGAAGAGCCAGCTGGGCCCCCCGGGCACGCGATGAGAACAAGCCGTCTCGGAGTCTGGAGCCATACGGTGGCGGTGTGTCTTGCACTTGGCAGTTGCGGCGGCGTTGATGTGATCCCGGACGAGGAACTCGCCAGTGCCACCGAGCGTCTTCGACCCAAGCTGAGTGAAATCGAGATGGACGACTTCATTGAATCATGCCTCGAGGCTCAGGGTGTTGTTGTCTTCGTCCGTCAGCCTGGCGGGAATGGGTTCGCCGGCAAGCAGGTGACGAATCGAGACCAAGAGATGCTGGAATCTTGCCAAGAATCAATGTTCGACGCGTACGGCTACCCGGCTGAACCTCGGACAGATGCCGACTATCTGGTTCTCTGCCGACTGTATGAGCAAGAGTCGGCTTGCCTCAGGAACAATTGGCCTACAAGTTGATATCCCCTCGCTCGAGACGTATCGCGATGGCAATGGAGCGTGGTCTCCGTATGGAAACCTCCCCGAGCCTTCGTCGCAAGAGGAGTGGGAGCGGTGGAATACCCTGTGTCTGCAAGACCCGTGGCCTTATGAGTTTGACGTCAGATCTGACGTCACATCGGGATGAACGTTGTAGCCGCACGAACTCGAAGAAACCACCCACGAGACTCAGATCAGGCGCGCGGACCGGTGTCTCATGGGATGCGAAGAACCTTCACTGGGTTTCGATAAGCGGCAATCATCGCTGGCAGCGCGGTGCCGGCGACCACGGTCGCCACGGTGAGGATCCCCACCGCGACGGTGAACTCAACATCGGGGAGACCGCCTGTGAGATTGAGGACAACCAATACACCAGCGATGCAACCCAGAACTGCGCCGCCGAGGGCCACCATGGCATTCTGGACGGCGACCAGAGCAACGATCGTGCTGCGAGAAGCACCCAGGGCGCGGCGCCTTCCAAAGTCCTGCCGACGGAGGGTGACCGAGCTGTACACCACGAGCGCGACGAGGATGAGGCCGACGCCGAGAGCCGTCAGCACCAGGCGGCGGCTGAATCGCCCCAACTCGCCCGCAACAGCAGCGCGAACCTCGGCAAGTGTTTGGGAGGTCTCGAAGCGGATCGCTCTCGCGTCTTGGGCACCGAGGAGGCTCGCCAGTGCGGATGTCAGGGGCTCGACCTGGGCCGGAGTGGTGGCCAGAGCGTGAACGGAACGAAGTGCGGCGCTGGCCGACTCTTCGACTGTGGGTCTGGCCAGGATGCTGGTGTTGAGCGAAGCCAACGCGTCGCTAGCAGTGAAACCTCCGACAATCGGCAGTTGGGTGTCTCCGATGTCAACCGACCCAATCGGGACTTCGAGTCCCAGTGTTGCTTGCGCTTCGGAACCGATAAGGGCCTCTCCCGGCTGAGGAGGGCGACCGTTGATCTCAACTTCGGGGGGTAAGGCGCCCCACCAATAGCGTATGGCAACGGGCGCACCGCTCGGTCCGATGACACTGTTTCTCCCGTCTGCGGCATAGCCGAACCCGATGACCCAAGTCACCGACGACAACCGGCCAACGCGATCTATCGCCTCGGGTGGAATGTTGCCGGTGCCTTGGTCGTCGGTGGCGGAGACCAGACGGGTTCCCGCCTCGTCGATTCGGCTCAGCACATCCTGTTCCGCTCGCACTGTCTGTCCGGTGGTGGCCACGATGAACCCAGAGATCGAGCCAACGATGAGCACCGTTATGGCGGTGACCACGGGAAGGGAGATGGCGATGCGCCATGCCTCCGAGATCAGCTCGCCTGACCGCACTCGTGGCTCAGAGGGCGAGAACACGGTCTGACCGATCGAGAATTCGGGGATCGTGACTGGCGATGACCACCGTTGCGCCTTTGGAGGCAGCATCGCTCAGCTCATCGAGAACAACGTCCGCTGAGTCGATGTCGAGGTTGCCCGTCGGCTCATCGGCCAGGATCACCTGTGGATTCTTGATGAGGGCGCGACACAGACCAACGCGTTGTGCTTGCCCGCCTGACACCTCGCCTGGCTTGTGCTCTTCCCGCAGGGTCACCTCCAACCGGTTAAGAAGAACCCTGGCCCGCTGATCCGCCTCGAGACGGTGAAGGCCCGCGTATAGCCCGCCCTCGGACACGTTGTCTAGGACCGATCGGGCGGGGTCGAGGGCTGCATCCTGGAAGACGAAACCGATCCGACCTGCTCGGAGTCGGGATCGCTCTCTATCTGAAAGCAGATTGGCAGCGGTGCCATCGATTCTGACCACACCAGCACTGGGTGTCAGCAGCAACCCAAGAAGGTAAAGGAGTGTTGACTTTCCTCGCCCGGATGGACCGGTCACAACAGAAACCTCCCCCGACGCGAATTCATGGTCCAAGCCTCCAAACAGCTCCTCTCCCTGCGGTCCGTAGCCGAACTCGATGGACTCGACGCTGATCACGATTCGTCAGACTCCACCGGGAGCATGATCACGTCGCCGACCTCCAACCCGTCGACGACGGCAAGTCCATCGGCCGCTGCCAATATGTCGACCGGGATCTGGGAGCCGTCGTCGGCGGTCACCACAGTGCCGCCGTCAGGGAGGGTCTCGATGGCGGCGACGGGCACCACCGGCCCGGTCGTTTCCGGCACCACGACGATCTCGCTTGGGAAGCTTGTCTGGCCTTCCAGGGAGACCTCACCACATTCGGAGCCACAGACAGATCCGCCATCTCGTGACTCTAAGATCAGCCTCAGCTCACCTTGTGCCTCGTCCTCGATTGCCTCAACGATGGTCGCCTCCCACACGCCTTGACCATGGGTCACCATCACGCTGGCAGACAAAGGAACTAGGTTCCGTTGCTCCGGTGACAACGGGATCCAAAATCGAACTTCCGCTGACACGCGGCGCACCGCCAGCTCCCCACCGACGAGGGTCGCTCCCACCTTCACGTCTTCTGACAACACCACCCGGGCGGGCAAATCTGGCACGAACACGATGTCGCCGACTCTCACGACTCCATCATCCGCAACGCCCAAGGACTCTTGCCAGGCCCTGACCGCGCCACGGGTCGACGAGTCGAATTCGCCATCGGCCTCGCCCTGATAGAACTCGAGTTGAGCCAGAAGACGCTGCAGTTGGGCCACATCTTCGCCCTCGACTCGGAGCGCCATATCCCGGAACGCCGGTACCGTTCCCTCAGCCGCGGCTACCGGACGAAGGTCCACCGTGTACAGGACATCACCAAACGAGATGGTGGCCCCCGGAGCGACTCCTACAGAAGTGACTACTCCCGTCGTTGCGTTGCGGGCCAGATCCTGAAATGTCCATTCGGCAACTGCCGCAAATCGGAGCGAACGTCCAACCAATCCCTCATCCACTGTGAATAAGGTCGGATCCGCGGAAGCCAGTGGGTCATCAGGCGATTCCATCACGACCGACGCCGCCCACCAGCCCCCGAGGAACAGCAGCGCGGCCGCCGCGATGCCCAGGGCAACTCTCACAGCGCGCTTCATCGGATTAGGAGGCTGTCGCGGCACCATGTGGGCACATGTCTAGCTTCACAGGCGCGGCCCAAACGCACAGAGGGTCCAGCCGGACAGCTCAACCAGGTGCGAGTGCGAGCCAGCGTTATGAGCGCTCATAGAAGTCCAGCCGACAATGCGACTTCGCGTTCTCGTACTCCTCATCGGTCCAAAGCCAGTACTGGATCCCGTCGATAGGCATCCACGGACCGTGTGGGCTGCGCCAATCCTCCAGAAATGTGTCGAATGATGGTGGTTCCTCAGGCTGATAGCCAAGGTTCAGCAAACATTCTCTTTGTCTCGACCAGTCCTCGTAGGTCTCTCGGATCTCTTCGTCGCGGAGCGGAGGTCTCTCCGGCTCGAGTTGCCGACACTCATCAATGATCCTGAGTGCATCCTGCGTTGGCAGATCGGACACGAACTCGTAGCCACCATCAGTGTCGCTAACTACACCGGAACGACCGGTGACTTGGAAGCCTCGGTCGACCATGCATTGCACATAGCGTGGGACTGGTTCCCCCCCGACGATGGGCGCCTGCGACAGCGACGTTGAATCGCTGCTCGTCGCAGGCGCTCGACAAGCGATTGGGACCAGCACAAGTGTCATTAGGGCGATGCGTCGGGCTCTCGCCGTCACAAGACGATCACTGGTCAGCCGTAGTTCCGACACCCCGCCCATGTTTGACCAAGATCCAAGTACGGGTCGCCAAGCACTTGCCAGTCGCCACTGTAAGACCCGTTGCGTTCCCTGACGTGCCACGAGTTGTCGTTCTCCAGGTAGTACCCGGTCGAGCCACCAGGCCCAGTTATCGCGACTATGTCGTTGTACCGGCCATGAGCAAACGCGATCAACAGTCCGCAATTCTTGTAACCGCCTTCGGCCTGCCATGCCCATGCAGGCAGAGCCCACGTCACCAACATAGCAACCACCAGTGTGATCCCTGCCAGCTTCCGACCCATCGCGCACCTCCTTGTGTCGCCTGCACCTGGGCCGAGTGGCACCGGTGCAAAAGAGGATCTCTCCTGATTTGGGACACCCCTAACCGGTGGGTCCCAAGGTAGTTCGCCGTAGGGCATGAATCGGTTCCCCAGAATGAGCCGGCACTTATCGTGTTTTGTTGTGAGTCGTGCCTAAGACATGGACAAACGCTGGCGAGGGCGGCGTCAGCTGAGGTCGGGCTTGAGGCCCCATTCGAGGTATTCGACTCTGCTGATCGTCATTCCGGGTGGAATCCCGATTTCGGGATCGCCCTCGAAGAGAACGGACTTTTCGCCGAGGAGTTCGCCTTGTCGGCTGAGTGTGATGCTGTCCCTTGTGGGGTTGGGGTCGGAGTAGGTGAGCGCCACGGTGAAAGTCTCAGCGTCTTCTTCGACTAGTTCCAGATCAAGGCCGGCGAGAACTTCCAACGCTGCTGCTCGGAGAGCAGGTGACGGGTTGGATTCTCTGAGGATGGCGGTGGCCAAATGGAACATCCGCGCTTCCGTTGGACCTGTGTCGCCCGTACTCAGGTACGTCTCCATAGCGGCTTTCAGCTGTTCGGCGTCTGTCGGCCACACGGTTTCGACAAGGTCATCAACTACATCCGTCAGCTGTTCGGTCAGGATCTGACCGACGTGATCAGCCTCGTCTAGCGAGTTTGCGTAGTAGGCGGCTTCGATGACTGGGTCGAAGAATTCGGGGGTATCCGTGTCGGTCCGTATTTGAATAAATCGTTGCTCTGGAGCCCGCCAAACCTCACGGACGGTCGGAAGCAGGTAGGCGACGTACTCTTTCTCTAGCCCGAATTCGATCCCAGGTCGAATCCCGAGGTCCACCCGTTCAGACCGGGTGTAGAGGAACCCGCCTGCCGGGATATCACGCGGTTCGGCGGCACGGGCAGCCGTTGCGATCTCGCCTAGCGCGGCTTGGGCCGGGTTGGAGCGAAGCAGTGGAACCGCCAGCAACATGAGGGCGATCGCAACCGCCGTCACTACCAGTGCCAACCGGCGGGAACGCGAGGAAGAATGTGGTCGCGTCTCTTTTGCCATCGCCTCGTGGAGATGGGCGAAGGCTGATCGTTGCTCCTCTGGCGATGGACGCGGTTCGCCCGCCTCACGACGGAGAAACTCGAATGGGTCTTGACTGTTACTCATCGTCGGCGTTCGATTCGTCGTTGGCGTCGATCAGGTTCCGGAGTTTGGTGCGGGCTCGACTCAGTCGTGAACGCACTGTCCCCTCCGGGATTCCGACTGCCACCGCAATATCCTGATAGGAAAGTCCGGCAATGGCGAACAACAGCACAACCTCTGCCTCCTCGGTTCTCAGCTGGCTGAGCGCGAAGGCGATTCGTGGCCGTTGCGATAATGCAGCGAGCCTGGTCACCGCATCATCTTCGAACTCGGTGCTCCCGGGTACTCGAGTCGCTTCTCGTCGGAAGGCGCGGAGCTGGCGGGCGGCGCTCCGGTGGTAGCCGCGAACCAGATTGGAGGCGATGCCGAACAACCAGGGCGTGGCCCTGGAATAGGACATGTCGTATCGGCTACGAATGGCGAATGCTCGAACGAAGACCTCGGAAGCCAGATCGGGGCCGTCGCCGAGTCCAACGGCACCCACCACGAACCGGTAGACCGCCGGATAGTGACGGTGGAAGATGGCGCCGAACAGTTCAGGGTTGTTCAACGAGGCCGCAATGACCTCTGAGTCGGAAGACTCGGCTGTCACATGGGTGAGCCTGCCACAAAGGACCCCGACCCGAGGTCGGTCCTGGTCGCCTTAGCTCGCCCAGTAGGACACCGACTCCGCCTTATTGTTTATGGAGGACGGGACATTGTGGGTTCCTGAGCCGACGGTGTCGGCGAAGATTCCGGTCTTGTTGGGCCCGTCGTGGTGTCGAAGCCGGTAACAGCCGTTCCATGAGGAGGAGATCCGGTTCGCCCACGCCGTCCCCGTGTTCCAGTACCCGCCGGTGCACGACCCCCCGACGATGGAGATCGAACTCCCCGACCCGTTGGAGCCGTCGAAATGTGTCCCCAAAGTAAACGACGACAACAGAATCCCAAGCTCTTCGTCCGTTAACAACACCTCCCCCGACCGAAACCTTGCTCTGTCAATCGTTCCGTCCGAGGCAGCAACCATCGCATCCTCAAACTTCTCGTAACAGACCGGTTCTGCGACAACAAACTCACCAGAAAGCTTCTGTCCGACGACTCGAACCACACAATGCGATTCACCGCTGTCGATGACTTCAACAGGATCGCTGGGCACACCAGGTCCGGCTATAGCCGCGACAGCAACCACCAAATCCAGCAGAAAAGCAAGCACAGGTCCTCCACAGGTCGACTTGCCCTCTATTCGCCGATCCCCCTGTCCTGGTTCCAGGAACCGTGAGCCGACTATCGGCGAACACAACAAGTATCGGGGCGGGATTTGGGCGGGCGCACCTCCACAGGTCGTACCCAGTCCTATTCCGCCCCGACTAACTCGGTGGAAGGAGACCCGTGATCTACAAGCAGAAGCAGTACCTGGGCAACGTCAACACCCTCGAACTCCACGACACCAACAACGAGAAATCCAGCTGTCAGCTCGACGAGATACTGTCCGAACACCGGCGCTGGTACGACAGCATCGCGGAAGCCAAGAAGGATCATCCCTACGACAACTGTCATTGGTGTCTAGGAGCCTCGACGCGGTAGTCGGGAAATGGGGGTGGAATCGCGTTCTAGTTCGAGTGGTCTCACCTCTACTCAGGAGTGCTGTCCGTACCAAGCGGGCCCTTCGCTCGTTGTGATAGACGCAACGACCGAAAAGTCCCGTGGCCCCCAAATTCATGACAGCAGCCACCCCTCTATAGCGGCGCATATGACCCACCCAGTCGAGTCGTAGGGTTCCGAATCCCGCACTCCGGATCCGGCACACGGTCCTGTA
Source organism: Acidimicrobiia bacterium (assembly GCA_040905925.1). Taxonomy (GTDB): domain Bacteria; phylum Actinomycetota; class Acidimicrobiia; order Spongiisociales; family ZC4RG35; genus JALYNX01. The sequence goes on along the minus strand of JBBDQO010000069.1, from coordinate 25,029 downwards.
ACCAGTGTTCCGACTGGGTGAGTCAGTGCCGGCCGGCCAAGAATTAGTCCGAACGCCCAGGGAGTCCGTGACAGTGCTTGTACTTGAGGCCCGACCGGCAGGGACATCGTTCGTTGCGACCGACCTTCGCCTCAGTCTGGGTCGGCCGGCCAGCTCGTTGTGGTGTTCTAAGTCTCCGCTCCCAGTCCCTGAGGTGTGCCTCCTTTCTCTTCAGAGTTTCAGCTCGGGTATCCAGCTCATCCTGTCGGGCGTCGAGTTCGGCGCCCCTTTCTGCCGCCTGCCGTGATATCTGCTCACCAAACGCAGGGGCGTCGGGGCCATCTGTGCCAACGACTGTCTCGAGCTCATCGAGGATGAGCCCGGCCACTCCGTCTCCCATCGACGATCCCATCGCCTCGCAGTACCGGCGCCACGTCGACCAGACAGCATCAGAGACAGGAACCTTGACTGCTTGGACACCATAAGTGTGATCCAACTCAGCGAACACCTTCCGGTCGATCTTCGCCAACCTGCCACGGTCCAACGCCATCAAGCCACCTCTCGGGTTAACCAGTTAACCGGTCGCAACTTGTTGCACGTGCGTGTGTCTTTCGAGTGTCTTTCGAGGGGGTGGGTACGCGAGGCGCGTTCGTCTTCTGTGGCCTCCTGGGCTTGCTGGGCCGGGTGCACTCGTGGGTTCGCCTGTCGTGGCTGGGCATCGGCGTAATCATGCTTACGGCCGCTTTCACTTCGATATCAGCCGCCGTCCGCAGGGCGTCGCTTCGTTGGTATTCCGCTGGCGTCGAACGCAATAGGCGTCTGCACCAGGGCTCTCGGCCACTCGCCGCTCCCTCAAAGGGGGTCCGTGGCCTGCCTGAATCGCAGTAGCGAAGCTGAAACCGATTCTGTGACCGGTTTGAAAGCGGCTCTGCGACTCGCATGAAACCGCCAACTAGCCGCAAACCCTGTCCACAAAGTGTCCGTGACCCTGTCATCCGACGATCATCTCGTAAACATGATCGAGCTCTGAGCACCGGGTACCAGGTGTGGGAGTTGGAGGGTGGATGACAGGGTTTCTGCGACTGGGTTGAAAGCGTCCACCCCCAGAATGCCGACGTGGAGACCCCGGATCGGCTTCTCAGCGTGCAGGACCTCGCCGACTACCTCGGGGTGCCGGTGACCACGCTCTACCAATGGCGATACCGGCGGGAAGGCCCGCCTGGGTTCCGGGTGGGACGACACATCCGCTACCGATGGCAAGACGTACTGGACTGGATCGACCGTCAGCTCCAGAGCGCCGGCTCGTGAATCACCGTCTGTCGTCTCTCCCCGCTGTCTCACGTCCCTGCCGACGACTACCTTCGACCTGAGTATGGGATGGATTCGTAAACGGCCCAACAGACCCGCTCCCTGGCGTGCCGGATATCGGGGCCCTGACGGGCGGGAGCACTCCAAGAGCTTCGGCCGAAAGCTGGACGCCGAGAGGTGGCTCCGTGATGAGCTTCAAAGGCAAGACCAAGGGATATGGGTAGACCCAGCCGCGGGCCGCGTCACGGTGGCTGACTGGTCCGAGGGGTGGCTGACGGGACGGGTGGGGCTCACCGAGAAGACACGAGCCGGATATGCGGGGATCCTGATCAGCAGGGTTTATCCCACCTTCGGTCAGGTGCAGTTAGGAAGAGTCAGCCGGGCTGCCGTTACACGTTGGGTCTCCGAGATGGCTGCAGAAGGACTTAGCCCGTCGAGGGTGCGTAATTGCTTCAACGTTCTTGCTGCATCCCTCGAGGCCGCTGTTAACCAAGGGCTGATCGGGAGGAACCCAGCGCGAGGTGTGGAGCTTCCCTCTCTGCCCCTCTACGACGACCGTCGGTTCCTCACGGCCCAGGAGGTTGATCGCTTGGCCGACGCAACGGAGTCTGTGGCTGACCGGGCTTTAGTGCTCGTGTTGGCTTACGGGGGTCTCCGATGGGGAGAGTCTGTAGCGCTTCGTCGGGGTCGGGTAGACGTACTCCGCCGGCGTATCTCCATCGTCGAAGCGGCCACCGAGGTGAACGGCCGGCTCGTCTTCGGCGAACCCAAGACGCATCGGAGGCGTTTGGTTCACGTGCCGACTTTCGTCGTGGAAGTTCTGGCTCGCCACCTCGCAGATCGCCCCGCCGACCCAGATGCCCTCGTTTGGGCTGCGCCGAAGGGTGGACCCCTGCGGTACAACCCATATCGGAGTCGGGTGTGGGACCGAGCCACCAGGGAGGCAGGCCTCGATGGGATCACGCCTCATGTCCTCCGGCACTCGTGTGCCTCGCTGATGAGGGCGGCAGGTGCCGATGTGAAACAGATCCAGGTACAGCTGGGACACCGGTCCCCGGTGGTTACCCTCAGCGTCTACACCCACCTGTTCGAGGATGCCTACGAGTCGGTGATGGACCGTCTTGACACCGAGCACCGTGAACTGGTGCGGCCCAGGAGCGGCCCAGAGGTGATCGAGATCTCCCAACCGGGTCGATCACAAGCCTCTGACCAGGGGGTTTAGACACCTGGAGGGGTGTCCGAGTGGTCTAAGGAGACGGTCTTGAAAACCGTTGGGCCCAATAGGGTCTCGTGGGTTCGAATCCCACCCCCTCCGCCTGTCGTGTCTACAGCTCGGTTGGTCGAGCCAGGCTGTAGCCCTGGGCCCACTCGATGCCGACCTCGGCGAGCGTCAGCAGATCCCGAGCGGTCTCCACTCTTTCTGCCACCAGGTTGATCCCTGCCTCGTGACACCACGCCGACCCCCTGGCGAGTTGCGCCATCCGGGTCGTATTGTCCGAGAGGCCGGCATTGACGTCGACCTTTATGTAGTTGGGCCGGACTCCGTGCAGATGTTGGCTCACATAGTCGAGGTCGTAGACCGGCACGTCATCGATCGAGACCTTGGCGCCGCTGGCCTTCAGGTCTTCAAAAACCTGACGGGAACCAGCATGGAGCCCTGCGCTGTAGGGAATGTCGATGACGAGTCGTGACGCCACACCCCGTTCGAGCGATCCCGCCAGAACGGCGGCGGTGGTGACCGAAGCGTTGAGAAAGAGAAACGCACTGTGGGGGAACCGAATCAGCGAATCGATCGCCTTGTGGGCTGCGGCCAATTCGAGCTCAACCCCTTGACCGGTGTCATGGGCGATCCGAAACCAAAGCCCAATCGGGATTCGAGGGGCTTTCGGGAATCTGGCCAGGGCCTCGTAACCTCGGGAAAGCGGCACCCCGGCTCGGAGTTCATAGATGGGCTGGAACAAACAGACCAGTTCTCGGTTGGCGATCACTCCGGGAAGGAGTTGGCGGACGGTTTTCTCCCAATCCCAAACCCGGGCTCGGGCCATCAGATCGGCTGGTGCTGCCCGATAATCGAGTGTGGTGATCAGACTGGTTCCCACCTCCTGCTAATCGACCGTGCCCGAGACAAACTTGAATCAGGGAGCCGCCGCGATCGAGACCTCAGTCTTCCCAAACTCAAGAACGGTCACGGTTATGTCGATAGCCATTTGTGTCAATCTCCAAGGCAACCGCGACGCGACAGCCGAAGAGAGACCTCGAGGCAGAGCTCAAGAAGGAAATCGAACTGCGTCAGAGCAAGGACGATTTTCTCGCAGCCGCCTCCAACTACATCACCACTCCTCTCTCCGCGGTCTTGGGATATGCCGAGTTGCTCGGTGACCGGAGCCGCGACTTCAACGCCGGGGTCCGTAATCAGTTCATCGAACTGCTCGCGATCCAGGCGCGAGAAACGACACACATCGTGGATGACCTTCTCATCGCAGCTCGCTTCGATCTCGGCGGGACCGTGGTCGCAGACGACGAAGTCGACCTGAGGGATGTTGTCGAAGCGGCTACCCACGATTGGGCCAGCAATCAGAGGTCAAGACTGTCGGTGAGCGGCAATGCGGTGGCCAAGGGGGACGGCAAATGGGTCATCCAAACCGTTCGCAACCTCTTGAGGAACGCTGAGTCGTTCGGGGGAGAGAACGTATGGGTCCGTATCAGAGACGGGTTCAACATGGTGATCATCGAAGTCGCCGACGACGGCGAAGGGATCGCCGTGACCGATCAGGAGAAGATCTTCGAGGCGTATAGCTCGCGTCGAGGCGTCGATGACGTGACGCCGCCCCTCGGCCTCGCCCTATATGTTGCTCATCGGCTGGCGAGGGCCATGGGTGGCGACCTCCGTTATTACCAGGAGGCCGGTGAGAACATCTTCGAGCTCTCACTGGCCAAGGTCGTCGACCGCAGCGACTACGACCTCGACCTACCGGACGTCATCATCGATCCGCTCGCGGACCGGCCAACCAAAGATGCCATCGCTGGTTTGCTGGCGGCGCGGGGCCCCGAAATCGTCTATCAGCCAATCGTCGACATGCGTGGCGACGGAGAGGCGAGGACCGCCGGATACGAGAGTCTTGCCCGTTTCCCGTCGGCAACACCATCGGAGTGGTTCGAGGTTGCCGGCAGCGTCGGCCTGCGTCTCGAGCTCGAGTTGGCCGCGATCAGAAACGCCATCATTGGCTTCGCACCCAGCAACGAGGACGAGTTCCTCGGCATGAACATCTCCGACGCCACGCTCGTCTCGTCGAGTCTGGCCACGGCGTTGGATGGCATCGACCCGGGGCGAGTGGTGCTGGAGCTTTCAGAAGAGACACTGATCACGAGCTACGAAGAGACCAGAAGGGCTGTTGACGCCCTCCGGGAGCGCGGGATTCGGCTGGCAGTCGACGATGTTGGTTCCGGTGACATCGATCTCTGGCACATCCTCAGCCTCGAGCCGGCCTTCATCAAGATCGACATGACGTTGGTTCGGGGCATCGGGCAGACACCGCGTAACCGAGCCCTGATACGGGGTCTCTCCACAATGGCTCAGGACCTAGGCGTCCTGGTGGTGGCCGTGGGGATCGAAACCGGGGAGGAGCGGGATCGCCTGCTCGAGCTCGGGGTCCAATTCGGCCAGGGTTATCTGTTCGGTCGCCCCCGCGCCCTGCAATGGAAGACCAAGGTCCTCTCCGGCGAGTGAGCCTTTGGGCTGCCCACCCGGACATCGCATCCCCCGCTTGCCGGTGCCACATACATCACGTATAACGTGAATCCTGTCGCGCTCGTCGCTGCGGCGTTTAGGAGAGGTGGCCGAGTGGTCGAAGGCGCTCGCCTGCTAAGCGAGTAGGGGGTGTTAAACCTCCTCGAGGGTTCAAATCCCTCCCTCTCCGCGACATTCCTCCGAATCGAAATGAGACGTGATGGACTGGACCCTCGAGGTCGGGCACCACATGATTCTCCGACGCGCGGTTTCTCCTCGCCAGGCCGCCTTGAGCGCCGAGACTTAGGGCGCAGCCTGCCCGCTGTTGGGGTCGACCATGAGTGAGGACACGTCGACGGCCTCGAAGTCTGAGCCCTCGATGACATCCAACTCGTGGAGAACATCGTTGTCCCATCGCTCGTCTGGTGCTCCCGAGATGTACCAAGGCGACCCGTTGTCGGCGAGGATGATCCCGTAGGTCTTCATCGCCTCCAGGATCACCCTGGCCTGCCAGGAGAATCCCGACGCATCGAACGACGCCTTGAGACGGAATCGTTGCCCCATCGGTGGGTAGGACGGATCGGTGATGCTGGAGGCCTCGTGGCGGGCCGGCCAGATGTAGGCCGACTGCGTGTCGGGGGCAGTGAAGCGTATGGCATGGCGGATGATTCCCGAAGCCACCTCGTCATAGCGGACGAGGCCGGCGTAGATCGGCAGCCCGGCAGCATCTGCCGAGGTCCATCCCGCAGGGCGCAACGCATTGGACCCAAGGTTGTACCGGGCTCCATTGGCCGCTCGCCAGGTGCCGTCACCGTTGGGGAAGGCGTAGAACAGCTCGTAGAGCATGCAGTCGGCGCTGTCGACCACGATCACGTGCCTGTCACCAGTTGCCGACAGTCCTCCTTCGACCGGTGCATTCGCCGGGATCGGGTACGGCCCGGGATCGCTTTCTCCCGGCCAAGAAGTGAACTGGATCGCCACATCCGGCTGGCCCCCACCCACGGTGACATAGGGAATGCCGATAGGGCTCGTCGAAGCAGGCGGCCACACCCCACTCCCGAAGTCGGCGTGGACATTCGATGAGGCGCCGATTCTGGCCACATACTGGGCCGACCTTGCGTCAACCGGCAGTGAGCCGACAGGGGTGTTCCAGATGCTGTCGGCTGGAAACACCTGGCAGCCGCCACCGGGCCCGGTGCCGGGGAGGGCTCCATAGGAACCGCCAACCGGAAGCCAGGTCGTCGCCCCCCAGCCGAACTGGGAATCGGCGTTGCCCTGGGTGTTGGAGTGTCTGAAATAGAAGGTGGTGTTGGAGGGTCGGAAGATGGCGGGGGTGTCGATGCCATCGATGATCCCCCAGTCGCCGGCGACGAGTCGGTCTCCGGGATCCCCGAAGAAGAACTAGGAATCGGCTATTCCCAGGGTGTGGGATTGGCGGAAGTAGACGAACCCGGTGGACTCCCGGTGCAGTCCGATGGTGTCGAATCCGTCACCGTTGAAGTCGCCGACGAAGGGTTTGTCTCCGGGGTTGCCGAAGATGTAGTCGAATTCGGCTGCCCCCAGTCCTCCGTCGTTGGAGCCGAGGGCGTTGATGATGTAGATGCGGGACTCTGAGGGCCGGTAGATGGAGACGGTGTCACATCCGTCGTTGTCGAAGTCCCCGGCGAGGGGGATGTCTCCGGGGTTGCCGAAGAAGAACCGGATGTCGGCCACCCCTTGGGTGTTGGAGTTGCGCAGGTAGACGAAACCATCGGACTGGCGGTACAAGCCGGGAGTGTCGATCCCGTCACAGTCCCAATCCCCCACAAACGGGTAGTCACCCGGATTCCCATAGAAGAAGCTCGTGACCACGCCGCCCTGGTCGCGTAGATACCAAAGACCGGCTTCGGGATCGACCAACCCAACCGTGTCATCGGCAGACACCGCTGGGGCAACCAGCAACATGGCGGCCACCAGCAGCACCACACGTTGCATCCTCATCGCTGTGAAGAGATCGGCAGCTGTTGGATCGGCCTAAGCAAGATGTCGCCGTCTGATCAGAAACCACGGCCCCTGGTGTCTACGCGAAATCCGGCCGGTGCAACGACCGCACCGGCCGGACTCCCGATTCTCCCCCTTCGCTCAGATCGCGATTCCGCTTGCCCGCTTCGCCAAGAGCTCACTGCCCAGATGGTCCCCCCACCGGCGGGCCCTGTCGAGCTCCCCATCCAAAAGCGGACCATCGGTGCCCGTCACGTAGAAGCTCTCCGTTGGAGCCAGCATCCGTAGCCCCAGTCGGCGCAGGCGCTTGCCAGCCGCTCGACCGGCCGAGCCCGGCACCCTGGGCTTGTCGATGCGGGTATCGAACGCGGCCATTGCCAGGGGAGGCCCGGCCTCGAGGCCATCGAGCCACTCGCGTAGTCCGATTCCCTGCGAGACGAGGGCGGCTTTCGCCTGGTCCGCAGCCTGCTGCCTGGTCCCGGGGCGGCTCATTCCAAAAGCGTGGGTCGGTCCCCCGACTACCAGCAGGGCGACATCGTCGCCTACGACGAGTGGCGCGTTCCCGACTTCCACGATCTCGGTATCCATCCGGGACGACAAACCCTCGGCCACCGCCTTCGCGACCGACTGGGTGTTGCCGAACATGGACTCGAAGACGACAAGTGACTTGGTCAGATGAACCTCCTTGTTCGGCCCTACGTTGCGTCGGGTCTTCCTCGAGGCCTAGAGGCGTTGGGCCCAAGAAAAACGGAATCCGAATCGCGGAGGACCTAACGATCTCCGGTCGAGCGAGCTGAGTTGTCAACGGCCCGCGAGACCAAGTCGGAGATGGCGGAGAGTTGGCGGTCGGCGATCAACGCTTTGGGGAAGAGGGTGCCACCCAGGCCGACCGCGGCGGCGCCGGCTGCCAGGTATGCGGCCAGGTCGTCGATCTCGACACCTCCGGTGACCACTAGAGGTATACCTTCCAGAGGGGATCGAAGAGCGGCGACATATGCCGGCCCTCCCAGCTCGCGGACGGGAAAGACCTTCACGGCGGTGGCCCCGGAGCGATATGCGTTCCATATCTCGGTCGGGGTGGCCGCCCCGGGCAGATAGGGGACATCAGCCTGTAGGCAGACCGAGAGCACATCGAGGCTGACTACGGGTGATACCACGAACGAGGCCCCGGCTTCGATGGCCACCTCGGCCTGTTGCGGTTCGACAACGGTCCCGGCACCAACCGTCATCTCAGGAAACGCTTTGATGGTGCGACGTATCTGGCTGGCCGGGTCTTCGGAGTCGAAGGTGATCTCGATCGTGGGCAGTCCCGATTCATTGGCAGTCCCTGCAACCTCGACCACCCGGTCGGGTGGGCATCGTCGGAGAATGCCGATGATCGGTGTCTTGCCCAGGGCTGGAAGACGGTTCAAGAGCCTCTCGAAATGTGGCATCGGGGCTCGAGGCTAATCAGTGAGACGCTGCCCTCAGTACCCGACAAGGCAGGACCGAATGAAACGCGGGGCGGGAGATTTAGGATGCGACGACCGATGTCTGCGGTTCGAACCGTTCTGGGTGACGTCGATCCCGCCTCCCTGGGGATCACCCACGGGCATGAGCATGTGCTGTTCAACCCCGTCGTGGATCGGGGACCCGATTTCGTCCGGAGCGAGCACGAGCCAGGCCTCGAAGAGCTCGAGCGCTTCCGATCGGCCGGGGGATCGGCCTTGGTGGACGCCACTGTCGACGAACTGGGACGTGACCCGAGCGCCCTTTGGCACCTGTCGACGCAGTCTGGAGTCCATCTCGTGGCGGCCTGTGGCCACACCGCCCAGGAGTGGTGGGACGGCGCTCTCGACCTCGATTCGATGGCAGAGAACGAATTGACCGATGAGTTCGTCTCGGAGCTGACAGAGGGAATCGGGAACACTGGCGTTCAAGCCGGGGTAATCAAGGTGGGCACCTCATTGAACGAGGTGACTGAGACAGAGGCACGGGTCATCGCTGCGGCGGCCGTGGCCCAACTGGCCACGGGTGCACCGATCATCTCGCATACCACGGCAGGCACCATGGGTCTGGAGCAGGTACGTCTCCTCGAACGCGCCGGCGCCGACCTGTCAAAGGTATGCATCGGCCACATGGATCGGCGTCTCGTTCTCGAGGAACACCTGGAGATCGCACGCACTGGTGTCCTCCTGGGATACGACCAGATATCCAAGGAGAAGTATGCGGCCGACGCCACCCGCGCCGAGTTCCTGGCACGCCTGGTGGAGGCGGGTTTCGGTGACCGGGTGATGCTGGCCAGCGACCTGGCGCGGCGCAGTGATCTCCCCGCCTGGGGAGGATCGCCCGGTCTCACCCACCTCATCAACTCGTTCGTCCCTTTGCTCCGGGCGCGCGGTCTCGACGGTGAGATAGACCGCTTTCTCATCGAGAACCCGCGTCGGTTCCTGGCCTGGGGTTGAGCTCGGTGACCCCATTTGCCGTTATGGGCCGGACCTGGTACTTACGACCTGTCCGGACGTAATGACAGGAACCAAAGTGCAACGGATGTACTTCATAGGAGTGTCCACTTCGGGGTCGAGCATCATGCGGCTCTTTCCTGAGTGGGCGAAGACCCTTGGTCTCGATGCCGAGATCGTTGGGATAGATGTGCCCCTCGGTGGCCCTGAGTCCGGGTTCCGGGAGGCGCTGCAAACGGTGGTTGCCGACCCGATGGGGCGGGGTGCGCTGGTGACCACGCACAAAGTGTCCGTGTTCAAACACGCTTCGGAGCTTTTCGACCGACTCGACGATTGGGCCAAGCTGTGCGGTGAGATCTCTTGTGTCGCCAAGAGGGACGGCGTCGTCGAGGGGTGGGCCAAGGATCCGATCACTTCGTGGGAGTCGTTCATCGAGATCGAGGGATCTGATTACTTCGCACGTCATCCCGACGCCGACGTCCTCTGCTTGGGGGCCGGCGGCTCGGGGGCTGCGTTCACATCCCGTCTTCTGACAGTCGACAATCCGCCCAGACGGATTCTGTTGACCAACCGATCACCTGAGAGACTCGATGCCGTTCGAGAGATGCACAGGCGTATCGGGTCGGACGTCGACCTCGTATATCGTTCGGTTGCTGATCCGACCGACACCGATCTACTGATTGCTGACCTGGCTCCCCGATCGGTGGTGGTCAACGCAACAGGGTTGGGCAAGGACCGTCCAGGGTCGCCGATCACAGACCGGGCGGTCTTTCCCGATGGTGGGGTGGTTTGGGACTTCAACTACCGAGGAACTCTCGAGTTCCTGAATCAGGCAAGAGCCCAAGCCGATGCGAGAAATCTCACAATCGAGGACGGGTGGCGCTATTTCCTCCACGGTTGGAGCGAGCACATCGCCGAGGTTTTCAAGATCGATCTATCCGACGTGCTCTTCGCACGTCTCGCCGCCGTGGCCGAGAAGATACGGAGCATCTGACCGGCAGGATTGAGGGATCAGCCCATTGACAGCTTGCCCGGTTCTGTAATAAGGTCATCCTGTCCCTACAGGTTGCGAGAACTCATGGCGACCCTCCCCGCCACGCACATCGATCGAAGCTCTCCGATCCCCTTCTATTTCCAGCTCAAGAGGATCCTCGTTCAGGAGATTTCCACCGGTCGCTGGGAGCCCGACGATCAGATCCCATCTGAGCCCGAAATCTGCCGGCATTTCGGTGTCTCTCGAACCACCGTTCGCCAGGCGTTGGCCGAGATGGAGAAGGAGGGAGTGATCCGGCGGGAGAAGGGGAGGGGCACCTTCGTGAGCCAGACCTATCCCGAGCTCTGGTTCCTCCAGTCCTCCCAGGGCTTCTACGACGAGGCGGCGCGTCGAGGCCACGTGGTCGTTTCCCGGCTGATTCGGCGCGAAGTCACCCAACTGCCTGGCTTCGCCGCGGAGGCGTTGGGTGTGGAGGTTGGTGCCGAAGGGGTGATTCTGGAGAGGCTGCGCTGGGTCGATGACCGCGTCGTGATGTATGTCGTCAACTATCTGGTCCAGAGTCTCGCCCCCGCAGTCATGGAGGCCGACCTGGTCAACGGATCGCTCTATCGGGCTCTCGCCGAGCGGGCCGGCCTGACCGTGGCCGGTGGTCGGCGCGTGGTCGAGGCGGTCACCGCCGAAGACGATCTGGCAGGGCTACTCGAGGTCGACGAGGGGTCACCTCTTCTCTTCGTCGAGTCGGTGGCCTGGGACGGATCCCTCACCCCGGTCGAGTTCTACCGTGCCTGGCACCGGGCGGATCGAACCAAGATCGAAGTCCAGGTCCTCAGTCACGATCTGGCAGCTCAAGCCGGGCTCAATCCTTCCGTCCTTCGTCTGGGGGTCTGACCCATGGCTTCAGCTCTGGTCACCGGCGCCACCAGCGGCATCGGACGCGCTGCAGCCCTGGCCCTGGGTGATGCCGGGTGGTGGGTACTCGCCACTGGCATGGAGTCGGCGGAAGGGGAGAACGTCGCCAAGCAACTCGAGCAGAAGTCGGGCGGGGCGTTCATCGCAGGGGACCTCACCGATCCCGAGATCCCGTCAGCGCTGATCAAGTCAGTAGTTGACACAACAGGCACCCTCGACCTCCTCGTCAACAATGCCGGAATTCATTTCGCGGCCGGTCTGGATCGGCTCGATCTCGATGAGTACGACAATCTGCTGGAGATAAACCTCCGGGCTCCCGTGCTCCTGGCGAAGCTCGCGTTGGAGGTGATGCTGGCCCAAGGATCAGGGGTGATCATCAACATCGCAAGTGAGGCCGGATTGGTCGCGGTGCCTGGCCAGGTTGCCTACAACATCTCGAAGGCGGGTCTCATAATGCTGACCCGCTCTCTGACCGCCGATTACGCCGCTCGGGGGATACGAGCCGTCTCGATCTGCCCCGGAACGACGCGAACCCCTCTGGTGGAGAAGGCGATTGCGTCGGCTCCCGACCCGGAGGCCCACGAGCGCATGCTCGCCGCCAGCCGACCCGCCCATCGGTTGGGAAGACCCGAGGAGATCGCCGCCGCGGTGGTGTTCGCCGCATCGGATGTCGCCTCATACCTGAACGGAACCGAAATCGTCATCGACGGTGGTTACACCGTCGTTTGACCCGGCAAAAGGAGGAGGAACGAAATGAAGAGATCCAAGCTGCCAGCACTGTTCGTGGTGCTGGCCTTGGTTGCCGTTGCCTGTGGCGACGGTGGATCCGGGGAGGCGTCGACGCTTGCCGGCGGAGCCACCACAACCACGGGTGGCGACGAAGCGACAACCACCACCGCCGAAGACGACGGGGGTGGTGCGGCTCGTTGGGAAGAGGAGATCGTGATCGGCTGGACACCACCGGACATCACTGGCGTGTTCCAGACAGCCACGGACTTCTTCGAAGCCGCAGCTGAGGAGGCTAATGCAGCCGGGTTCAGTGTGGAGGTGCTCAGCCGTTCGCCGGCGACACACACCTCGTTTGCAGACCAGCTCGCCATCCTCGAGGACTACGTCTCGCTAGGGGTAGATGTCATTGCCATCTCCCCAGCAGATACCGAGGCGGTCAAGCCGGGGATCCAGGCCGCCAACGAAGCGGGGATCCCCGTGATCATGGTCAACCTGCTCGAAGAGCAGGAAGGAATCGAGGTGGCCTCCTATATCGGATTCGATAACACCCAGGCGGCAATGGTGTCGGCGTACGCGGTGCTCGATTACTACGGAGGGCCCGGGGTGCTCGGAGCCGGAGAGCAGGTTGAAGTCGCTCCCGATGAATACCTCGATCTGGCGTTCTGGGAGAACCTCTATGCCGATGTCGATCCCGCGTCGATCACAGCTACCGGGGTGATCATCGAAGGCATCGCAGGTACGTTCTTCTCCCAGACCCGTCTCGATGGGTTCAACTCGGTGATTGCCAACTATCCGGGTGTCGAGATCCTGGCCGAACCGATCGCGGCCGACTGGAACCGGGAGAAAGGCATCGCTGCGGCCGAGGACTTCTTCTCGAGATTCGGCCCCGAGGAGCTCAACTTCGTCTGGGCCGCGTCGAATGAGATGGGCTTGGGTGCGATGATCACTGCCGAGCGCCTGGGGATACTCGACGATGCGGGAGCGGCCGGCCCGACCGCCGACGCGGTCGCTGTGTTCACCAACGATGTGACCCCTGAGTCTACCGATGCGATTCGCGCCGGGAAGCTCATCGCCGAGACCCACCATGGGTTCCCGGAGTGGGGCTGGTTCGGCACGGAGTTTGCAGTGCGCCTCGCCTGTGGGCTCGAAGTCCCACCGTTCGAGGACATCCGTCCTCGGACGGTCTACCAGGGGAATGCCGACCTGTTCTACCCCTCCCCGTCCCTACCGGTGATCGATTGGGAAGCGATCAAGACAGAGTGCAGCTGACCCCTCGCGGGGCACTGGCCGCCAGGGGTATCGACAAGCGGTACCCGGGTGTGCAGGCTCTCGCCGGCGTCGACTTCGAAGTCGACGCCGGCGAGGTCCACGCTCTCCTCGGTGAGAACGGCGCTGGGAAGTCGACACTGATCAAGGTGATAGCCGGGGCAGTCGTCCCCGACGGTGGAGAGCTGGAGGTTGGTGGACGCTCGATTGGGTTCGGGTCACCGGAGCAATCGAGAAAAGCCGGGATCTCAATCGTCTACCAGGAGATGAGTTTGGTCGCCTCTTTGAGTGTCTCTGAGAACGTCCTCCTCGGGAGATGGCCCGGGCGGCGTGGAGGAGTTGATTGGCGGTCCCTGAGACAGCAAGCCAAGCCGTATGTGGAGCGAGTAGGTCTCAACGTCGACCCAGAGGTCCGAGTCTCGAGGCTGGGAATGGCTGAACGACAGCTGGTGGAGATAGCCAAGGCGCTGTCAACCGATCCTCGTGTTCTCCTTCTCGATGAGCCCACCTCCGCTCTCTCCGGACCAGAGGCACGACGGCTCTTCGAGATCATCTCGGATCTGACGACACTGGGCGTTGCAGTCATCTATGTATCCCATCGCCTGCGAGAGATAATGGAGATCGCCGACCGGGTAACGGTTCTTCGCGACGGCAGAGTTGTCGCATCCCATCCGGTTAGTGAGGTCACCGAGCGCGGACTGGCCCGGATGGTCGTCGGGCGCGAGCTGGCCATCGATGATCGGCTCGCGGAGACGACCGCTTCGACCGGCGGAGCTGTCGTACTCGAGGCCCGGAACCTGGGACGGGCCCCCCCCATGGGGGGGGGGGTCGACTTGGATCTGAAGGCAGTAGAAGTCGTCGCCGCCTTCGGGTTGGGCGGCTCCGGGTGGTCTGAGCTGGCGAGAGTCCTCTTTGGGCTGGATCCGCCAACGACCGGGACGATCGCCATCGACGGCAAGCCAGTTACGTTGAAGTCTCCAGAGGACTCGATCGCCCTCGGCATGGGTTATGTGGCTCCGGATCGCGCCCTTGGGGTGGTCTCGAGACTGTCGGTGGCGGCCAACCTCACCTTGGCGTCATACGCACGGGTAGGACGAGGACCGCTGGTGGATCGTGATTGGGAGCAAAGCGAGGCCGACCGTCTTGTGGAAGACCTGGACATCCGCGTCGAGTCGACGGACCAACCGGCTGGCAGCTTGTCAGGGGGCAACCAGCAGAAAGTCACTCTGGGGCGGTGGATCTGTGCCGGCTCGCGCATCCTGATTATGGATGATCCGACACGTGGAATCGACGTTGGTGCCAAGGCAGAGGTGTTCCGACTGGTGCGAAAGTTGGCGTCGGATGGAGCCTCGATCTTCTATGGCACCTCGGAGATAGCAGAGGCGCGCCAGCTCGGCCATCGCATTCTCGTCATGGCCAAGGGGAGGGTTGTAGGCGAGTTCAGCCCATCGGCCACAGAGGACCAGATCATGGGAGCGGCAGGAGGGCTGGATGTCTGATAGTCAAAGCGTTGGACCCCTTGGTGTGGTGCGAGTGAAGAGCCCGGTAGCGCGCCTCCTGGCGTCGGCGGGAGGCCGCGGGGGTGCGTTGATAATCCTCGTCCTCCTGATGGTCGGGTTCACGCTGCTCACCTCGGACTTCCTGACCAGCAGGAACCTACTCAACATCCTTCGCCAGTTCTCGGTGCCCGGAATCCTCGCGATTGCCCAGACCCTCGTGATCGTCACCGCCGGGATCGACCTCTCGGTCGCCGCGACCGCAGCCTTGTCCGGATCCCTGATGGCTGTCTCCTTTGCTCATTGGGGCCTCCCCGAACCGGTGTCATGGGTGGTCGGTTTGAGTGCCGGCCTCCTGGTCGGCTCGGTCAACGGCCTGGTGATCCGCTATTGGAGGGTTCCCGACATCATCGCCACTCTCGGCACGTTCTCTGCGGTCAGGGGGATAGCTCTTCTGGTGACCGGTGGCCTACCGGTGCCGACCTTCGACAGGGTGGTGGAAGGACGCAGTCTTCCCGGTTCGGTGAACACGCTTGGGGCCGATTCGCTGGGGCCGATACCGATCATCGCCCTGATCGCAGGTCTGGTGGCGGCGATCGGGGCAATCATCCTCGGCCGGTCCAAGCTGGGGCGTTCGGCTCTCGCTGTGGGGGGCAATCCGGAGGCGGCTCATGCTTCCGGGATCAGCGTCGGGCGGACCAAGCTCTGGATCTACGCCTTGTCCGGGCTGATATCGGCCTTGGCCGGGATTGTCCTTGCCGGCCGTCTTTCCAGCGCCAACGCCCTGATGGGTGAGGGCATGGAGCTGCAAGCCATAGCGGCGGTGGTGGTCGGAGGGACCAACCTCTTTGGGGGCGAGGGCACTATGGGAGGCACTGTGATCGGCGTCTTGATCATCGGTGTGCTCTCGAACGGGCTCAATATCGTTGGGGTTTCCGAATTCTGGCAACGCGTATCGAACGGTCTGATCATCGTCGTGGTCGTGGCCCTCGACCAGTGGCGACGGAGAGCCGGCGCTCGAGGGGAAAGCGCTTGAGCCCTCTCCAGGTTCTGGTGGTCGGAGCGGGACGGGCAGGGATGGTCCACGCCCGCAATCTCGCTTCAGGCATCCCGGGTGCTCGCTTGGCCGGGGTCGCCGACCCCTCGGCAGAGGCTCGTGCCTCGGCAGAGGGCGAGCTGGGTTGTGCCACTCTTGAGAATCCAGAAGAGGCGGTGGCCGACGACCGGTTCGACGCAGTGGTCATTGCCTCACCCACCCCCACCCATGCCCCGCTCGCCGTCACCGCCCTCGACGCGGGTAAACATGTTCTCAGTGAGAAACCACTCGCTTCCAATCTCGATGAGGCTGAGCGGATTCGCGACGCGGCGAATCGGTCATCGACGGTCTTCATGATGGGGTTCATGCGCCGCTTCGATCGCGGCTTCGCAAGAGCGGTGCAACTGGTCGCGGAGGGGGCCATCGGCAAGCCCCTGATGGTGCGTTCTACGACACGGGGCCCCGGCCTCCCTCCGAAATGGGCCTGGGATGTCACCAAGTCCGGAGGGCTGGTAGCCGAGGTCAACTCGCACGACATCGATACGGTCCGCTGGGTCACCGGTCAAGAGTTCTCGACGGTCAACGCCCTGGGTCGGGCCTCGAAGCGTCCGGATCTGGCCGAGGAGTTCCCCGGATTCGTGGACTTGGTCTCGATCCAGGCCGAGCTCGACGGCGGCAGTCTGGCTCACATCGATGGCGCCTGTCCCGCGGCCTACGCCTACGACGCTCGAATCGAGGTATACGGATCGGAGGGAGTGATCTTCGCTGGTAGCCCGGTCGAGGGGCCGATGATCATCATCGAGGGCGAGGCACGAACCGACTCGGTTCGGAGTTGGGCCCGGCTCTTCGCCGAGGCGTATCGGGCCGAGGACACGATGTTCGCCGCCCTCTGCCTCGAGGGAGGGCAGGCGGCACCTGGCATCGAGGACGGCTTCAGGGCTCTGGAAGCGGTGATCGCAATCAATCGCTCGCTCCGCGACGGCGGCGTGGTCTCCGTGGACCTGTCATGAGAGCCATCAGGGTGGACGGGCCGGGGAAGGTGAGTATCGCCGAGCTGCCGGTGCCCACCCCTTCGTCAGGTGAGGTCTTGATCAGGGTGGCGGTCTCGGGGATCTGCGCCACCGATCACAAGCTGGCGGCCCGTGGCTTGGAGAATCCGCGGGTTCTGGGCCACGAGATCGCGGGCCGGCTCGAAGACCAGACACCGGTCGGGGTCCATCCTGACATCGGATGCGGCCGGTGCGAGTTCTGCAGGGCCGGTTTCGAGAACCGGTGCCCCAGGCGGGTCTCAATCGGAATCGATCGCGACGGCGGTCTCGCCGAGTACGTCACGGTCCCAGAGCGCCACGTCGTGCCTCTCGGTTCTCTCGGGCTGAGGGAGGCCCCCCTCCTCGAGCCCCTCGGCTGCTGTCTTCATGCCATCGAGGCGCTCGAAGTCGGTCCGGACGAGCCCGCCTTGGTGGTGGGAGCCGGAACGATGGGTCTCTTGGCCTTACTGGCGCTCGGGAGCCGGGGTGCCCGGGTCGCGGTGTCACAGAGGTCTCCCCTCCGCCGGCACCTCGCCTCTGAGCTGGGGGCCGACGGGGTGGTCGGGCCCGGCGAGGATCCCGGTCCCGTGCTGGGGGAACCCCCCACCGTGGTGATCGTCACCGCTCCCACGTCTCAGGCTCTCTCGTACGCTCTCGAGGTCGCAGCGATCGGGGGAAGGGTCCACGCCTTTGCCGGCATGCCGGGCGGTGGTGAGATCGACGCAAATGTAATCCACTATCGACACCTGGCCCTGACCGGGTCCACAGGATCACGTCTCGCCGACTACCACCAGGCCTTGGAGCTGGCGGGCAGCGGCAAGATCGATTTGAGCCGATTTCCGACTCAGCTGGTGACTCTGGAAGAAGCTCGGGAAGTTGTGGCCGGCGAGCGAGGCCTCGACGCGTCAAAGGTGATGATCGATTTGGAAAAGGGGGTCTAGGTGATTCCAAAGCTCGATCCCTTCACGTTGATGATGGACATGCAACGGGGGCACCTCGATCCCGACATGGGGAGCGTTGAGCGCAGGCTCTCAGATATGCAGGGCATGTATCTCGTTGACGACGACGAGCCGGACCGTCTCATCTACCGCGTGTTCCTGATGCCGGTTCCGGAGCACAACTCAGAGATCCAGTGCTCTACGACGATCCTCGAACCGGGAACCGTCGGTGACGAGTTTCACATGACCAAAGGACATTTCCATCAGGTACGTGATCGCTCCGAGGTCTATGTGGGTCTGGCCGGCGAAGGGATGTTGGTCATGGGCACCGAGGACGGCCGGCATGCGGTGGAGCCGATCGCGCCGGGCACCGTCAACTACGTTCCTGGCGGGTGGGCGCATCGCAGTGTGAACGTGGGAGAGGAACCCTTGGTGTTTTTTGCTGCCTATGTCGGAGATGCTGGCCACGATTACGCCACCATCGAGACCGAGGGCTTCCCCGTGGTCGTGTTGAAGGGCGAGAACGGGGCCCAAGTCGTGCCTAACACCCGCTACCGGAGGTGAGGACATGGTTGCCTTCGTCGGTTGCGACCTGGGCACGATGGGGACCAAGGCAGCGGTGGTCTCGCTCGACGGGCACATCCTGGGCCAAGCCTTCGAGGAGGTCCCCCTGCACACCCCACGCCCCGGTGTGGTCGAGCAGAGCCTCGACGAGATAGAGGACTCGGCGCACCGGACGATTCGCACCGCCGTGGAACGGGCAGGCGACGTCGAGATCGGCGGGATCGCCTTGTCCGGTCAAATGTCGGGCATCGGGACCATCGACGACGACTTCAACCCGGCCACCCACTTCGACTCGTGGCTCGACTCACGGTGCGCCCCCTACATCCGGGAGATGAGCCAAAACGACCGGCGGGTCACCGAGCTGTCGGGTTGCCCTCCGACCTATTCCCACGGGCCCAAGATCCTCTGGTGGAAGCACGAACGCCCGCGAGACTTCGAGCGAATCGGGAAGTTTTTGGTGCCGGCTGCCTATGTCGCCGGACGTCTTTGCGAGCTGAAGGTCGAAGACACCTTCATCGATCGCACCTACCTCCATTTCACCAATCTTGCCGACACCAAAAGCTCGGTCTGGTCAAACGAGCTGCTGGAAGGGTTCGGCGTCGACTCCCGTCTGCTGCCACGGATCGTCGACCCACTGGACGTCGTGGGCGAGGTTGGCGAAGAGGCGGCTCGAGTCACCGGGCTTCCGGTAGGTACCCCTGTCGTGGCCGGGGCGGGCGACCAGGCGGCCGCCGCCCTTGGGGCCGGTGTGGTGGACCCGGGCCAGGCGTTCGACTCGTCGGGCACGGCCTGCGTCTTTGCGCTCTGCCTCGACGAGTACGCCCCCGACGTCGCCAACCGCACCTTCATGGCAACCCACTCGGTGCTCGCCGGCACCTTCCTCTCTGTCGCCTTCATCAACGGGGGAGGGCTGGCGCTCCGTTGGTTTCGGGACGAGGTGGCGGGGCTATCCGTGACCCCCGACGCGTACGAGACCTTGCATCGGATGGCCGGCGAAGTGGAGATGGGATCTGGGGACCTGCTGTGGTATCCGCATTTCCAGGGCAGAGTCCTCCCGCCCGACCCGAACGCCCGCGGGGGATGGATGGGGCTCACCGGCGGTCACCGGCTGGGCCACATGTTTCGGGCGATCCTGGAGGGCATTGCATATCAATACGCCGAGTGGGCCGATCTCATGTCCGAGGCAGGGGGAAAGACCCCCGATGAGGCGAGGGTTCTCGGTGGTGGTGCCAGGTCGGGTCTGTGGAACCAGATCAAGGCCGACGTGCTTGGCATCGAATGGGTGCCCACCACCCGCGAGGACTGTGGGGTCCTGGGAGACGCCTTGATCGCGGCCGTCGGGACCGGCCGTCTCGACATCTCTGAACTTGCAGAGACCGCACGTCGCTGGCAGCCGACGGGGGAGTCGATCAGGCCGGACCCCGAGCGTCACACCCGTTATCGGCATTATCGCGAGGCTTTCCGGGAGCTGGCGGGTGTGTCAGGCTCCGTTTTTCGGAGGTTGGAAGGGTGAGCTCGGTTGCGGTGAGCCCTCGCTCTTTCCGCCAGGTTCCGGGAAGGCACCAGGAGGTCATCGCCGGCAGCGGGTTGGTAGCGGTCTATCCCTCGGTCGATCGGCAACTGACCGAAGAGGAGATGATCGACCTGGTCGATGGCTGTGATGCCCTGATCGTCGGCATCGATCCGGTCACTGAACGTGTGCTCGAGGCGGGGCCGCTACGGGTGGTGGCCAAGTACGGGAGCGGTCTGGACAACATCGACCTACATGCCGCCGAGCGGTTGGGCATAGAGGTTGCGTCGACTCCGGGAGCGAATGCGCAAGGCGTCGCTGAGCTGACAGTGGCCCTGCTTCTCGCCCTGGCTCGCCGGGTGGTGCCACATCACGTGTCCGCGGCCTCAGGCAGATGGGACCGTCACATCGGGGTCGAGTTGATGGGGAGGCGGCTCGGTTTGATCGGGTTGGGCCAGGTGGGACGGCGGGTCGCCCGGATCGCTGGCGCCATGAGCATGGATCTGGTCGCCTACGACCCCTTCGTGGACCATAGCGATGTCCCCATGCTGGGTCTCGGCGAGCTCATCTCGAGCTCAGATGCCATCTCGCTTCATCTCCCGCTGACCGAGGACACACGCCACATGGTGGATGCCGACTTCCTGGCCAGGATGCGCCCAGGTGCGTTTCTGGTCAACACCGCCCGCTTTGCCCTGGCCGATATTGATGCCATAGCCGATGCCCTCGCCTCGGGGCGTCTGGCCGGCGCCGCCTTCGACGACTTCGAGGAGCGTCCGGACCCGGGCTCCCGGCTGTGGGGCATGACCGGCTTTCTGGCAAGTCCCCACGCCGGAGCTTCCACGGTCGAGGCCGTGGAACGCACAGGTGTCGCCGCAGTGCAGATCGTGCTCGAGGCACTCGGCATCGACGGCGAGACGCGAACTGGAGAGGAGCAATGAGAACGACGATCTTTCGACTCGAGAACGGGGTCATACCCAAAGTGGCGGAGACGCCCGCATGGAGGCCTTTGGAGGAGTACGACGGATTGCCCCTCGATCGGGTCAGCCTGGTCGAGTTGCTCGCGGTACCCGGAGCCGAGATTCAGTTGGTGGAGATAAAGGCTGGGGGTGGGTTCGTCATGCATTCGAGCCCCGATGTCGCCTTCTGTCAGGTGGTGAGAGGGCGGGGATCGCTTGGACTTCCGGACGGCACGGAGTTGTCCTACGAGGGGCCGGAGTTGTACGTGTTCCTGCCCGGAACCGGGCACGACTGGCACGGCATCACCGAGGAAACTCTGCTCTCGGTTTGCCTGGTCAAACAGGGCTGAGCCATCGAGACTGGGTGATCGGGCCTGGTTCTATGATCCGGGCGACCCTGTGCGACCCAAGTTCTGGCACCGAGCGCTGTGCTGATCAGGGAAAAACAGGTCACGGAAGAGCGGAAAGCCCAGAATCAGACGCTGTAACTCCGTATCTGAGTCAACCGAAACGCTCTGGGGCAGACGGGCCGCTGAGCAGAGCTTGGATATCGGCTTGGAGTGGGGGAAGGTCGCGCTCGATCGTGCTCCAGATGATGTCGAGGTCGATCCGCCAGTACTCATGTACGAGAATGTTGCGTTGACCTCTGGGGAGATGGCGAGGCAGGGATGGGAGGTTCCGGTAGGTCTCGTCGGTGAGGGCGCCGAGTGCTTCTCCGATCACGGTCAGGCAACGGAGGACGGCATCTCGGGTCTTGTCGTCGTCGAGGGATGGTCGTCCCGCTTTGCAGTAGCGGTGAGTCCGATCAACCGCATCGAGCACGTGGAGGAGCCGCCTGCGGTCGGCTGTGTTCACAGAGCCAAAGCTTCTGCGAGGACCTCATCACGAATGTCGCCCTCGAGCCCTGAGGTGGTCACCACGTCGATCGGCACCCCGAGCAGATCTTCGAGTTCGGCGCGCATGGCCGCCAGATCAAAGAGAGTCCTGCCATGGCCCAGGTCGATGAGGAGGTCGATGTCGCTGTCTTCTCTGGCCTCTCCTCTGGCCACCGAGCCGAAGAGAAGCGGGTTGGAACCACCGTAATTGGACACGACCCGACGGATCTCGGCCCGGTGGCGTAAGACTCGGTTGAGCACCGCCGACTGACCGGCTCTGGCTCCGCCGGTCTCGAGGTAGCTCTCCAGGGCGGCCACGACGACCGAGGTGAGCGACGGCCTCGCCGGTTGGGTCATGCGGAAGTGCTCAACCTTCTCATCGAGGCCATCGGCGAGAGTGATCGTCGCTCGACGCATAGCGGCCATCCTATCACCACTTGGTGAAACTGGTGCGACAGGGGCGAGCCGGGGCCCTTGACAGAGTAATTCAACACATGTAGAAATCGACGCGCGTCGACGAAAGGTGTCTCATGTGGGCGATGGTCGTCAAAGAGGTTCGCCAGGTGAGGAGAGACCGCCGCACCCTTGCCATGATGATCGTGATGCCGATCATGCTCCTGGTGGTCTTCGGCTACGCGGCCAGCTTCGACGTCACCAGAATCGAGGTGGCCTTCCCCGAAGGGGCTCCGGCGGGGGTTGCACTTCCCGACATTCTCGAGCCGGTGGAGAGCGCCCGCAGTGATCCCGCCGACATCCTCCTCTTCGGCGATGCCGACGTGGTGGTGAGCAGCGGTGGGCGCAGCGGGCTGGTGGCCTCCATCGACGGCTCCGAGCTCTTCACGGCCAGGGCCGCGGTCCAGGTCTTCACCGCGGCGGCTGCCCAAGGGGTGCCGATCACCACCGACATCCTCTTCAATCCCGAGCTCGACACGTCTGCGGTGCTCGTGCCCGGTCTCGCCGGCCTGGTGTTGCTGTTCGTCGGCTCCTTGATCACCAGTCTCGGTGTGGTCCGGGAGCGTCAGGCGGGGACTCTCGAGCAACTGGCGGTCATGCCGCTGCGGCCGCGGGACGTGTTCATGGGGAAGATCGCCCCCTATTTCGTCGTGGCCGCCATCGACATGGTGATCGTGCTCATCGTGGGATGGCTTCTCTTCGATGTCCCCTTCGCCGGGTCGATATGGCTGCTCGCCCTGGGGGCGGTGCTCTTCCTGTTCGTGACGCTCGGAGCCGGGGTGCTGATCTCGACGGTCTCCCAGAACCAGGGCCAGGCAATCCAGCTGGCGATCATGACCCTGCTACCCCAGGTCCTGCTCTCCGGTCTCATCTTCCCCCTGGAGTCGATGGCCGCCGGTGTCCGCTGGATCGGCTATCTGCTCCCGCTCACCTACTTCAACCAGATCGCCCGAGGCGTGATGCTCAGAGGCGCGCCATTGGAGGCGATAGCCCTTCCCTTCGCCCTGCTGGCCGTGCTCGGCCTGCTGGTGTTCGGTCTTGCCGTGCTCAGATTCCGGGCCGACCTGGCCCCTTCGCGGGCTCATGACCTGCAGGCCGTGGCATGAGCTTCGGTTTCGACGGAGTGACCGTCGAGCTCGGAGACAAGACCGCGATCGAGGATGTGGACCTCGAGGTGGAGCCCGGTGCCGTCACCGCGGTGATCGGGGCCGACGGTGCGGGGAAGACAACCACCTCCCGCACTCTGGTCGGTCTCCTCTTGCCATCACAGGGCACCGTGCGCCGGCCAAGGACAGATGCGATTGGCTATCAGCCGGAGGCTGCCGGCACTTGGCGTGATCTCACGGTTACGGAGAATCTGGCATTCGTGGCCAGGGCCCACCGCCTGGCCGTGGGCTCAGACCGGCATTGGGAGCTGCTGGAGTTGACCGGGCTCGGCCCCGCGGCCGACCGCCTCGCCGGCGACCTGTCGGGGGGGATGCGACAGAAGCTGGCGGTGGCGATGGCGATGCTCCCTCGCCCCGAGATGACGGTCCTCGACGAGCCGACAACAGGTCTCGACCCGATGAGCCGGGCCGAGGTGTGGCGGCTATTGGCTCGAGCCGCCGGCGAGGGGACGGCGGTGCTGGCCACCACCACTTATCTCAACGAGGCCGAACGGGCATCGCACGTGGTGGTCCTCGACAACGGGAGAGTCCTCGCCGCGGGCACCGCCCAGTCGATACGAGCCTCGTTCCGCGGCTTGCTTGGGGTGAGCGGGACCCGGCCCCACGGTGCCGCGGCATGGCGACGGGGGAATCTGTGGCGGGTGTGGGCGCCGGACGGGCCGCTCCCATCAGGCGCTCAGATGGTCGCCCCCGATCTGGAAGACGTGGTCACCGCCGCCGCCCTCGCCCGGCGGGGGGGCATCATGAGCGGGCACCTCGCCGAGACCCGGCTGGTCAGCAAGCGGTTCGTGGACAATCTCGCCGTCGACGGAGTCAGCGTCTCGGTCTCGGCGGGTGAGATCGTTGGTCTGGTCGGGGCCAATGGGGCGGGGAAGACGACGTTCATAAGGATGTTGCTCGGGCTCCTACGCCCGGACCAGGGACAGGTGATGCTCTTCGGCGAGGCCCCGACCCGGGCCACCCGCCGCCGCATCGGGTACCTGCCCCAAAGCCTGGGGCTGTATGAGGACTTAACGGTTCGCCAGAACCTCGACTTCACCGCTCGGGTATTCGGGGTCGAGCCACCCCTGCTCGACGGCGACCTCGCCTTGGTCGGCGACAGACTGGTCGCCGATCTCCCCCTCGGCCTGCGACGCCGGGCCGGGTTCCTCGCCGCCCTGTCCCACGGTCCTGATCTCCTCGTCCTCGACGAGCCAACGTCGGGGGTTGGCCCCTTGGGCAGAGCCGACCTCTGGGAGACGATCCACGGCGCCGCCGATGCCGGGGCCGGGGTTCTCGTGACCACACATCACATGGACGAGGCCGAGCAATGCGACCGCCTGGTTCTCCTGTCGGCGGGGCGGGCCGTGGCCATGGGGACCGTCGAGGAGATCCTTGTCGGGAAGGTCACCGTCGAGGTGACGCCGGTCGACACCGCCGCCGCCCTGACTGCGCTGGAGAGCGCCGGATTCCCCGTGCTGCCGACCGGGGCCCATCTTCGGCTCCCCGGAGTGTCCATGGCCTCGGTGCGAACCATCCTGGGGGACGACGTTGGGCTGGTCGAGAGTCGGTCCTCGCTCGAGGAGGCGTTCATGACCCTGGCCCGGGATTCCTGATGGCGCGCACCGGTCGTCGACCCGGGGGGGTGGACACCAGGGCCGGCATTCTGGCCGCGGCACGCTTCGAGTTCGGGGC
>JBBDQO010000068.1:0-6105 GCA_040905925.1 Acidimicrobiia bacterium | reverse complement strand
GTGGTCCCGAACACAGCCACTGCTTCCTCTTCCTTGTTCGGGCGCCAGACCTCGTCCACTCGCATCGATCCGAGCATCACCCCTTCGGGATCCCGCAGGGCGATCAAGTCACCATCGCTCAGCAGGCTCGCTTCGTCTTCGCCCACGTCGAGTGTCACCGGTATCGGCCACAAAGTTCCATCGATGAGGCGCATATCGGCACACACCAGACCGTATTCGGCCTGACCCATGAAGCCACGGAGTGGCGAAAAAGCACCTGAAACCAAGAGCTCGTAGTCACAGAGCTGACGGCTGCTCAGGTCAATGGAGACCCAATCTCTAGCCGCGGCCTGCAGCTCGGCGGCACGAGCCTCCGACACTATTAGATCGACCAGTTCCCCACCATGTGGCTCGATTAGATGATCCGCCACGTCTCTCCTATCCCGGTTCTCCAACTCGAATCGTACCTCCGGAACGGAGGGCGGTCGCAGTATCCAAGCCAAGGTGCTTGAGGCTTCGAGCCGTCCAGCCGATCATTGGACAATGGCGGACAACATGGTCGGACCCCCGAATCCGCACATCCTCGAAGAAGAGGTGGCCAATGAGTACATCGAGAACTGGAGTCTCTGGCTCGACCTGAAGCTGCTCGTCCTAACCATTCCGGCGGTACTATCAGGTAGAGGCGCTTACTAAAGATCTGACGCTCGGCTCCCGAGCGTCAGATCAGTGAGGCCAGGTTGAAGTCTTGCCCAGGCTGTTCTGGTTGTTTCCGTCGTAGTGTGGCCCGTCCTTAGGGTTGTTCACCCCGATCTGGGTCAGCTCTGTCACGGACCCGATGACGAGGAGCCGTGGCTTCTCATACATCGGCTCTGGCTGTTTGGAAGATAGGACCATCGAATGACTCCCAGTCGTTGTGGGATGAACCATACACGATCAGTTGTCGGACGGTCACTCTCCGTGACTATTTTCACCCAAGAGGACTAGCCAGCCACGCCGCTTGGAGAAGAGTTGCCGAACGGGCATCCGGGGTGGTCGCAAGCCAATTGGTCCGGAGTTTCTCGATGTCGACGAGAGTGCTGTCGACACCCGTTCCGTCCCAAGCCGATGCGAATGATCGGGCATGGCGGTTCCAGAAGACCGTGTCGAAGGAGGTTTTCGAGTCACGCCCGAGGATCGCCTCGGGCAGTAGATCCCCAAAAAGGGCTGACATGGCCTGGGTCCGAGTCGGAAAGCCGACAGGACCGGGAGCCGTTGCCAAAGCTCCGAGGAAGCGGTGAGATAGGAGCGGATGGACTATCCGGCTACCGGCATCTTCGGCAAGAACTCCCATGCTGTGAACGTTGACCTCGAGATAACGCCGGCCGGCCAGCCACGGCACTCGTTTTGCCCAAGTGATGGGCATCATGGCGTCCTCCGCGGCTGAGAGGGCTGTCAACTCGCCCTGGGCTCTGGCCGTCAGCCACGGGAGGTCGAAGCCACTGCGGCGCCGTATCACCCAGCGCTTCACCAGCCGGGGGGAGTAGGCGAACCCAACCCGGACCACATCCCGGATCCTGGGCCGAGACGCACGCGCCAGGACAGCCGCGACCCGAGCCCAGGGCCACCATCCGAACAACTCGTCACCGCCGACGCCGGTGAGCAGTGAACCGCCCCGGGCCGCTTCGAGCAGTGGAGCCATGAAGTGGCTGTTCGCCGGCCAGAGCAGGCCATGACGGCTCAGGGCCCGCGTCGCCATAGGCCCGAGCAGGTCCAACTCGTCCTCCCATTCCAGCCGAAGCCATTCAGGCAAACCCAGATGTCGGATCATCATCTCCTGCCACTCCGTCTCGTCGGTGTCGGGAGCCGCTGGGAACACATTGGTCGCTGGCACCGGCAGATCGAGGCCCTCCTCTCGAGCCACTGACGTCGCCACTGCCAGAACCGCCGAGGAATCACGGCCCCCGGAGAAGGTGATCAAACAGGGCGGGCTCAACAAGGCGTCTCGGATCACTTCCTCGAGGGCGGCCCGGGGCTCTGAGGGATGCGAATCGGGGATCTGTCGTAACCGGTCCCCACTGCCGATGATGATCCCGGAGGCAGTTTCCAGCGGAGTCAGGGGCAAAGCGAAACCGGGCACGACCACTCGAATGTACCCGGGCTCTCGCGGATCCCTCCGGTTAACCTCGAACGGTGTCGGCGGATACAGGCCAAGACGGCGACCGGTTCGGCGTTTACGGATTCAGGTTGACAGGCCTGGAGCCAGACGCCAACCGGCAGATGGTTCCAGCGCCGGATCACTGGCCTTCGCTAAGTGTCACCATGGGTTCGGGTGGAGGCCACCAGCGGGGGAGCGTCGTGAACGATGACACTGCTCATCTGGAGTTGATTGATGGTGTGGAAGCTCATTTGGTTCGCTTTCCGGCGCAAGTGACTTTCACAGCTCCCGAACCGCTCACAACTCAGGCCCTCCTCCACCCGTTCCTCAGCGGGGCGGCCTCGATTCATTGTCACTGGAGGGGGCTAGAGAGTCTCCACGGTGGCGCCTTCGTAAATCGTGGCAAGGCCTGGGGATTGTTGGCTGATCGTGAAGGTGGCAAAAGCACCTTGCTTGCACACCTGGCCGCCGAGGGCCTTCCGATCCTTACCGACGACCTCATCGGGGTGGACGGGCAGATGGCGTTTGCGGGTCCTCGCTCGGTTGATCTGCGAGACGAACCTGCTCCACATCTGGGGAGCGCCGAATACTTGGGCACGGTCGGAGCTCGTCTCCGCTGGCGGATAACTCTGGGTTCGGTTCCAGCCGAGATCCCCGTTGGTGGATGGTTCTTTCTGGCCTGGTCGAATGACCTGGCAATTGTTCCGCTAACTGGCGTTGACCGTCTGCGCGGCCTTGGCGCCAACCGCAGCCTTCGTTTGGTTCCCAGAGACCCGTTACACATCGTCCGACTGGCCGCGCTCCCTGGTTGGCGTGTAGAGCGACCCAGAGGCTTCGAACATTTGAGGAAGACAACGCAGAGAGTCCTGGAGGTAATCGAAGCGCACTGACGTATCGTCAGAGGAAGGCGGCAGTCGGGGGTGGAGTCTCTCCAGAAAATGGCGTGAAGTTGTCTGCCACGTCGGGGGCGTCGTTCAGCACCAGGCCATCCAGCTCGATCCATGCATGAAACAGAAGCTCTCCTGTAGCCCGCCGCACCCCTATCCGTAGAGAAGGTGCGTGCCCCCGACGCCGAAGCAGCCAAGCCAGGGTGAGAGATCGTTCGAGACAGTTGGCTTTCCAAGGAAGCCGCTTCGCCACCTTGGACACCAGCTCCGTCAGACGGACCGGGGAATCTTCAAGCGGTTGTCCTGATCGGCTGGACACCGAAGACAGACGGGCACGAAGACCCCCGAAACCAAAGAGACGAAGCCGAATTGAAATGACAGTCAACAGCCACGCCGCGTAAACAACAAGCAAACGCTCGGGGGGCCTCAGGCTCTTCCAGTAATCCCATGCACTCATTTAACAGCGCATGCTACGGGGCAGGAGCAAAAGGCGAAGCGAACTCGCGGCACAGCGACCGCATGCGGATTGCGGTCGCGAGAATGAGCGACGAGTCGAGTCCGCCGGAGAAGCTCACCAAACATTCGGTAAGGAGTCGCCGGTACCCCTTGAGTCTGGTTCACGTGCCCTCGAAAAGATCCTGTTCAGCGAGAGCGTCGAGAAAAGCGTCGACATCGGCGGAGGCGCGGTCGGCATCGATGTCGAAAGTATCGACCAGAAGCTCGATCAGCTGCGATCTGGTCGCCCCGTTATCAAGGGCACGCCAGAGCTGTGCGCCGCTGTGATTCGTACCCAAATAGAGGTCTTGGCGTCCGTCCAGAGCAACTATCTCTGTGTCGACGGTGAGCCAATCAAGGGCATCGGTGCGCAAGCGCAACACGGGCTCAGATTGTGCTTCCTGTCCGGACCTCTTGCTCATATCGCCACCCACATTGCTACCTCCCGGCGAATCTAATCGAGACTCGATGGATCGGTCACCGATCAGGGTTGCCGCTGATCGGTCGTCCTACCATACGTCCCGTGGTGGCGACCGGCCTTCAGATGCCCCGGGTTCATCATGATGGAACGTCACACCCCGGTCGGCCGATTGACTGCTTTCTCGTGCTTTCCGCCATATCCGGGTCCGTAGGTGTCGGTCCACACCACGGTGGTGAACAGCCAAAGCGTCGTCCCGAGCAGAAGAAGAGGGAACAGCCTCGCCACCCAGGGATATGTCTCCTCGCCCGCTCCGAGCCAGCCTCCGACCAGGGCCCCAATGGGAAGCGTGGCCCAACCGATGGCACGGCTGGCGGTGATGATTCGGCCGATCATGCTTGGCGGGGCATAGTGCTGGCGGATGGTGGCCAGCGGCACGTTGATGATCGACACTCCCACCATCCACCCGATCTGAAGGGCGATGGCGAGCGGGCCGTACCTGGTGAACATCACCGCGAACAGCCCTAATCCGGTGATGCTCATCCCCAGGATCAATGTCTTGCCGAGGCCCAATGACCTGATGATGCGTGGGGCCAGCAACGCCCCGACGACACCACCCACCCCGAGGGCGGCAAAGAGGATGCCGATCTCGGTCTCGGTCTCAGCCTCGAGGACCACGACGGCCAAGACCACAAATGTGGCCTCGATGAAGCCGACAACGAAGTTGGGGATGACCGCAGCGATGGTCGTGATCCGCAGCCGGGGCTCCGCCCAGAGGTATCTGATCCCGTTGGCCGCCTCGGTGAGGAAGGCGGCCCTCTCGTCATCCGGGCGACGATGGTGCTGGACCCGGCCCACCCAAATCAGACTGAGCGCCGAGATCACGAAGCTGGCACCGTTTATGAAGAGCCCGAGGGCGGGCCCACCAGTGGCGCTCGCCAGAACACCGGCTGCCAGCAGGCCGAGTGCGAAGTTGGCCTGTTGGCTGGCGGCGACGAACCCGTTGGCCTCTGCCAGCCGCTCCTTGGGCACCAGGGCCGGGATCATGGTGTATAGCGCCCCGTCGAAGAAAGTGGTCATCGACCCGACCAGGAAGGCCACGACGAAGACGGTTCCAATGCCGTAGTTGTCGAGGTTGGCCGTGAGGTAGAAGAAGGCGGCGGCTCGCCCGAGGTCGGTGGCGATCATGACCGGGCGGAGGTTGAGACGATCGAGGAGAACGCCTCCCACGAGACCCAGGATGGCTGTGGGCGCCGTCTCCAATGCGTAGGTGATCGAGAAATCGAGAGTGGACCCCGCTCCTCTGGCTTCCTGGATGTGCACGACGAGCAGGGGGAGGGTGAGAAAGGCGACATATGTCCCGAACTGGCTGATCGTCTGACCGAGCCAGAGGGCGAGGTATCGCGGGCCCAGAGAGGTCAGCGTGCGAACAAAGCTCACAGCAAGGCACCCTACCGGCGGGTGGCACTCTTTCCACCCTTTGTTAGCCTCATCGTGCGATGCCAAACCCCCAGGAGATCCCACAGCTCGCCAGCGAGCTCATCGACATGTCGCGCCAGTACCTGCGACAGGAGACGATCGAGCCGGCAAAGGCGCTCGGCAAACACGCCAGCATGGGGATCGGTGGTGCGATGGTCGTCTCCCTCGGCGCCTTTTTCCTGGTTCTCGGCCTCTTCAGCGGTCTACGTGTCTGGCTCCCGGCGGGGGAGTGGTATGAGGTGCTTGCCAGGTTCTTGACAGCGATCGGGGCCGCGGGAGTGGCCGGGCTTGTCGTATGGAGGATGCAGAGTGACGATCAGCAGGGATGACATAGAGGCCAAGGCCCGTCAGATAGTCAGCGCCATCGAGGAAACCAAGGAATCGGCGATGAACACCGCAGTTCTGGCGGGGGTGGCGATTGCCGTCTTGGTGGTGATTGCATTCGTCATGGGCCGCCGACGCGGCAGGCGGAGCAAGACCCTGGTCGAGGTCTACCGGGTCTAGGTCGTTCAGGTTCGTGGCCACGCGTCGGGGGGTGCCCCCTCCGGCGCCTACGGCGCCACCTCCCCCAACGTCGCTTCGCTCCTGGGGGAGGAAACAAGAACAACGTCGCTTCGCTCCTGGGAGAAGAAGTGTGTCGTCTTGTTTCTCCCCCCAACGAACGGAGTGAGCGTTGGGGGGAGAGCCGGCGAAGCCGGGAGGGGGGCATGCCG
>JBBDQO010000067.1:0-35152 GCA_040905925.1 Acidimicrobiia bacterium | reverse complement strand
TTGAGATCTCCTCTTCTCACGTCCACCGACGATCATGCCGCGCCGGTGTGACGTATTCCAGTCAGCCGCCGAGCCGGACGATCTTGTGTCGAACCACTTCGTCGGCGAGGGAGAGCATCCGATCAAGTGGATCGACGGCTCCCGCCTCGGCCTGGAAGTTCACCACCGAGTAGTAGCCCTCGGAGAGATGCTCGATCTCGTAGGCGAAGCGACGCTTGCCCCAGAGGTCCTTGCCCTTGACGCTCGCCCCTTGCTCGGAGAGATACGACTCGAGCTCGCCGATCTTGGCGTCGACGTCGTCCTCCGCAAGATCAGGACGATGAATTGTCATCAGTTCATAGTCGCGCATTCGACCTCCTGTGGACATCCGTTCCGGAAGGCCCCATCCCATCGATGGAGCAGGGGTTGCACGCATCCCAACGGCGCGAGACGTCGGTGCGGTCGCTGGAAGTGTATCCGGATTCAGCCGTCTTCCCCATTCGGGGCTCCGGTGAGCCGGGCACCAAGCTCGAACTCATAGGCGTTGGCGATGGTCTCCAGCACCCAGGAGACCTCGCCAGGTGAGGCATAGAGCGGGCAGGGCTCGGCGGCACAGGGCACCATCTCCGTGGTCCCGATCAGCGCCCCCTCAGGATCGAAAAACCAGATGTCGAGCGGGATCGGCACGTCCAACATCACGTAACGGACATAGGACGGTGTCTCGTGGACGAAGAGCATCCCGTCGCCCCCGCCCGGGATCTCATCGGCGCCTCTGAGACCGATCTGACGCTCCTCGGGGGTGTCGGCGATCAGGACATCGAGGGGGATGCTCGAGACTTCGACGGGCACGGTGGCAACGACTTCGCCCTGGTCGCCGCCGCAGGCGGCCGCCAC
The DNA here is from genome assembly GCA_040905925.1 of Acidimicrobiia bacterium. GTDB lineage: Bacteria > Actinomycetota > Acidimicrobiia > Spongiisociales > ZC4RG35 > JALYNX01. The sequence continues at coordinate 34,279 of JBBDQO010000067.1, read as the reverse complement.
CAATACGAGCCCGCAAAGGAGCGCTACCCGGACGACTGGCCCCTCAACAGCTCGGCCACCACCTCGTCAGAGACGTGATAGCTCTCCTCCTCCCCGGGAAAGGCACCGGACTGGACGTCGGCGGCGAATCGCTTCAGGGCCTCGATCGACTCCTCGCCGATGCTGGCATAGGCCCGCACGAACTTGGCGTGGTGCCCGAGACCGATCCCGAGCACATCGTGGTAGACGAGAACCTGGCCGTCGGTGTTGGGCCCGGCGCCGATGCCGATGGTGGGGACGTCGACCTCTTTGGTGATCAGCTCGCCGAGGACGTCGGGCACACCTTCGAGCACGATCGAGAAACAACCGACGTCGGCGAGGGCCCGCGCGTCGTCGATCATCTCCCGCGCGGCCTCGACCACTTTCCCCTGCACCTTGAAGCCGCCCATCGTGTTAACCGACTGGGGGGTGAGCCCGAGATGGCCCATGACCGGGATCTCGGCATCCAGGATGCGCTCGATCACCGGGATCCTCTTCCGACCCCCCTCGAGCTTCACCGCCTCGGCACCACCCTCCTGGACGATGCGCCCCGCGTTGCGCACCGCATCCTCGGGGGAGATGTGGAAGCTGAGCCATGGCATGTCGACCACAAACAGGGCCGAGGGCTGGGCGCGTCTGACCGCCCGAGCATGGACGATCATCTCCTCGAGACCGATCTCCAGGGTGGTGCTCATGCCGTGGACGACATTGGCGACCGAATCGCCGACGAGGATGATGTCCAAACCGGCGCGATCGGCGATCACGGCCGATGGGTAGTCGTAGGCGGTGACCATCGTGATCTTGGGCCCACCCTTGCGGGCCCGGATGTCAGGAACCGTCGTTTTCTTGGTCATGATCAGGAAATGGTACTTAGGGACCGGAGCTGGGCTGCTGCGCAGAGGCCAGACGGGCCCTGACCCATTCGATGTCGGCGCCCTGTTCGGCGGCGCCGCCGGGAGTCTCCACCACCACCGGAGCGTCTGCCTCGGCGATGACCCGGGCCAGCTCCGCGGAGGGGATCTTCCCCTGTCCCAGGTTCTCGTGGCGATCACGCCGCGAGTCGAAGGGATCCTTCGAGTCGTTGGCGTGGACCAAGTCGATCCGCCCCGTTGCCTCCATCACCCTGGGCACCAGCTCGTCGAGAGGTTCCCCACCGGCCCAGAAGTGACAGGTGTCGAGCACGAAGCCCACGTCGAACTCGGAGATCTCGGCGAAGAGACGAGCGATCCATTCGACGCGACGGGCAAGGGCCTTGTCCCCACCGGCGGTGTTCTCGATGAGCACCGGGACCTGGGTGTCCAGCGGCTCCAGGGCCTTGCGCCAGCGGAGAATCCCCTCCTCCTGAGGCCCGTCCCCCGTGACATGGCCGCCGTGGACCACCACTCCGGTGGCGGCGATCTCGGCAGCAGCGTCACATGTCTCTTGGAGGATGCGTCGGGATGGGACCCGAATCTTGTTGTTGTCGGCGCAGACGTTGATCAGATAGGGAGAGTGGACATAGATCAGGATCGGTGAGGCCCGCAGCTCGGCGGCGTCAGGTCGAGGCGGCGGTTTCTTCCAGCCCTGGGGGTCGGAGAGGAAGATCTGCACCAGGTCGGCCCGCCTTTCACGGGCCTCCTCGATCGGCCGCCGGGACGGCACGTGGGCGCCAACCGCCCTCAAGAGGATCCCCAAAGCCGTGCCACCCTGGCCCGATCGGCGCGACGGGCGGCGTCGACCGCGTAGTCCCCGATCAGCTTGGCGGCCTCCTTGGGGGTCACCGCCCAATCCTGGGCCAGGACACCCAGCACACGCGTCTCCAGCCAGCGGGCGCCCCAGGGATGAGCGGGAAGGTCGCCGCGTTCGAGGACCTTGATCCGGAGTAGGGGCAGGATCTCTCCTTCGTCCTCGATCTCACCCGCATCGACGTCTACCACCTTGGCCCAGGGGATGACGTCATGACTGCGAAACGGCCCGCGCAATTTCAGGGCCAGACCCTCGTCACGACACTCGATGACCCGGGTGGGGACGAACAACTCCTTCAGCCCCCAGATCACGAGAAATGCGGCGAACAACAGGATGGCCCAGGCGTAGATCACGTCCCGAGGCTCATAGATCTGGGTGTCAGCAGGGGTGAAGAGGATCTCTCGAAGCCAGTTGGTGATCCGGCGATTGGTGAGGACATCGACCGCGATGATGAGCAACGGAATGGCCCCGATCGCCAGCAGCCACATCCGGATTGCCGATCTCTGCACGACGACCTTCATTCGCCCACCCCGAGGTCGGAGGGCACGACCAGCGCCACATAGGGGATACCCCTGGAAGCAAAGGCATCCGCAGCCTGATCGCCGGATCGGTCGACGAGGGCGACCACCTGGATCACATGCAGGCCTTCCGCGGTCGCGGCGTCAGTGGCCTCGATGGCGGCACCGCCGGTCGTGGTGGTGTCCTCGAGGATCACCACCCGGGTTCCGGGCGTCACCGCGCCCACCACCCGGCCCCCCGTGCCGTGATTCTTGGCCGTTTTCCGAATCGAGAAGGCGCTCAATTCCCTCCCATGATCGGCGGCGACCATGACGGTAGCCACCGCGATGGGGTCGGCTCCCATGGTCATCCCCCCTATGGCCCCTGCCGACGGGTCGACCACGTTCAGCACCGCCTCCCCCACCAACCATGCCCCGTCACCACTGAAGGTGGTCTGACGGGCGTCGAGGTACCAGGAGGTGACCAAGCCTGATCGGAGGGTGAACGGGCCGTCGGTTCGAAGGGCGTGGGTGCGTAGATGCTCTATCAGGGAATCGCCAGGCACCCTCACATCGTATTGGGCCACGACCCGTACCCGATGCCGTGGGTAGCTCGCGGTAGGTCTAGGTTTGATGCCATGGATCTCTTCCTCGTCCGTCACGGACAACCCGACTGGGCCCCGGATCGCATCGCCCGCAATGACCCCGGCCTGACCGAGCTCGGCCACGAGCAAGCAAAGCGGGTGGCCCACCGCCTTGCCAGCCTCGACCGCTTCGATGAGCTCTGGGTCTCCTCGATGAACCGGGCAGTGCAGACCTCCAATCCGATCTCGGGCGACGTCGGGACCAAGCCCGAGGTCTACGACTGGCTTCAGGAGATCAACAACCCGCCCGAGTGGGACGGCTCCCCCGTAGACCAGATCGACAAGGCGCTGCGGGACTCGAGCTTCCGCTCGATGGAGGAGATGTGGGACGGGTTGCCCGGGGGCGAGACGTTCCGGGCGTTCCACCAACGAGTGGTATCAGGGCTCCAGGAGACGCTGGACGCCCACGGGATCCGTCCCATGCAAGAGGAGCATCGTCACCTGTGGGCCGTCGACGATCCCGATCGTCGGGTTATCGTCGTGGCTCACGCCGGCACCAACGCGGTCGTCCTCGGCCATCTGTTGGGTCTGGAGCCGGTGCCGTGGGAATGGGAGCGTTTTCGCCAGCCTCACACCGGAGTCTCCCGGCTCACCATGACCCGGATCAGCACCGGTTGGGCGTTCTCGCTGCGCCAACTCGGTGACGTCACCCATCTCCACCCGGGGATGGTCACTGCCTGAGTTGAGCTTCGTCAGCGTCCCTGATCAACGCCTTGGCCGATTATCCCTGATCACCTGTTCGATGGTGTCGCTGAGATGATCGGTGATTTCGAGGAGTCCGGGCCGGTCATCGAAACCAGCGCGCATCAGAACTCTCTGGGGCTGGGATTGAACACCGACGAGGACCACCTTGATGCCCAGCCCATTGAGACGGTCGATGGTCGACTCGAGGGCAACTAATCCCGTGGCATCGATGGCAGGCACATCTTCGAGATCCATGATCACGGTGTGCACGCCCGACCCGACGACCGTCAAGGCCGCAAACGCCTTTTCGGCGGCACCAAAGAACAACGGGCCTGCGATGTCGTAGAACACAACGCCCGGGGGCAGTCCCTCGGCTAGATGCCCGTGCTCTCCCCCGATCAACCGCGCACCGGAGATCTCCACCATGCGACGCATGAACAACAAGGCGGCCAGCACCACACCGACCGCAACCGCCACCACCATGTCGAACACGACGGTCAGCAGAAAACACACCAACAAGACGGTGACGTCGCTTCGAGGAGCTATCCGAACCATCCGCCCGAAATGGCGGGCATCGCTCATGTTCCACGCCACCACCAGCAAGAGCCCGGCCATAGCCGCCATCGGCACGAAGCCCAACAGGGGAGCGAGGATCAGCATCGCGGTCAGCACGAACCCGGCGTGAATCACCGCGGCGAGCGGGGTCCGCCCGCCGGCACGAATCGCAGTGGCGGTCCGAGCGATGGCGCCGGTGGCGGCGAACCCGCCGAAGAATGGCACCACCATGTTGCCCAGACCCATCCCCAAAAGTTCGGATCAGGGTCGTGCCTGGACCCGGTCATCCCGTCGGCCACAACCGCGCACAGAAGCGATTCGATCGCCCCCAACATTGCGATGGCCAGAGCGCTGGGAACCAACTCCAAGGTCATCGACCAGTTGAGGGCTCCGTCGAATGTCCACGGCAGCACCGGCACCGGCGGAAGGGCTGGGATCCCGCCGAATCTCGACTCGATCGAGGCAATCGGGAACCCGGCCCGATCGAGGGCCACCCCTGCCAGCGAGGCCAGAATCAACGCGACGAGCGGGGCGGGAACCCGTTTGGTTATTAGCGGGAAGGTGATCATGGCCGTCAATGTCAATGCGGTCAGCGCGGCGTCCTGCCAGTGGGCTGAGGGCAACCTCGACACGAAATCCTCCAACCGCTCCCAGATCCGGTCACCGGATAGGGAGCCGATCCCAACCAGGTCCCCCAGTTGGAGCACCGCGATCACGACGGCGATCCCTGCCGTGAAACCGGTGGTGACCGGATGCGGGATGAACTGGATGAGCCTGCCGAGGCGCATCAGCCCCATTGCCACCAGGACCACACCGGCCATCAGCGATGCCACCAGTAACCCTGACAGGCCATACCGGGTGATGATCGGGGCGAGGATCACCACGAAGGCGGCGGTTGGCCCCGAGACCGAGTGCATCGACCCCCCTGCCAGCGCGATCACGGCGCCACCCACGATCGCCGTGAACAAACCGAGATGAGGCGGCGCACCGGAGGCGATCGCCAATGCCATCGACAAAGGGAGAGCGACCACTCCCACCGTGAGACCAGCACCGAGATCCGCCCTGAAGTCGGCCGACCCATAGCCGCGCGCCCTGGTTCCTCTCAGGGCCGAGGCGAAGGGCACGCGAGACTCTTCAGATACGAAACGCCTCGGCATTTCGCAACTCTAAGTCTGACAACTCCGACGCCGGCCGGGTCGGAATCGCAAACGGCTACTTCCCGAAGCGCCGTTCGCGACTGGTGAAGTCACGCAATGCGCGAAGGAAGTCCACCCGGCGGAAAGCCGGCCAGTTGACGTCGACGAAGACGAACTCGGCGTAGGCCGATTGCCAGAGGAGGAAACCGGAGAGACGGGACTCACCGGAGGTTCGAATCAGCAGATCGGGATCGGGCATGTCGGCCGAGTACATGTGGGAGGCGAGAGCGTCGGCGTCGATGTAGGTGGCGACCTCCTCGGGTGGCACGCCGTCAGATAGGAGAGTCGAGACCAGGTCCTTGGCGGCGTCGACGATCTCCTGACGACCCCCATATCCCATGGCGACATTGAGACGTTTCGACCCTCTCGGATGCGCCTCCTCGGCTGTTTTGGCGGCTGACACCAACTGATCGGGGAGAAGGTCGAGGCTCCCGATGAATTTGATCGCCATGTCGTACTTCTCGCATAAGGCGGGGAGACGCTCGAAGAGCTCGATTAGCACCTGGAAGTAGGGCTCCAGCTCCTCCTCAGGCCGGCTCAGGTTCTCCTTGGAGAGAACCCACGCCGTGACCGCCGGGATATCCAACTCGTGGGCCCAGCCGAGGAACTCTTCGAAACGGCGCATCCCCACCCGGTAGGAGTCGGTGTAGGTGGGAAGCCTCTCCTCCCGTGCGTGACGGCGATGACCGTCGAGGACGATGCCGATATGCCGGGGCAGGCGGTCCTTGTCGAGACCGTTGAGCAGGTTTCGCTCGTAGATGCGGTAGAGAAGACCGAGGGCCATGGCGAATGCTCTGATGCTACCGGCGCCGAGCCGTCTCACCAGCGCGGCGCTCAACCCGATCCGGCTTACGTCTTGGCCCTGGGTCGAAATAACCTGTGGTCTGATGGAAAGGCTCACCCTCGGCAGGATGCAGAACCCGATTCGAGGGTTTCTCCACGGAACGGCTGCCATAGCCTCCATAGTCGGGCTGCTCGTCCTCCTCAGCCGGGCGTCGGGCAACCGTGCCGCTGCCGTCGGGTCGCTCGTGTTCGGGGTCGCCATGCTCGCCACGTACACGGTTTCGACCCTCTATCACTCGATCCCGTGGAGTCCCGAGAGGAAGGTCCGTCTGCAGAGGGTCGACCATTCGATGATCTTCCTCCTGGTGGCCGGGACTTTCACCCCGATCGCCATTGCCGCCGTCGACGGAACAGTGCTGGTGGTGGCTCTCGCCCTGGTGTGGATCACCGCGCTGACCGGGATCCTCCTCAAAGTGTTTCTCCCCAATGTGAAGACGCCGCTCTCGGTAACCCTGCAGATGGTGATGGGGTGGTCGGCGCTGATTCTGATGCCCTGGGTGCTGAGCCGTCTCGGCCTGGGTGCAGCGGTGCTGATCGCCCTGGGTGGGATCTGTTACACAAGCGGGGTGGTCATCTTCACGTCGAAGCGGCCCAAGCTGTTCCCGAGGACCTTCTCCTATCACGAGTTGTTCCACGTGCTCGTGATCGGCGGGAGCACGTTCCATTTCCTCGCCGTGCTCTGGTACGCGATTCCGGCCACCGTCTAACCGGCGGGAAGCATCGACGCCTCGGCGCAGAGCGCCTCGACTTCTTCCCAACCTGTGGGCACCGCGGATGTGAGGTTGTCGTGTCCCTGGTCGGTGATGACCACGTCGTCCTCGATCCGGATCCCGATCCCGAGAAACGCTTCGGGAAGGTTATGCGAGATCTTCTCGGCATCTTCCTTGGCCTTGTTCTCCTTGGCCATCGCGGCGGTGCGGCCCTCCAGGATCCTGCGCTGTGCCCATTCGTCGAGGTCGTACTCGAGGAGGGCGAGCTCGATCTCCGCCTTGTCGGGCGCCACATAGAGGCCCGGCTCGACGGTGAGCGCCATCCCCGGCTCCAGCTTTCGAGAGACGCCGTCGATGCGATAGGCGCCCGCGTCGTGCACGTCGAGGCCGAGCCAATGACCTGTCCCGTGGAAGTAGAACTGGTTGTAGTGGTGCATCGCCAAGCTCTCGTCAACGGATTTCGGGAGGAGGCCCAGCTCGACCATCCCCTCGGTGAGGATGCGGGTGGCGGCGTCGTGGATGGACCGCATGCTCGATCCCGGAGTCGACATCTCCAGACCGGTCCGTTGCGCGGCGAGCACCACCTCATACAGGGCCCGTTGCGGGCCGGTGAACCGGCCGTTGGCCGGGAAGGTGCGGGTGATGTCCGATGAGTAGCCCTCGAACTCTGCGGCAGCGTCGATCAGGATCAGGTCACCGTCCTCGATCAACCGGTCGTTCTCGACGTAGTGGAGGACGCAGGCATTGGCTCCCGAGGCGACAATCGACGGGTATCCGTTGTGTCTCGACCCGCCCACCCGCCAGCGATACTCCATGGCGGCCTGGACCTGGTACTCGTAGACACCGGGTCTCGCGAAGCGCATCGCCTCGGTGTGCCCCCGGGCCGATAGATCGCATGCCCGACGCAGACATGCCACCTCGTCCTCGGTCTTGAACAGCCTCATCTCCCCCAGCGTCACCGAGAGGTCCCGCACCTCGGAGGGGACGGTGCCCCCGTAGCGGGCCCGGAGGTTGCGTGCCTTGGCGATGAGGGCGTTGACCCGGGCATCGTGATGCTCGTTTCCGGTCTCGTACCACAACGCTTCCCGGCCGATCATGAGCCGCGTCAGCACCTCGTCCAACTCGCCCAGCTCGTAGGCGGCATCTGCGCCGTAGAGGGCCTTGGCCCCTTCCACCCCGGCCCGGTAACCGTCCCAGGCTTCCATCTCGGGGTCGCGGGATCGCACGAAGAGGGTGTAGTCGCCCTCGGTGTGGCCGGGGGTGATCACCGCCACCGCTTCGGGCTCGGGGAATCCGGTGAGATAGAGAAAATCGGGGTCTTGGTGAAAGTCGAACGAAGTGTCGTAGCTTCGGATCACCTCGACCGCGGCCGGGACCACGGCGATGCCTTCGATCCCGATGATCTCGGCCAATCGACGTCGGCGGGCAGCGAAGCGCTCAGACATGAGACCAACGGTAGCCCTTCCGTAATTGGGAGCCACAGGGCCGTATATGACCCCTGTGGCTCCCAATTACGGAAGGGCTCGACGTGGGGGTTGTCCATCGCCCTAGCTTCCAGTAGGACGAGACGGATGGAGGTGAAGGGAGAGGCTGCGCTGGCGCAGCGAGCGGCCGCGCAACACGGCGTGTTTCGTCGAAGCGACTGGCTTTCGCTCGGACTGAGTGACACAACCCTCAAGCGACGGACGCGGGCCGGCCTTCTGCTTCGTCTTTGTCCCGAGATCTACGCCTTCAGTGGTGTGCCCAGAACTTGGCACATGGAAGTCGCGGCCGCAGTGCTCTCCTTGGGTTCCAGAGCCGCTGCCTCGCATCGAACAGCGGCTCACCTGCATGGCATCATTGACCGACCCGAGCGCATTGAGGTAGTCAGCCTTCGAACAGGACGTCGACCGCATGAGTTCGTGTTGCACCAGTCGTCCGACCTGGCCCGCTCCCACATCACCTCAGTTGTGGGCATACCAACTACGACCCTGGCGCGCACCATCGTCGACATCGGGGTCCCCCACGGAATAGGGGCGACCGGCTCCTGTCTCGACGAGGCTCGGCGTCGTGAGCTGGTGACGCTCGAGGAAGTGGCTCGAGTCCTCCACCAGGTGGCGAGGAAAGGTCGCAACGGTGTCGGACCAGCGAGACGGATCCTCACAGAACGCCTGGCCTGGGACCAAATAACCGACTCCCAACTGGAGGACCGCTTCTTGAGACTGATCCAGCGGGCGAACCTGTCGCAACCGAAAAGCCAGTTTGTGGTCACCGACGACGTCGGAGCCTTCGTTGCCCGGGTCGACTTTGCCTATCCCGAGGCCTCCCTGCTCATCGAGCTCGACGGAGCAGCGTTTCACAGCGATCGCGCCAAGTTCCAGCGGGATCGCTCCCGCCAGAATCGACTGGTCGCCCTCGGCTACACGGTGCTGCGTTTCACCTATTGGGACGTGCTGGCCGGCCCGGACGTGGTGGTGGACACCCTGGCCGGGTTTCTTCCCCGTAATTGGGAGCCACAGGGCCGTATGTGACCCCTGTGGCTCCCAATTACGGAGAGGGGGGCACGTACTCCAGATCCACCAACAGGGCGAAGTGGTCCGAGCCGAGACTTGGCCCGAGGTTGCGCTCCCGGACTCGAAGAGCATCGCTGTGCAAAAGGTGATCGATGGGCACCCGCAGGAAGCCAAACGAGGTGGCCGCGAAGGTGGGTTGCAGCCCGAACCCGATCTGGGAGTTGCGCAATCCCCCCTTGGAGACGAGGTTCCGGAACGGCCACGACCACGGGGTGGCGTTGAGATCGCCCACCACGAAAAAGGCGCCTTCTTGTTCCGCTGCCCAGTCCGCGGCAAAGGCCAGTTGAGCGTCCCGGAGCGAGGCTCTCTCTTCGGTGGTCGGAGCCAGGGTGTGGGTGGAAAGGACTTCAACCGGAACCGGCCAGCCGTCGGGCTGGTAATCAAGTGCCACGGCACGCGGCTGCGCCTCGGCGAACCCGTGGGACACGGCTTGCACCTCGTCACGAGCCAGAACCAGGGTGCCGAAGATGAGATTCTCGGATCGGCCCCTGATGATCTCGTAGTCGAGGGCCGCCGCGTCCAGGGCCACCTCCCAGGGCCGGCTCGCCTCATAAAGGAAGACGAGGTCGGCGTCAATCGCCTCGATGTACTCGATGACCTCGTTGTATCTCTCGTTGCTCGAGAAGAGGTTGAAACTCATCACCACCAGGTGGGGGGCAGCCGGATCGGACTCCCCGGGGGAGCCGAAATAGAGCGGTGCCACGAAGATGAGGTTGATCAGGGAGACGGCGAGGATGACCATGCCGGTGCGTCGCCAGCGTGACAACACCACGATCCCGCCGAGCAAGGCGAGCACGACGAAATACTGCGCCCGAAAATTGGCGAGAACATCCAGCCACCAAACCCAACGCCCGGCGAAGGAGGCAAAGCTCGCAACGGCAATCACCGCCGCCGGGATGATGACGAGGATCACATCCGGCTAGTTCGGTTCCGCGCCGATCCGAGCGCGGATCGACGCAACCTGGCGGTGAACCGAGCTCGCGGTTCCCGATCCGGGCGACCGTTCCCCGGTCACCGACCGCTCCACGTCGACCACAGCCAGGTCGGACTCCTCGAAGCTGTCGTGAACCGACCTCAGGTCGTCGTAATTGGCCTCGGCAAGGCTCCGGCCACCCGCCTCCAGGGCGACGATGAGCCGACCGACCGTCTGATGCGCCTCCCGAAACGGGACTCCACGTCTCACCAAGGCCTCGGCGAGGTCGAGACTGGCTGTCGCTCCCTCGGGCAGAGGTGGGTCGAACACGATGTGACCGAGCATCTCGGTCATGGCCAGGAGCGAGGAGGCCAAAACGTCGTCGGCGTCGAAAACCAGTCTCTTGTCCTCCTGTAGATCACGGTTGTAGGCGAGAGGGAGGCCCTTCTGCAACGTGATCACGGCGGCCAGATCCCCGGACACCCTCGCCGTGCGCCCTCTGACCAGTTCGGCGATGTCGGGATTTCGTTTGTGGGGGAGGGCCGACGAACCGGTGCTGACCGAGTCGGCGAGCCGGGCCCAACCGAACTCGGTCGAGGTCCACAAAACCACCTCCTCGGCCAACCGGGAGAGGTCAACCATCGCCTGCGCGCAGCAGAAGACGTACTCCGCCACATGGTCTCTCGAGCCCACTGCGTCGAGTGAGTTCTCGAAGACGCCGCCCATGCCCAGCAGTCGTGCGCTCTCGTCGGGATCGATACCGAGGGACGTCCCCGAAGAGGCCCCCGCCCCCAGCGGCGACACGTCGATCCGCGCAGTGGTCTGGTCGAAACGCTCGACACTCCTCAACGCCATCCAGGCGTAGGCGAGCAGATGATGGCCCAGGGTGCTGGCCTGCGCCTGTTGGAGATGGGTGTAGGACGGGACCGGGACCGCCGCATTGACCTCGGCGAGCGAACACAGGTGAAGGGCGAACTGATGCAACTGGCCGACACGTTGGGTGGCGGCCCGCGCGAGATACAGCCTGAGATCCAGTGCGACCTGATCGTTGCGGGAACGGCCGGTGTGCAACTTGCCGCCGACCGGCCCGACGATCTCGCCCAGCCTCCGCTCGACCGCGGTGTGCACGTCTTCGTCTCCTTCTTCGAAAACGAACTCCCCCTGCTCCGCCTCGGTCCGGAGCGCCTCGAGCCCGGCGACAATCGTCACGGAATCCTCGGCCGGGATGACACCGGTGCTGCCCAACATGGTCACGTGGGCGATCGAGCCGGTGATGTCGTCGAGGAGGAGGCGCCGGTCGCTGGGGTCGACGGTGTAGTCCCACAACACGGTCCCTGGGGCGCTCTCGAAACGCCCGTCCCAGAGTGTCATCCGAGCCTCCCGTCGCCGAAGCCCCGGATTCTCAGAGCGTTGAGGTTGATGAATCCCTCGGCATCGGCCTGTCGATAGACATCGTCGGCTTCGAAGGTGGCCGAACCCGGGTCGTAGAGGCTGTTGGGGGCTCGCCTCCCGGTCACGGTCGCCGAGCCCTTGTAGAGCAGGACCCTCGACTCGCCGGTCACCGGCGCCTGGATCTCATCCATGAAGCTCTGCAACGCCAGGCGCTCCGGGCTGTACCAGAAGCCGTTGTAGACCATGGCGGCATATCGGGGAACCAACTGGTCGCGGAGATGCATCACCTCCCGGTCGAGGGTGATCGACTCGACGGCCCGGTGGGCCAGATGCAGCAGCGTTCCCCCCGGAGTCTCGTAGACCCCCCGGCTCTTCATGCCGACGAATCGGTTCTCCACGATGTCGATTCGGCCGACCCCATGACGCCCGGCGATCTCGTTGGCCGCCTCCAACAACTCGACCGGGTCGAGAGAGCGCCCGTTGATCGAAACCGGATTCCCTTGGGAGAAGCCGACGATTACTTCCTCGCCCAGGTCGGGGGCATCGCTGGGATCGACCGTCAGCCGGAACATCTTTGGCGGCGGCGCCGCCCACGGGTCCTCGAGAACCCCGCCCTCATAGGAGACGTGGAGCAGGTTGGCATCGGTCGAGTAGGGAGCCTCCTTGGTCACCGGCACCGCAATCCCACGGGCGCGGGCGTAATCCATCAGATCGGACCGACCCTTCAGCTTCCATTGCCGCCATGGGGCGACGACCTTCAACTCCGGGGCCAGGGCGGCGACTGACAGCTCGAAACGGACCTGGTCGTTGCCCTTGCCCGTGGCCCCGTGGGAAATGGTGTCGGCCCCATACTGCCGGGCGGTGCGCACCAGGCCCTCGCTGATGATCGGCCGGGCCAATGAAGTGCCCATCAGGTAGTGGCCCTCGTAGACCGCCGCGGCCCGCAGCGCTGGGAACACCGCACCGGTCACGAACCGATCTCGAAGATCCTCGACCACGGCATCCTTCGCCCCGGTCTCGAGAGCCTTGACCCGGGCCTCGCCGACCTCGGCACCCTGTCCCACATCGGCGGTATAGGTGACGACTTCGGCCCCGAGCTCCTCACGAAGCCAAGCCAGGATCACCGAGGTGTCGAGACCCCCCGAGTATGCGAGTACGACCTTCATTCCTCCTCCTCTGACACCGGAGGTTGCCCCGGGTCGGAAACGCCCTTTCCCAACGCCCACTCACGAACCAATCGGTAGGCCTCTTCGTCCGAATAGGGGCCGTCTTCGATGCGACGCTCGAGCAGTATCTCCATGATCTCACCAACCATGGGCCCTGGGGGAATCCCGAGATACTCCATCACCTGGTGACCATCGATCGGGGCGCGCAGAGCGGCCAGCTCCTCCTGTTCGGAGAGCTCGGCGATGCGAAGCTCCAACTCGTGGATGCCCGTGGTGATCTCCCGTTCCCGCCTGGTATTGGCCGTCGTGATGTCGCACCTAACCAGCTCGTTCAAGGGCCCGAGGAGATGCCCCGCGTCTCTCACGTAGCGACGAACCGCCGAATCGGTCCAGCCCATCTTGAGGGTGTGGGGTCGAAGATGGAGAAAAACCAATTGGGAGACGTCCTCGACGATCTCCTTGGGATAGCGGAGCGTCTTGAGACGTCGTCGCGTCATTCGGGCCCCAACCACTTCGTGATGATGGAACGACACCCCGTCCGGGCCGAACTGCCGGGTGTCCGGCTTCCCGATGTCATGGAAGAGGGCAGCCAGTCTGAGGATGAGATCCGGTGATGTCTTGTCGACGACGGCGAACGTGTGAGCCAGCACGTCCTTGTGACGCTGGTGGGGGTCCTGTTCCATCGCCAGAGCCGGAAGCTCGGGGAGAAAGTGATCCGCGAGACCGGACGTCACCACCCCCTGAAGAACGGAACCCGGCGCCGGAGCCGTCAGGAGCTTCGACAACTCGTCTCTGATCCTCTCCGACGAGACGATTTCGAGCCGGTCCCCCATCGACGCCACGGCCCCCAGAGCCTCCGGGTCGGGATCGAATCCCAGGGTGGCCTGGAAGCGAAAGAGGCGGAGCATGCGCAGGGGATCATCCGAGAACGACACCGTGGGGGCGACCGGGGTCCGCAGTCTCCTCGCTGCCAGGTCCGCCAAGCCTCCGAAGGGGTCGACCGGCTCCATTGCCATCAGGGGAAGAGCGATGGCATTGATGGTGAAGTCGCGTCGGGCGAGATCGTCCTCGATGTGGTCGGAGAAGGTGACGCGGGGCTTGCGTGAGTCGTCGCGATAGATCTCGTCGCGAAACGTCGTTACTTCGACGATCCTCCCATCCTTGCGGGCGGCGATGGTCCCAAACGTGGCACCAACCGTGTAGATGGCGTCCGCCCAGCCCTCCAGGATCTCGGCTATCCGGTCGGGGCGGGCGTCCGTCGCAAAGTCGTAGTCCTCAACCGGTCGCTCGAGGAAGGCGTCGCGCACCGATCCACCCACCAGAAACAGCTGATGACCCGAGTTGGAGAAGCGCGGAGCCAGTTGGGCGGGCGGGAGCTCAGGAGATACCAGGAATTCGAGTCGCTTCGGAATCACCCGATGAGGTTAAAGGGGCCGAACCTCCCGGAGCTTCTGACTTGAGACTCGAGGCTTGGGACTTGAGACCTAGATCGCGATCCCGGCGGCCATGGCCTTGGCCCGCAGCTCGTGCACATTGCGAGCGTGGGGAAGGGCGATCGGCAGCTCGATGACTCGACTCACGACCAGTTTGAGCATCGACTGGTCGAAGGTCTGCATCCCGAAGAACTCGCTCTCCTTCATGATGTCGATCAGGAAGTTGGAGTCCTTGGCGCCGAGTATCCACTCCTGGACCCGCTCGTTGTTGTTGACCACTTCATATGAGAGAACCGGACTGCCCTCCTGGCCCTCCAGCAAACGCTGACTGATGATGCCCAACAATTGCGACGCCAATTGGGCACGAACGATTCCCTGCTCGGTTTCGGGGAACAACGAGATGATCCGATGGACGGTGTCGGCCGGATCCGTGGTGCGCATCGAGGAGATCACCAGATGCCCCGTCTCAGACGCGGCGATGGCGGCCCGCGCCGTCTCCAGGTCCTCGATCTCGGACACGACGATCACCTCGGTGTCATGACGCATGGCGCTGCGAATCGCTTGCGCGTAGTCGGCGGTGTCCACCCCGACTTCCCGCTGCACGACGACACTGCGCTTGTCGGTGTGGAGAACCTCGATCGGATCCTCGATGGTGAGAATCGAGACTCCCCGGTTCGAGTTGATCCAATCGATGATCGAAGACATGGTCGAGGTCTTGCCCGATCCCGAGGGCCCGGTCACCAGAAGCAGCCCCGATCTCTCGGCGGCGAACTTCTCGATCATCTTGGGGAGTCCCAATTCTGCGAATGTTTTCGATTCCCCGACCACCTTCCGAAGCACGAGCGACACCGATCCGCGTTGACGGAAGGCTGACACCCTGAATCGGCCCAGGTCCTGGCGGCCATAGGCGAAATCAGCGAAGCCATTGGCCTTGAAATCCTCAGCCGCCCGCGGGGTGAACAGGGTGTCGGCAAACGCTTGGGTGTCTTCCGGGCTCAGGGAGTGGAACCCGTCGAGTCTGGTGATCCCACCATTGATCCGGGCAACGGGGGCGGATCCGACCTTGAGGTGAATGTCAGTGGCGTCCTGAGACACAGCCTGCCGCAAGAGCTCGTTGATGTTGGTTTCCATGTCCCTTCCCGAGTATTGACCCAGGTGCTCTATATCGGTAGATGGCTCCGGGAATTGAAGGACTTTGGAACGGGCTCTTAAATCAGACCGCCCAATGTCTGGAGACGCCCTCGAAGACCGGATCCAGCACGTCCTGTGCATCCCACGGCGAGACCAGCCCTTCGCCGAATTGGTCCTGACCGGACACTCCACGCAGTGTCTCAGCAGTCGAATCGCGCAGAGCTTCGAGGTCGTAGCCACCTTCGAGGGCAAACACGATGCGATGGGCCGGATGGGTGGCTGCCAACTGGGCCGCCATCCACCCGTAATCAGATGCGACCAGGCGCAGTTCGGCCATTCGGTCGGAGATATGAGCATCGAAACCGCAACTCACCAGGACCCAATCGGGCTCGAACCCCCTCACCACCGGGATCACAATCTCACCCCAGGCCCGTCGATAGAGGTCACCGGCGGTACCGGCCGGTACCGGCACGTTGATCGTCGTGCCCTTTGCCTCCCGCTCGATGTCCCCTACATCGCCCTGGAAAGGGTAGAAGGCGTCCTGGTGAACCGAGACATAGAGGATTCCCGGGTCCTCGATGACCATTGCCTGGGTCCCGTTCCCATGGTGCACATCCCAGTCGAGGATGGCCACCCGATGGCCCTTGGAGCGCAAAAGAGCCGCCCCCACGGCCACGTTGTTGAAGAGACAGAACCCCATGGCCCTGCTCCGGAGCGCGTGGTGACCCGGGGGGCGGGCAATGACGAAGGCAGTGGCGTCACTTCGGCCCTCCAGCTCCTCGATGGCCGCCGAGACCCCACCGGCCGCAGTCAGGGCGGCAACCCAACTCTCCTCCGAGGCGAACGTGTCCCTGTCCAACAGCCCGCCACCCATACGACAGAAAGTCTCGATCATCTCGATGTAGGAAGGGTCGTGAACCAGCGCCAGCTCGCTGCGGCGGATCTCCGGTGACTCGATCTCGACCACGTCCAAGCCGCTGTCGGCGATTCCCTGCGCCACTGCCCCCACCCGTGCCGGGCGCTCCGGGTGAGACGGAGTCGTGTTGTGCTCCAGCGACGACGGATGGGACGCGACTACGACCTCCATGCCCGTACCCTTTCCGGGGTGCCAAACCGTCTCCACATGGATGGCGTCTGGCCGGGACCGCTCGCCCTTCGTCGGGGATGGGCACGGGCCGCGGCCAGACCCTGGAACGACGACGGCCCGGATGTGGCCATGAGGCTGATCCGGGGGTCGCACGACTTTCTCGGCGAAGCATCCCGAGAACTCCAGTCCCTGGCCATACGTGACATCTTCTCACCTGCTCTCTATCCGATGGCGACCCGGATCTGGGCGCGGGCCGGGTATGCCGAGCACACCGCGCTCTCCGTCATGGAGCGACACCTAGACGGGAACATAACCGAACCTCGTCATTCGGTGCGTCCCTGCGAGTCTCCTGATTGGCCGGCCCTGGCCAAGGTCGATCACGCTGCCTTCACCGAGTTCTGGAGGATGAGCGTCGCCGGGCTTGGCGAAGCGATGAAGGCCACCCCCAGATCGGTTCTGCTCCAGATCGAGGAAGCCGAGGGGATCGTCGGGTACGCCATCGTGGGCACCCAGTTGACCGTTTCCTTCCTACAGCGGGTAGCGGTTCTGCCCACCCGATCCGGCAACGGTCTTGGCACGACACTGATCAGGGCCTCGATGCTCTGGGCCCGAGCCCAAGGGGCGCGCTCGATGGTTCTCAACGTTCGACCCGAGAACATGAGAGCCGCCGATATGTACTCCCGGGAGGGCTTCGCAGAAACCGGGACCGCCCTGCATGTCCTCAGATTCAGCCCTTGAGGCCCCACGGCTGCTGGACTGACTAGATGCCGGCTGCAATACCCGACCGCTATCGCCTCGAGATGCGTCTCGGGCGTGACGGCGACATCGAGGAATGGCTGGCCACCGACACCTCGCTGGAGCGTCCTGTTCTCGTCAGGTCGCTGGGCCCGGAGAGCAGCACCGAGAGGCGCACCCAGTTCGTGGCGAGCGTCAGCGACGCGGCCAAGACTACCCACCCCCACCTCGCCCGGGTCTTCGCGGTCGAGGTGGTCGCGGGCGGGGCCTACTCGGTGTCGGAATGGACCGGAGGCGCGACCGCGCAAGACCGGGTGGACGCCGCACAGACCTTCGAATTCGAGGAATTCCTGCCCAATGCGGCAGGTCTGGCTGGAGCGCTCGCTGCCCTTCACCAGGTCGGAGGGGCCCACGGCGGGCTGGATCTTTCGGCGATCTACTACTCCGTGGCCCACCCGGCGAAGTTGGGGGCCTTCGGCCGGCCCCCAAGAACCGATGCCAACGGGGACGTGCGCGCCCTGTCGGCAGCCCTGGAGACCGCCCTCACCGGCTCCCCACCTGGCGGCCCACCCCCGTCGGAGCGAATCGATGGCATCCCCCGGACCCTCGACGCGGTCCTCCGATCCGGTCAGTCGGGGAGGTTGAGCTCGGCGGACCTGGCCAAGGCGCTCCTCTCCTCTCCCACGCCCCGCATGCCCCGCCCCGAGCCACGCTCCACGTCGCGTCGTCTCCTGCTCGCAGCGGGAATCCTGGTCCTCCTGGCGGTCGCTCTGGTCGCTCTCGGGCTGCTGTTCACCGGCGGCTCCCCTGTGGTTCCGGCATCGCCTACCGCCACCCTGCCCGACAGCCCCACCACCACCGTCTTGCCGACGACAACCTCGCCACCGGTGGCTCCGGTCACGATTCTGGGGGCAACTTCATTCGATCCGTTCGGTGAAGGGGGTGAGAGTGACACCCTGATCCCGAGTCTGTTGGACGGCGACGGCACCACCTCATGGCGAACCGAGCGTTACCAGGACCCACTTCCGTTGCTGAAACCAGGGGTGGGTGTTCGCTTCGAGATCGAGGGAGCGCCGCGTCGTCTCGAGCTCCACGATCTCACCCCGGGCACCTCCTTCGAGCTCTACTGGTCTGAGAACGCGCCCACCGCGCTTCCCGATTGGGAGCGGATCGCCGGTGCCCAGTCGCCGCCCGGCACCACCTCCCTCGACCTGCCGGCACGGCCCAACGGCCATTGGCTGATCTGGATGGTGAACCTCCCACAGCAGTCGGATGGCACCTTTTCGTCATCTATCTCAGAAGTACGCTTCATCGGGTGACGATGCCAGGGACCGAGACCGATCTCTTGGCTCGGGTCATCACCGGCGATCGCGGTGCCTTCGACTCCATCATGAGAGCCCAGGAGGACCGCGTGTTCTCGGTCTGCCTGCGGATCTTGGGGGACCGGGACAACGCCCTCGACGCCACGCAACAGACCTTTCTCACGGTCTTCAGGAAAGCGGGCCAGTTCAAGGGCGACTCGGCTCTCGGCACCTGGATCTACCGCATCGCGGTCAACACTTGCTATGACCAGATCCGGAAATCGGCGCGGAGGCCCACCGAGTCCCTGCCCGACCATCTCGAGCCGCCCGATGCCTCGGCTGAGGACGCCATCGATGCAGCCGGGCTCCGCCCGGAGATCGAGCGGGCACTGGCCGGGCTTCCACCCGAATTCCGAGCGGCTGTCGTGTTGTCAGACCTCGAGGGCATGTCGCTACCCGAGACTGCTCATGTGCTCGGAATCCCGCTGGGAACGGTGAAATCGCGGGTGTTTCGGGGGCGCCGGCTGCTGGCGGAGCGTCTGGGGAACCAAACGGCTCCATGAGACCATCAAAGAGAACAGATGCATGATCACGATCTCGACCTGATCGCCGCCCTGGCCGACGGCTCGCTCGACGACCAGACCGAGGCACGCGCCCGGGTCGAGAGCTGTGAGGTATGCCGGGTCGAATTCGAGGCCCAGGTCTCGGTCCTTGCCGCCCTGGCCACGATCGAGCCGTTGCGGATGACCGAGCTCGAGAAGGCAGCCCTCCATCGCGATCTTTGGGCCGAGCTCAGGAGCGAGCCGGCGAATGAGGCCTCAACCACCCCCTGGTGGTACCGGCTGTCCTACGCCGCCGCCGGTCTCTTCGTGGTGGTGGGATTGGCGGCGGTGGCCAACCAGCTGGGAGGAAGCGGGGACGCCGGAGGGCAAGCCGAGACCTTGACCGAGGCTTCCGGCCGTCTCGACGCCGGCTCCGAAGGAGGCGCCGAGACGCCGATGTACGAGTATGGGGCGCAGTCAACCGGCACCACGACCGCGGCCGGCGACGCAAGTGCAGAGACGACACCCGACTTCGAGACGCTGGCGACCGAAGCCCGTCTCCACGAGCTCCCCGCCGCCGACAGTGCCCCGGCGACCGAGGACCAGTCTGATTGTCTGGACGATGCCGGTCTAGTGGATCACGAGTTGGTGGGGACCGTCGACCGGGAGCGGACCTATCTGATCGCGGTGCCCGCAGGGGTCGATCTCGACGCCGATACGCCGGTCAGCTTCGTCGATGCCGACACCTGTGAGGTCGTGCACGTCGAGGAGTGATTCTGGGCGGCCGCTAACTAACCTCGCTTCCTGATGGAGGATTACGCAGCCAAGTTCGCCGAGTTTCTCGAGCAGGTCGCGACCAGGATCAGGTCGGTGACCGTTGACCGGGTGGCACGTGGCATCCGCCTCACCGGGTTGGGAATCCTCGCCTTCACTCTGGGGTTCACCGCGGTGCTGTTCTTGTTGTTCGCGATCTTCGGAGCCCTGGAGATCCCACTCACGACGGCAGGAGCGTTTGCATTGGTAGGAGCCCTCTTCGTCGGGTTCGGGACCTATCTCTGGATCAAGAGGAAATGAAAGAACCATGAGTCACGAGAAACTCGTCATCATTGGATCAGGCCCCGCCGGTCTCACCGCTGCCCTCTACGCAGCTCGTGCCGACCTCCAGCCTTTGGTGTTCGAGGGGTCTGCCGCCGGTGGCCAGCTCATGATCACCACCGACGTCGAGAACTACCCCGGGTTCCCGGACGGAGTCATGGGACCCGAGCTCATGGACCAATTCCGCAAGCAGGCCGAGCGATTCGGAGCCCGTCACCGCCAGATCGACGTCACGTCCGCCGACTTGCAAGACCGACCGTTTCGCCTCAGAGTCGGAGCCGATGAGTTCACCGCCGACGCGGTCATCGTTGCCACCGGTGCCTCAGCCAAGTGGCTGGGAATCCCGGGCGAGGAGCAACTGACCGGACGGGGTGTCTCGGCCTGTGCGACATGTGACGGTTTCTTCTTTCGTGACCAGGAGCTGATTGTGGTTGGTGGCGGTGACACCGCCATGGAGGAGGCTCTCTTTCTCACCAAGTTCGCCTCGAGAGTGACAGTCGTCCACCGCCGCGACGAGTTTCGGGCCTCGAAGATCATGGCGACCCGGGTCCTGGAGCATCCCAAGATCGAGGTGCAGTGGAACACGATCGTCACCGAGATCCACGGTGACTCCACGGTGACCGGGGTGACCCTGGAGGACACCGTCAGCGGAGAGCGGCGGGAAATGCCCACCAACGGTGTGTTCGTGGCGATCGGTCACAAACCCAACACCGAGATCTTCGCCGGCCAGCTCGACATCGACCCCAACGGGTATCTGCTCACGGCAGGTGACGGGAGCACTCGGACCAAGCTGGAAGGAGTGTTTGTCGCCGGGGACGTGGCCGACCACATCTATCGTCAGGCGGTCACCGCGGCGGGAACCGGGTGCATGGCTGCCATCGACGCCGAGCGCTGGCTGGCGGACCAGGAATGAACGCACGCTGAACTCCGTTCCCATCAGAGCGCACAAGGAGAAGAAACATCACATGGCCGAGATCGTCACTCTGAACGACGACACCTTCAATGCGGCGATAAGCGCCGACAAGCCGATACTGGTCGACTTCTGGGCGCAATGGTGTGGGCCGTGTCACGTCATCGCCCCCGTCCTCGAGGAGATGGCAACCGAGGGTGACAAGATCACGATCGGGAAGCTGAACATCGACCATTACCCGATGCCCGCGGCCGACAACGACGTGATGAGCATCCCCACCCTGATCCTGTTCAAGGACGGGGTCGAGAAGAAGCGCATCGTCGGAGCCGCTCCCAAGCACCGACTCTTGCAGGAACTCGCAGAGTTCCTCTAGGCGAGCTTCGCTCGCCGTTCCTCCGTAATCCGTGATCCATAACGGACGACGGAGGACGGAATCCGGTCAACGGGGATGGTTGTCCGCAACCAGCCCACTTATGCCACCATTCGGTTCATGCGGCTCTACCGCCTCGGTGACGAGGGTGCCCCGGTGCGAGACATCCAGGATCGTCTCGGCTCACTCGGATTCGAATCCGATCCCGACCCGCGTTCGGTGTTCGGTGAGAGCACCGTGGCCGCAGTCAAAGAGTTCCAGAAGGCAAAGGGTCTCGACGTCGACGGCACCGTCGGGCCCGACACCTGGAGATCGCTCTATGAGGCCGGGTACCGTCTGGGGGACCGGCTCCTCTTCTTCCGTCGTCCCATGTTCCGAGGCGAGGATGTCTCCGAGCTCCAGTCACGTCTCAGCTCGCTCGGTTTCGACGCCGGGAAGATCGACGGGATTTTCGGTCCCAAGACCGAAACGGCGGTGCTTGAGTTCCAGTACAACAGAAACCTGGCAGAAGATGGCAAAGCGGGACCCGAGGTGGTGACCGAGGTGCATCTCGTGACCCGTGGCGAGATGAGGGAGGGGCGCCATGCGGTCCGAGAGAGGGAATGGCTCCGCCGGCTGCCGACAACGGTGGCCGGGGCGAGGATCTACCTCGATGCCGGTTGTCGCGACCCCCACGAAGCCAGCATGGCCTGGGAAGCCGCCTCGGTGGCAGCGCTCAACCTCCAGGAGTTGGGCGGTCTCCCGGTCATGTCGAGGACACAGGACGCGTCGCTTCCGGAGCGGGTAAGGGCACGTCGCGCCAACCGCATGGGCTCCGATCTCATCGTCGCCTTCCAGATGAGCCCCGATGGTGACGATTGCGTCTTCTTCTTCGCCACGGAGCACAGCAGCTCCTCCGCCGGGGAGATGCTCGCCAGGTCGATCGCCTCGATCACCGGGGGCCGGGTGGAGGGCCGAGCCAGCGCGCTTCTCAAGGACACCAGCGCCCCGGCCGTGGTCGTCTCCAGGGCCAAACTCGATGATGAGGTCGGTCTCGCCGTTGTCGACGGGATCACCCTGTTCTTCGCCAACGCCGCCGCTACCCGGTGAAACTGCGGTAGATCCGCTCCAGTTCTTCCAGCGAACCGAACCTGATCTCCAACTTGCCCTTCTCGTTTCGATAGTTGATCTTCACCGCGGCCCCGAGCCGCTCGCCAAGCCGTTTCTCCAACTCGATGATCTCCACCGGGCGAAGCGCCCGAACCCGGCTCGGCCCGGTCTCGATCGACTTGCGGGCTCGAGCTGCTTCCTCCATCTGACGGACACTCCACCCCTCGGCGACGGCTCGCTCCGCCAGATGGGTGGCGAAGGCGACGTCCTCCATCCCAACCAGAGGTCGCGCGTGACCTGCCGACAGTTCACCGTTGTCGACGAAGGCCTGGATCTCCAGCGGGAGTTGGAGCAGACGCAGCGTGTTGGAGACCGCGGGTCGGGATTTCCCCACCCGGTCGGCCACCTGTTCCTGGGTCATTCCATAATTTTCCAGGAGGTGGCGGTAGGCGTTGGCTTCCTCGAGCGGGCTCAAGTCCTGGCGTTGCACGTTCTCGACCAGGGCCTCGACCAGAGTCGAGGAGCCGGTCGCTTCCCGCACCACTGCCGGGATGGCGCTCATCCCGGCCCGTTTCGCCGCCCGCCACCTTCTCTCGCCGGCGATCAACACGTACCCGTCACCGGTCTCGGTGACCACGATCGGTTGCAGCACCCCCACTTCCCGCATCGAGGCCGCCAACTCCTCGAGGGTGTCGTCATCGAAGTGGGTCCGTGGCTGATCGGGGTTGGCCGCGATGGCGTCCACCGCGATCATCCTGAAACCGGTTGGTTCTGCGGTGATGATGGTCGGGATCAGGGCATCCAGACCACGACCCAGACCCGAGCGTCGTGTCGACATCGCTATTTCTCCTTCATCCCGTGACGTTCCCGAAACTCCTTGCCCAGATGGCGATAGGCGATGGCCCCCCGGCTCATCGGATCAAAGGCCTCGATCGGTTCGCCATAGGACGGGGCCTCGGAGAGACGGACCGATCGTGGGATGACGCTGCGATAGGTCATATCCCCGAAATGCTCTCGAACCTGGGCTGCCACGTCTTTGGAGAGTTTGGTCCTACCGTCGTACATGGTGAGAACCACACCGCCAACCTTCAAGCTTGGGTTGAGGTTGGTGGTCACCAATTGCACGTTTCTCAGAAGCTGACTGAGACCTTCCAAGGCGTAATACTCGCATTGGATTGGGATCATTACCTCGTCGGCTGCGGTCAGGGCATTGACTGTGAGCAAACCCAAGGAAGGGGGGCAATCGATGAGAATGACGTCATACCCATCACCGGAGGCCTGGATCGCATTTCGAAGCCGGTTTTCACGTGAAAACAGTGACACCAGCTCGATCTCGGCGCCGGCCAGATCGATGGTGGCCGGCACCACGAACAGATCGCGCACCGACGTGGGCTCGACAGCGTCCACCAATTCCGACTCCTTGAGCATCACGTCATAAATGGAGACATCGATGGCGGAGCGGTCGATCCCCAAACCACTGGTCGCATTCCCCTGGGGGTCGAGATCGATGAGGAGGGTACGTTGACCCTGGAATGCCAAGGCAGCTGCCAAGTTGATGGCTGTCGTCGATTTGCCGACACCACCCTTCTGGTTGGCGAGGGCAACGACCAGTGCTCCATGATCGGTCACGTTCGACGCATGATAAGAAGCCAGATCGTCTGGTCAAGGACCGTTGCCGGAATCTCCATGGTCACCCACCCCTCGTAGTGGGGTTTTCGCTCCCAGGAACCGCCGAGGACGGCACGTCCCTCGGGGCCAAGCCGGGGCAAGATCAAATCCCGGGCCCGATCCGGGGGGAGGGTGGCCCGAGACACCACGGCCGACTCCTGGTCGAGTCGAGTTTCGATTTCTCCTTGTTCCACCACCACATTCTCCAGCTCCAGGATCCGAACCGCCCGTCGCATCAGATCGACCCGACGACCCGATCGATCGAGCAAGGTGAATCGAGTTGCTCCCATCACGATGGCGAGAGGGATGCCGGGAAGACCGACCCCAGACCCGATGTCGAGCACATGCTCCGTCATCGGATCCAAACCGGCGCCGAACAGGATGGAGTCTCCGATATGCCGATCGTGAAGACGGTTGACCTCACCGGGTCCCACACCCCCGGCTCGGATCGCCTCATTGGCCAGCCATTGCTCAAAGACCTCGAGACGCTCGAGAGCGGTCGTTCCCAACTCCACCCCCACCCACTCTGCGCATCTCAGCCAACTCTGCCGATGTTTCACGTGAAACCGACACTATCCATCAATCCGCCTCGGCCACAAGAAGGGGGGGCCCGGCCGGGCCCCCCCCAATTCTCATCGAGCTCGGCTCGAAGGACGCCGATGGTCATTCCTCTTCAGAGAGGTAGGGGGTCTCCTCCACCGCGTCTTCGTCGTCATCGTCGATCTCGACCCGGGTCAACACCACATAACGACGTGGTGTCTCCCCTTCGGAGTATGACTGGACACCGGCGTGGGCGGCGGCCGCGTCGTGGATCACCTTGCGGTCGGCGGGACTCATCGGCTCCAGCATGATCTCGCCACCCTCGTTCATCAACTGATCGATGAGTTGCTCAGCGTAAATGGTCAATGCCTGACGACGTCTTTCGGCGTAACCGGCAATGTCGAGACGGAGCCGGGCGGTGTCCTGGGCGTATCGCTGCATCACGGTGCGGGTCAATTCGTGAATTGCCGCTCTTACCGATCCCCGAACCCCGACCAAGGCCTCGGTTTGCTCCCCACTGACGTCGGCCACGATCACGTCCTCGGTCACCGAGGTCGACACCGATCCCTCCAGCCCGTAGGCGGCCACCAATCCCTCGAGGAACTCGCCGGCGATCCGGGCCTGGTCCTCGATCGTCATCACTGGACGATCGTCAATCCGAGGTTGGTCATTCTTCTCCTGACGATTCATGTCGCGACCCTTGCTGTTTGTGTTGCTCTTCTGTCGGTTCTCCCCATTGTTACCCGATCTCGCCGGTTCCTGTCGGGCTCGGGTCTCGGTACGGGTTTCCCGGGGGTTGCGTCGCCGTTCGTTGCGTCGACGTCTCGTCTTGCGTTGGGTGACCCGGACCACCGCATCCTGTCCCCCAAACCCGAGAAAACCCTTCTCCGGCTCCTGAAGCACTTCCACGGCTAGTTGCTCACGGTCTGCGATCCCCAACTCGGTCATCGCTGCCTCTACGGCGAGATCGACCGTCCGTGCCCGCACCTCTAGATAATCCACGTCATCTCCTCCTGCGCCTGCGGCGCTTGTCAGCTGCCCCGTGTTGCGGTTTCTTGGGGTCGCCCTCGGCCGACTCGGCTTCCTGGCTCGACTCGGTCTTGGCGCCACCAGGGGTGGGGCGTCCATCCATCTTGAAGATCAGCGCTTGCTGACCGAGACGGAAAAGATTGGAGGTGGTCCAGTAGAGAACTAGCCCGGCAGGGAAATTCCAGGAGATAAACCCAATGAACAAGGGCATGATCTTGGTGATCGCCTGTTGGGCCCCGGCGCCCTTCTGATCGACGGGACGTTCCTGCCCGTAGGTCGAATGCCACTGCTGGACGTATTGGGTGGCCACCATGATCGCCATCAGGATCAGATAGGGCGCTGCAGTGGCCACACCGATGGCAAAGGCATCGCTCGGGCTAAAGCTCAGGTTCATACCGAGGAACCGCTTGGCGGTCTCGTCGAGAAGGGCTATCCCCAAGGAGGAGGTGGGGTCGATGGGGTGGGCGGCACCGGGCACCAGAGCCCCGGTGACCGCATCTCGGATCAGCGGCGCCCGTAACAGTTGAAAGAGCGCAAACCAGATCGGCATCTGGACCAGGAGGGGGAGCAGACAGCCACCCGGGGTGGCCCCCGCAGATTTCTGCAGTTCCATGAGACGTTTCTGCATCTCCTGGGGGTCGTCCTTGTACTCCTTCTGCAGCCGTTTGATCTCGGGTTGGATCTCGGTGAAGGCCCGGGTGGCCCTGGTCTGTTTCAGAGTCAGGGGGAAGACGACGAGGTTGATGAAGATCGTAAGCAGGATTATCGCGATGCCAAGCCCGTTCCCCTCACTGAACGGGGGGACCAGGATCTCGTAGAAGAAGGCGAGCACCGTGCCCAGTGCTTGCTTCAGGACATCGAACAGCCCACCCATTATTGAGTTCTCCAGGTTTCGGGTACGGGGTCATAGCCACCGGGTCGGAGCGGATGACACCTACCAATCCGCTTCATCCCGAGCCAGCTGCCACGAATGACACCGAAGCGGGTGATCGCCTCGGCGGTGTAGGAGGAGCACGTCGGCTGGTACCGACAGTTGGACCGCAGCGTGGGAGCTGCCAATTTCTGGTAAATGCGGATCAGGCCGACGGCCAGTGACCGGGGGCGCAACCACCTAAGCATCGTCGGAATCTCCGAGGGCGCGCTCCAGCCATCCCACGAGACTGGGATGTGACACCTCTGCTACCTGGCTGGCGCCGATGATCACGTAGTCAATTCCTGGCTTGAGCGGCAACGTCCGCACGATGTGGCGCAGACGGCGTTTGATCCGGTTCCGGGTCACCGCGTTCCCGGCACTCTTCGAGACGACGAGCCCGACACGAGCCGGTCCCGTTCGACCGGGACATTGAACCATGACCACGCCACCGGAGCGACGCCGCGTTCCTTCTTTCAACACCCTTCGGAAATCGCGTGGGGAGCGAAGAGCCTCGATGTCAGGCAGCGAGACGCTTCCGGCCCTTGAGTCGACGCGCCTTGAGGGTGGCACGACCTGCTCGAGTCTGCATGCGATGTCGGAAGCCGTGACGGCGCTTCCGACGTCGAACCTTTGGTTGGTAAGTCCGTTTCATGGCCAGCAATCGTCGAAGGGTGAAGCGACCACAGGTTACGAAGTGTGCCGAAGTTATGTCAAAGCGTCCGGGCCGTGGCCCAGACCGGGAGCGGCCGCAGCCGGGTCCTCCGGTCCGCGAAGAATTCGGATGGGTCGCGAAAAGAACTGATGAGGCCTTCATCGTCCCAGGTCGCCAAAAATGGCATGGCAATCTATAGAAAAACCTTATGAAACCTGGGGTTTTCCTGTGGAAAGATGTGGGGCTAGTCATCCACACCGTTGATTCTCGCGTTCTTGACGACCTCGTGATCCGAGGTCGATACTCGCCTTCCTTGACCTTTGGGAGCGCGATCGACTTCCCTTTCGTAGCTGGATGACTGGACCGCTCTCGGTGACAACCCGGAAGACATCCCGGTGGGATGTTCACAGTCCTTTCCACAGATGTGGATGTATCTGTGGACAACTCGACCGGATTTGGAGGAGTGGTCCTTGACACAGGCAAATACAGCGCCCGACGGATGGAATCAGTTTCAGGACATTCTCAGGGCGGGAGCTTCCAAGGGGAACTGGGAGACCTGGCTTTCGCGCATCGAACCCGATTTTCAGGGACCGACTCCGGTCCTGACCGCACCGAGCGAGTTTCACCTGAGGTGGGTGCGCGACAAGCACGGCGACCTCATCGAGGACGCTTACAAGGAGATCTACGGGGTCGACCTGACGCCGCGCTACCAGGTGGTCGAGGTCGAGCCCGCCGATCAACAACTCCCACTGGACCGCGAGGACGAAGGTGCGCAAGGCGGCCCGGCTCACGATCAGACCAGCAAGGGCTCACCTGCCACCAACCTCTTCTCCCGTTATCGCTTCGAGAGCTTCGTCGTCGGCCAGTCGAATCGTTTCGCATGGGCGGCAGCCATGGCCGTCGCCGAGCAACCGGGGGCCCATTACAACCCGCTCTTCATCTACGGCGCCGCCGGCTTGGGCAAGACCCATCTGTTGAATGCGGTTGGCCACCAGGCCCTCGAGATGTACCCGAATCTGGTGGTCCGCTACGTGTCGTCGGAGAACTTCCTCAACGACTTCATCGATTCGATCCGGAGAAAGCGGCCCGACGACTTCAAACACCGCTACCGGGGAGTCGACATCCTGCTTCTCGACGACGTCCAGTTCTTCGAGGGCAAGGAGCAGATCCTCGAGGAGTTCTTCCACACCTTCAATTCGCTCTACGAGTCGGGGAAACAGATGGTCATCAGCTCCGACCGCCATCCCCGCAACCTGTCCTCGCTGGAGGATCGACTCCGTAGCCGGTTCGAATGGGGCCTGCTCACCGACATCCAGCCACCGGACGTCGAGACGCGGCTCGCCATCCTGAAGCGCAACGCCGAGTTCGCACCGCGTCCTGTGCCGATCGACGTCCTCGAGCACATCGCCGGCCTCGTCTCCGACAACATCCGTGAGCTGGAAGGGGCCTTGACCCGGGTCACCGCCTGGTCAGCCCTCAATCGCCGTGACATCGACCTGGAAACCGCCGAGCGCGTCCTGCGGGACATCGTCACCCCCGATGAGCCGATCCCCTTGGGCCCCGACACCATCATCCGGACCACCGCAACCGCCTACGGGTTCTCTGTCGAGGATGTGCTCAGCCCCAGTCGAAGACAACCACTCGTCCTCTGCCGGCAGATATCGATGTACCTCTGCCGCGAGCTGACCGACCTCTCGCTACCCAAAATCGGTGAGCAGTTCCAACGCGACCACACCACGGTCCTGCACTCGGTTGAGAAGGTGAAGCGAATCCTGCGCTCCGATCGAGCGGTCTTCGATCGGGTCACGCAACTCACACAGGACCTGAGGAAAGGTGGGGTTGTATCCACAGGGAGTTGAGTTGTCCCCCGAACCACTCGACATATCCCCCCTCGATCCACAGCCTCATCCACAGCACAATCACCAATGGCCAACGCACCATTCTCCGCTAATCCACAAATCCACAACCCCCTACTACGACTAATACTCTTTAATGACAATGAATAGGAAAAGAAGAAGGGACAACCACCTGTGAGAATCCGAGCTCAGCGAGACGACCTGGCTGACGTCCTCGCCAGGGCGAACCGCGCCGTCGGGACTCGGACCGCGCTGCCGGTGCTCCAGGGTCTGCTTTGCGAGGTGTCAGGTACCAACCTGCGTGTCACCGGCACCGATCTCGACATCACCGTGCGCACCTCCGCCGAGGTGGAGGTGATGGAGGAGGGGCGAGCCGTCATTCCGGGGAGACTCCTCTCCGAGGCGGTGAGGAAAATGCCGGCTGGATCGGTCACGATGGGCACGACTGAGAACGACATCGAGATCCAGGGGAATGGGCCTCGTTTCACGCTGAGGCCGTTGTCGTTGGATGATTTCCCCTTCCACGAGGAGATCGTCGCCGACGGGGTAGAGGTCGATGGCGAGGAGTTGGCCGAGGCGATCAATCAGGTCACCATCGCCGCATCCGGGGACGGGGCGCGTCCCATACTCACCGGTGTGCTCTTTGAGGGGTCGGACAGTGGCCTGCGGATGGTGGCCACCGACTCCTATCGGCTGGCACGACGAGATCTGGTGGGGGTCGGGCTCCAGGGCACGGCGTTGGTGCCGGCCCGGGGGTTGAGGGAGCTGCCACGGACCATCGGATCGACCAAAGTGACAGCACAACTGCTGGATCGCGAAGCAGTTTTCACATCCGACAAGGGCCTGCTCCGGCTCCGTCTCATCGATGGCAGTTTTCCGAAGTACCAGTCGCTCTTGCCAGAGACGTATCCCAACCAGGTGGTGGTCGAGAAGGAGCCGTTGCTCGACGCCTTGGGTCGGGTCAGCTTGGTCGCTGAGGACCACATACCGGTGCGGCTCAAGCTGATGGAAGGTGGGATCGAAGTAACCGTTACCCGCCAGGATGTCGGTGCCGAGGCGGAGCATCTCGACGGTGTGTACACCGGAACCGACGAGGAGGTCTCGATCGCGTTCAACCCGAGATACCTCCAGGACGGGGTGTCCGCGATTCCCGGTGACTCCGTGCGGATTCGGGTCATCGATGCGTTCAAGCCGAGCGTGATCGATCAGGGATCAGACGACGCCTTTCTCTACCTGCTGATGCCCGTTCGGGTGTGAATGCAGGTCGACTGGTTATCGCTTTCCGACTTCCGGTCGTATGAGACTCTGGAGTGGAGCCCGGAGCCGGGGGTGAATCTCCTGCTGGGGCCGAACGGAGCCGGCAAGACCAATCTCCTCGAGGCGATCGCCTTCCTGGGGACTCTGAGGTCGTTTCGCTCTGTCGACGAGAGCTCACTGATCAAAGACGGTGTCGATGTGGCGATCATCCGGGCCGGGATCTCGACGAGCGATCGGTCCCGTCTGGTGGAGATCGAGTTGAACCGAAGCGGTCCTCGGCGGGCCCAGGTCGACAAGACCCGGTTGCGGCGAACCTCGGACCTCTTGGGTGTGGTTCGGGTGATCGCCTTTCTCCCGGAGGACCTCGACCTCGTCAAGAGGGGGCCGGTCTATCGACGTGACCTGATCGACCAGGTGGCCCTTCAGTTGTGGCCGGCGGCCCATCTCGATCAAAACGAGTTCGATCGTGCGCTCCGTCAAAGAAACGCTTTCCTGCGGGCCGGGGAGCGTGACGAGGCCACCCTGTCGGTTTGGGACTCGCGGTTCGCTCAGTCCGGGGGACGGGTGATGGCGAGGAGGGTGGCCGTGTTGGAGACCCTCGGCCCCTGGCTCGAGGAGACCTATGGCTCGATCTCGCAAAAGGACGACCGGGCGTCATTGGGCTACGTGGCCTCGTGGACGAGCCGGGAGATCGACACCAGCTCCGCGGGAGAGTTCGCAGCCGAGATCACCTCGGCATTGGAGAGGTCTCGAAAGGCAGACTACGACCGCCGCCTGACCAGCACCGGCCCGCACCGTGACGAGCCAGTGTTCCGGATCGACGGGGTCGAGACGAGAACCCACGGGAGCCAGGGTGAGCAGCGGACCATGGCGCTGGCGGTGAAGCTGGCCGCCCACCGGGCGGTGGCCGATGTGGTCGGGGAACAGCCCGTGCTGCTCTTGGACGATGTCTTTTCTGAGCTCGATCCGCTCCGGGCCAAGGCCCTGGCGGGAGCCATTCCCGAGCAGGCTCAGACTCTCATCACCTCGGCACGGCCCGAGGACGTCCCGGTCGCGGGCACGGTGTGGCGGGTGGGGGACGGGGTGCATCGATGACAGATGGCGACCTCTCGTCGTTCGAATCCTCCCTGGGTGAGGTGTTCCGCAAGATGGGTCTGCCCGATCCGGTGCTGATGTCCGAGCTCATCGACGAGTGGGAGGAGCTCGCCGGCAACCCGTGGGTGGGGAGATCTCGACCGGTCGTGATCAGGGGTCGAACCCTGGTCGTGGAGGCGTCCTCACCGTCGATGGTGGCTTTCTTGAGATATGGGGCGACTCAGTTGGTGGCGACCCTGATAGCCCGTTTCGGAGAGGGGGTGGTGGATCAGGTCGAGGTCACGCCACCGTCGCGAAATTGAGGGCTCGTCACATCGGATGGATTGGTTTTTGTCAGTAGATATCGGTAAAATGACATACGTGAAAGTCGCCACGAGCAGGCGGACTCCACCTTCCATCCAGGTCCCGAAAGGAGGGTCGTGACGGCCACCCGCGACAGTTACGAAGCCAAAGACATCACCGTTCTCGACGGGCTCGAAGCGGTGAAACGGCGGCCAAGCATGTACATCGGAACCACCGGCCCCCGCGGCCTCCACCATCTCATATGGGAGGTGGTCGACAACTCGGTCGACGAGGCGATGGCAGGGTTCTGCACCAAGATCGTGGTGACGCTGCGCGTCGACGGCGGTGTCGAGGTCATTGACGACGGGCGCGGCATCCCGGTGGAGCATGTCGAGAAGTCCAAGAAGTCGGCGCTGACCACGGTGCTCACCACACTGCATGCGGGTGGCAAGTTCGAACAGGGCGCCTACACCGTCTCCGGTGGGCTGCATGGCGTGGGGGTCTCGGTGGTCAACGCCCTCTCCTCGCGTCTCGAAGCCGAGGTGCGTCGTGGTGGCTTCACCTACACCCAGGAATTCAAGGACGGCCAGCCCAAGGCGAAGGAGCCCAAGAAAGGGCGCCCGATCAAGAAGAGTGGCACGACCATCAGGTTCTGGCCGAGCCCCGACACCTTCCAGGAGACCACGAGCTTCGAGTACGAGACGGTGGCCTCACGTCTTCGGGAGACTGCGTTTCTCAACAGGGGCCTTCACATCACGCTCACCGAGGAGCGAGAAGCCGAGCCCAGGACCGAGAGCTTCCAGTACAAGGGCGGCTTGGTCGACTTCGTCAAACACCTCAACTCGAAGCGTGAACCTCTCCACGCGCATGTCATCGACATCTCCGACGCGGGTGACGATGCCGAGCTCGAGGTGGCCATGCAGTGGACCACCTCCTACACCGAGTCGGTGCTCTCGTTCGCCAACAACATCAACACCCATGAAGGTGGCACCCACGAAGAGGGATTTCGCAAGGCTCTGACCAAGGCGATCAACGACTTCGCCCGCGCCAAGGGCCTCCTCAAGGACAAGGACGAGAACCTGACCGGTGAGGATGTCCGCGAAGGCCTCACCGCTGTCCTCTCGGTGCGGGTGAAGGAGCCTCAATTCGAAGGTCAGACCAAGACCAAGCTGGGCAACACCGAGATCCGCTCCTATGTGGAGAGGGCTCTCAACCGCAAGCTTCCCGAGTGGCTCGAGCGCTACGCACCCGAAGCACGGCGCATCGTCGAGAAATGTGTCGGCGCTGCCCGGGCCCGCGAGGCGGCCCGCAAGGCGAGGGAGCTGACCCGACGCAAGTCAGGGCTGGAGTCGGGCGGCCTTCCCGACAAGCTGGCCGATTGCTCGAGCCGCGATCCGGGAGAGTCCGAGCTGTTCATCGTCGAGGGCAAGTCGGCGGCCGGGCCTGCCAAGTCGGCCCGTGACTCCACCACCCAGGCGATCCTCCCGATCAGGGGGAAGATCCTCAATGTGGAGAAGGCCCGTCTCGCCAAGGCGCTGCAGAACAGCGAGGTCCAGGACATCATCACCGCGATGGGCACCGGGATCGGTGAGGAATTCGACATCGACAAGGCCCGGTATCACAAGGTCGTCCTTCTGGCCGACGCCGATGTCGATGGGGCCCACATCCGGACCCTGCTCTTGACCCTTCTCTTCAGGCACATGAGGCCTCTCATCGACTACGGCTACGTCTATATCGCACAGCCGCCGCTGTACCGGGTGAAGGTGGGCTCGAAGGTCCACTATCTCAAGGACGATGTGGCCTTGACCGAGTTCAAGAAAGAGCATCCCAAGGTGAAGCCGACCCGTTTCAAGGGCCTGGCCGAGATGAATGCCACCGAGCTCTGGGAGACCACGATGAACCCGGAGACGAGAACCCTGCTTCGAGTCGACATGGAAGACGCCGCCCGCGCCGAGGAGGTCTTCGTGACCCTGATGGGTGACGACGTCGCCTCCCGGAAGTTGTTCATCCAACAGAACGCCGACGACGTCCGTTTCCTGGACATCTGATCATGGCCACCCGAACCCCGCCTTTCGAGAACGTCCCCGAGATCGAGATCACCGACGAGATGGAGCAGAGCTTCGTCGACTATGCGATGTCGGTCATCGTCTCGAGAGCGTTGCCCGATGTCCGTGACGGTCTGAAGCCGGTCCAACGTCGGATCATCTACTCGATGTTCGAGAACAACATCACCTCGGCGTCGGCGCATCGCAAGTGCTCCAAGGTGGTTGGCGATGTCATGGGCAACTATCACCCTCACGGCGACCAGGCCATCTACGACGCCCTGGTCCGGATGGGGCAGGACTTCTCATTGCGGCATCTCCTGATCGATCCCCAGGGGAACTTCGGAACCATCGACG
>JBBDQO010000066.1:0-35686 GCA_040905925.1 Acidimicrobiia bacterium | reverse complement strand
ATCGCCAGGGCGTTGCGCGACGCCGGGTTCGAAGTCATCTACTCCGGTCTGCATCAGACCCCGGCCCAGATCGCAGAGACTGCCGTCCAAGAAGATGTCGACGCGGTTGGCCTCTCTTCTCTTTCCGGAGCGCATCGCACGCTGTTCCCCCAGGTGGTCAGCGAGTTGGCATCGCGGCAGGCATCGGACATCATCGTTTTCGGCGGTGGGGTGATCCCCGATGCCGACATCGCCAACCTCGTCGAGGCCGGGCTGGCGACGGTGTTCACACCGGGGACTCCACTCGATGAGATCACCGACTGGGTCGATGCCAACGTCCCGTCACGCGCCCATTTCGAATAAGGAAGCCCTTGAAGATCCACGAGTACCAGGCGAAACAGCTGATGGCGGCCCGAGGCATCCCGGTGCCCCTGGGCCGGGTGGCTGTCACCGTGAACGAGGCGGTTGCCGCGGTGCGACCGTTGATCGAGGAGTCCGGTAACCCGGTGGTGGTCCTCAAGTCCCAGATCCACGCCGGGGGCCGGGGGAAGGGCACCTTCATCGAGCACCCCGATATCCGGGGAGTCAACGTCATCATCGACGGCATCCAAGGCGGGACCGAGGCGGCCGAGCAAAAGGTCCAGGAGCTGGCGTCGAAGATGCTGGGATCGACCCTGCTCACCATCCAGACCGGCAAGGAGGGCAAGGTCGTGAACCGCCTCTACC
The DNA here is from genome assembly GCA_040905925.1 of Acidimicrobiia bacterium. Classification (GTDB taxonomy): domain Bacteria; phylum Actinomycetota; class Acidimicrobiia; order Spongiisociales; family ZC4RG35; genus JALYNX01. The sequence goes on along the minus strand of JBBDQO010000066.1, from coordinate 34,981 downwards.
TGGAGCAGGGGGTCGACATCGATCGCGAGCTCTACCTCGCAGTGCTGCTCGACCGAGCCGTTGGCCGGAACATCGTCATGGTCTCGACCGAAGGCGGGATGGACATCGAGAAGGTGGCCGAAGAGACGCCGGAGAGGATTTTGAGGGAAGAGGTCGATCCGGCGTTCGGGTTTGCCGATTTCCAGGCCAACGAGCTCGCCCATGAGCTTGGCCTCCGCGGGGATGCGGCTGCCAACTTCGGGCCATTCGTCAAGGCCATTGTGGCGGCGGCCACCGATCTCGACACCGACCTGATCGAGATCAACCCCCTGGTCGTCACCACCGAAGGCAAGGTCATCGCCCTCGACGGGAAGATGGGCTTTGACGACAACGCTCTCTTCCGTCATCCCGATGTGGCGGCGATGCGTGACGAGAGCGAAGAGGAGCCGGCCGAGATCGCGGCTCGGGATGCCGGGCTCAACTACATCAAGCTCGAGGGCACCATCGGGTGCCTCGTGAACGGGGCGGGTCTGGCGATGGCGACGATGGACACCATCAAGCACGTCGGAGGAGAGCCGGCCAACTTCCTCGACGTCGGGGGCGGCGCGGATGCCGACCAGGTGGCAACCGGCTTCCAGATCATCACCAGTGACCCCAACGTGAAGGGGATCTTCGTGAACATCTTCGGGGGGATCATGCGCTGTGACGTGATCGCAACCGGGATCGTGGAAGCGGTGGAGCGGGTGGGCCTGCAAGTCCCGCTCGTGGTCAGGCTGGAGGGCACCAACGTCGAATTGGGCAAGCAGATCCTCAGAGATTCCGGGCTCGACCTGGTGGCGGCCGACAACCTGCGCGACGGTGCCGAGAAGATCCTGGAGCTCACCCGATGAGCATCCTGGTCGACAAGAGCACCAGGGTTCTGGTGCAGGGTCTGGGTAAGACCGGTCAGTTCCACACCGACAAAGCCATCGCCTATGGCACCCAGCTGGTCGCCGGCGTTCATCCATCGCGGGCGGACACGGTTTTCCATTTCGAAGGTGAGACCGATCATTCCGGCGTCCCCGGGCGTGATGACCAATACTCGGTCGACCTTCCGGTTTTCGCCACCGTCAAGGAGGCGGTGGCCGCCACTGGCGCCAACGCCTCAGCGATCTACGTTCCTCCGCCCTTCGCCGCCGACGCCATCATGGAGGCCGCCGCCGCAGGTCTCGACCTGGCGGTGGCGATCACCGAAGGGATCCCGGTGGCGGACATGATCCGGGCCAAGCGCTATTTGTCTGACAAGGAGACCCGTCTCGTCGGGCCCAATTGCCCAGGCGTGATCACCCCCGGCGAGTGCAAGATCGGGATCATGCCCGGCTACATCCACAAAAGGGGCCGGGTCGGGGTGATCTCACGGTCGGGAACCTTGACCTACGAGGCGGTCCATCAGCTCACCCTGCTCGGCCTCGGCCAAACCACCGCGGTGGGGATCGGGGGCGACCCGGTGAATGGGACCAATTTCGCCGATGTCCTCCGCATGTTCCAGGACGACCCCGAGACCGAGGGTGTGGTCATGATCGGTGAGATCGGCGGCACCGCCGAGGAGGAGGCTGCCGAATTCGTGGCGTCGAGCATGACCAAGCCGGTTGCCGGCTTCATCGCCGGCACCAGCGCCCCCTCCGGGAAGCGGATGGGTCACGCCGGCGCCATCGTCTCAGGTGGCCGAGGGACTGCCGCGGCCAAGATCGAGGCGATGATTGCCGCCGGGATCGTGGTTGCGACAACCCCGTCGGAGATGGGTGAGGTGATGCTCCGTGCCCTCGGCTGAGCGGGAAGCGATTCGCTCCGAGGCCCTGAGAATCCTCGAGATGGCGAATCGGGATCTGGATCGCCCGGTGCCCCAATATCCTGGTTGGTCGATGGCCGATCTGCTGGCCCACGTCGCCTCGGTCCATGGTCGCGCCGCCATCGTTTGTGTCGATTTGGCTCAGGAGCGGGTCTCCGGGCCTCGATTGCCGCTTCATGGCGACGTCTCGCGATGGTTCGAGGAGACCCTGGTTTCGATGCTCGAAGCTCTGGCGAGCACCGACCACGATGCCGTGGTCTGGGGGTTTGGCTCCCGTCCCACCATCGGGCTCTGGCAGCGTCGGATGTTGATCGAGACCGGCGTTCATCGCTGGGATGCCGAACAGGCCTGGGACGAGGAACGTCCGCTGCTGGAGGCGGTGGCCGTCGCCGGTCTCGACGAGTTTCCCGACGTATGGCTGCCCAGGCTGTCCGGGGTGCCGACGATCTCGATGACCGCCACCGACCTCGGTCGATCCTGGGTTTTCGGTGAAGGCGAGCCGGTGAGCGGTGTAGAAGGCACCGCTTCGGAGCTCTATCTGCGGCTCATGTCCCGCCCCGGTGCCGAGCTGCCCGACGAGTGGGCGGCTGCCGTCGACGCCTTGGAGCCTCCGCCAAAGCGGTAGGCGGTGTCCCCTGGGGATGGCTGCTGATCCTGTCTCTCGAGCGCACACCCCTTAGGGGCGGCGTGGTTCAGACGCCCTCATATTGGAATGCCGGACGGAGATGGCCTCTAATCGCCGCCTCGTCGCCGGAGTGAGTTGGGGTTCTGTGGCGTCGGTCCAAGTGCGCGTTTCTTCAGCTGTTGTAGTGAAGAACCCGTCGAGTTCGGCGAGAAGTCGCGTCGTAATGTCGATAGCAAGCGCGATGACGTGAAGTCGCTCCGGGTATTGGGGCCGTCCGTTGGATTCCAAACGCTCCTGGCCTGGCCCTCCGACTCCTTGCTCGAGCATGCTGAGTGGGCCACCCTTTCCGAGGTATTCGTCGACGATGTCGACCAAATCGCCGAGCATTCTCCGGGCTGCCTGGGCGGTGGCTTCCATTGACGCGGTGAGGTCGGCCGTGCTGCCTTGATCTGCGTAGAAGAGCCGAAGTACTCCTTCAATCTCGAAATGCGGCTCTTCAGGTTTGGTTGCCAGCCATTGGCTCAGCGCGGCGCGTCCTCTCGCCGTGATGGTGTAGCGCTTCCGGGTGCGCTGGCCAGCTGGTTCGTCGTCAACCGTCGCCCAGCCCATCTCGACCAGACGTTTCTGCTCCCGATACAGGTGACCCTCTGACGATGACCACACGTACCGGAGGCTCCTCCGCAACTGATGCGTCAGCTCATAACCAGTCCAGGACCGGACAGCGAGCAGACCGAGCAGGCCGTACGTAGTGGGGGGCACCTTGTCTACCACCCCTCCATTCTACTCTCATTATGAGTAGTGTCCTTCTTTGTGATCAAGGGGGTAACTCTGCAAGAAAAGTGGAGTTCGGGTCAGATTGGAGAATCAGAGACGTGGGCGTAGGGACGCTTCGCTGCGTCGTGATCAACGTCACCGACCTGCAACTCGCCTACGAGTTCTGGGGTGCCGTCACCGGCCTCGAAGTGATCGGCTCTGAAACGGGCTGGCACGACTGGCTCGGGTATCTCGGTACCAGAGATCCTTGGAAGCACGATGTCATCCTCCAACGCGTCGACACTTCTCCGCTGGAGATCCAGGCACCCAATCCAGAGAAGCCAAACCAAATGCACATCGACATCACCCCGAATGACGGCATCGACCAGGCCATCAGAGACATCGTCGAGCTGGGTGGCAGAGTCAAGAAGGCACCGAGCCTGTATCCGCGACCCGGGTCACACGGAGATCACCGGCCACTCATCGATTGGGCAGTTATGCAAGACCCATTCGGCAACGAGTTTTGCCTGGTCGACGAACTGACACTCGAGCAATCACAAGCGGCCATGGCAGCAGTCGACGCAACCACAGACCACGAATGGCGCACCGCCGCAGGAGTCACTGGCCCAGCCCGAACATAACGCCGGCCCGGCGCTCGTTGTGGATTAGCAGCTGGGCCTCCTGAGCAGTCGCAGACCCTGTTGCGGCGCTTGGTTCAGAATCGGGCCAGGTCTGCCTCGGCGTATCCGGCCACGGCATCGTCAGCTCGGCACACCCCTTTCAAGGCTTCGGCCAACTCGGAGACCCGGCTACCGGGGACGGCCACAGTCAGCTCATCGTCGCCCATCCCGGTCCTGGCTCGGGACAAGGCACAGCCCATGGAGGCGGCGATCAGGCCGGTGTCGGCTGCCCGGGGCAGGATCTGGCATTGCGGCTTACCCGACCACTCCACTTCCACTGAGTCGTTGATCTCCATCATCTGACGAGGGGTCACCCGCAACAGCACCACATCGGGCACCGACTTCGCCTCTGACAGCGGCCCATAGCGCACGCCCTTGGGCCGCCGGGAGAGGGCAGCGACCCCGGCGAAGGCCTCCATGGTCACCCAGCCGACGTCGAGCAGGGCAGCGACGTCGCTCTTGTCGAGGATGTCGGCGGCCTCGGCGAACCCGTGGGTGAACCTTCCCACCGAGCAGTTGCCGTGGTCCTCGGCGACAGTGTCGAAGGTGGACTCATGCGCATGCATCCAGAAGACACAGGGCGCCGCGGCCCGTCCTGATCGTCCGTCCTCAGTGGGTTCTGACATCGGCTCCGCGAAACGAGGTACGCCGTTGTTGGGCACCTCGTCGTGGAAGGTGATGGCTATCGGTGAGTGCTCGAGCCCGAGCAGCGTGGTCAGGGCATCGGAGTCGGCGGAGAAGCTCAAGGAGGTCCTTTCGAGGTTGTGGCCAAACCTAGCCGACCATTGGAGGTGCACATTCGCCCCGAACCCCGGGTCGATGGCCAGACCCCTACACTCCGCAACATGTGGTGGGTAGTTGGCATAGTCGGTGCCCTCCTTCTCTTAGGCGTCTTCGTCTACAACCGTCTGATCCAAGCCCGGAACCGGGTGGACAACGCCTGGGGTCAGGTGGAGGTTCAGCTCAAGCGGCGGTACGACCTGATCCCCAATCTGGTGGAGACCGTCAAGGGTTATGCCTCACACGAGCAGCAGACCTTCGAACGGGTGACCCAGGCTCGCAACGCCGCCGCATCGGCGAGCGGGCCGGCGGAAGCGGCTCAGGCCGAAGGCTTTCTCACCCAGGCGCTGCGGCAGTTGTTCGCCGTCGCCGAGGCCTATCCGGAGCTTCGGGCGTCGGAGAACTTCCAGGGTCTTCAGGCAGAGCTGGCCGAGACCGAGAACAAGATCGCAGTGTCTCGACAGATCTACAACGACACCGTGCTCACCTTCAACAACACGGTGCAGCAGGTGCCGACCAACCTCATTGCCGGGATCTTCGGCTTCACGATCCGGGAGTTCTTCGAGGCGGGCCCTGAGGCGGAGCAAGCCCCGACCGTCGACTTCTGAGTTGAGCCGTCTCGCCCGGCTCTCCTTGGTCCTTCTTCTCGTGGTCGGCCCGGCGACGGCCGCCTTCGCCAAGTCGTTCTGGCTCTCCAACGCCGACATCGAGGTCGTGGTCAAGGAGGACGGGTCGCTCTCAGTGACCGAGATCCTCAGGTTCGACTTCTCTGGTGACTTCTCCGGCGCCTATCGCGATATCCCGCTCGAGCCCAATCAACAAGTGACGTCGATCGTCGTCAGCGACGAAACGACCACCTACACCCTGGGTGGTTGCACCGAGCTCGGGTGTTCCTCACCTCCGGGGACCTACGGGGTCGCCGAGTTCAACGACTTGGTGCGAATCGTGTGGCATCACGACTCGCAGGACGAGACTCGGCTCTTCAAGGTCACCTATGTGATGACCGGGCTGACGACGGTGTATGACGACGTGGTCGATGTGAATCTCAAGGTCTGGGGCGACCAGTGGGCGGTCGGTCTCGATCGCCTCAATGCCACGGTGGACCTGCCCGGCAGCCCGGCACCGGGTGACGTGAGGGTTTACGGCCACCCCTTCGGAGTCGACGGAGTCACCTCATTGGGGGACGATGAGGTCTCGCCTTCCCTGGAGGCGAGCAACGTCCCGGCGGAGCAGTGGGTCGAGATCCGGGTGGTATTCCCCAGGGAGGTCTTGTCGTCTACGAATGGGGCAACGGTGGTCCCCGGGGACGGTCTGCCCACCATCCTCGCCGAAGAGGAAGCGTTTGCCGACGACGAGGAGCAGGCGGCCCGTGCCGGGCGCACCGGCCTGATTTGGGGCAGCGTCCTCGCCCTGCTCACCGCAGTGGGTCTTGGTGGGTTTGTCTACTTCAGATACGGGCGAGAGCCCCGGGTGGCCTACGACCGCCAATACGAACAGGAGCCACCCTCTGATCTGACCCCGGCCGAGGTCGGGGCCCTGATCTCCCAGGGGAGCGTCACCGAGAAGGAATTCACCGCGACCATGTTCGACCTCATCCGCCGCGGGTTGATCGCGGCCAGCCCTTCCCAGGTCGAACGTTCCACCTGGGGCGGGCTCAGAACCGAGACCATCACCGATTTGGTTTTGTCCGTTCCGGAGAAGGAAACCGAGCTACGGAACTTCGAGCAGTCTCTGATGAGCGTGGTGCGCCGGGTGCTGGAGCTGGGCCCGCGGCCCCTCCATGAGTTTCGGGAGGCGATCAGAGACGACGCCGCGGCCAACGCCAAGAGCTATCAGGGCTTCCGGGACCAAGCCTTGGGAGGGGTACGCAGGAGCCGACTGCTGGACGAAACCGGCCATGGGGTGGCGTGGGCGGTCCGCCTCATCATGGCGGCCGCGGTAATCGGATCTTTCTTCCTTCTGCCGCGGTTGCTGGCCAACGTCCCCGGCGGGGGTGTGATCGCGGTATTGATCTCGATCGGCCTCGTGGTGGGGACGATCATGCTCTTCATCCTCCTCAGCTTCCGCCGAGTCAGGAACCGCCGTTCCAAGGAGGGGGCCTTGGAGTCCGCCCGATGGGAGGCTTTCCGCAGGTATCTGTCCGACTTCTCCAGACTCGAGGAGGCGCCGCCGATCTCACTCGAGCTTTGGGACCGCTTTCTGGTGTACGCCATCGTGTTCGGGGTCGCCGCCGAGGTCCTGGCGCAGGCCAGACTGCACGCCCCGCCGGAACTGGAGACCGCCTCCTCGATCTACTGGTTCGGCAACTACGGCTATTCGGGGGGTCACAGCGAAAACGCCTTTGCCGGGATCCAGTCCGCCCTCTCGGGCGCCTTCACCCCGCCGTCCTCCAGCGGCGGTGGAGGTGGGTTCTCCGGCGGAGGGGGTGGGGGAGGCGGTGGTGGAGGCGGAGGCGCCTGGTAGGCGGTTCCTATGGAGAGAGCAGATAGAAGGCGGAGAACCGGTTGCTGATGTCCTCCAACATCTCGAATCGGCTGAATCCGGCGTCGGCGGCGTAACGCTCGGCCCTTTGCCAACCCCAAGCTGCCCCCAGACCCTCGCCTCCACCGGCGAGCGACTGGGTCATGCAAAGCAATGTCGAGATGCCGTAGAGCAATGACCCGCGCGGATGCAGGTTGTCTGCCAGATCAGAGCTGGCGTGAGGCTCCAACATCAAATAGCGGCCGTTGTCCGACAACGACTCCCGGATCCGGCGCAGACCGGTCAGAGGATCCGCCAGGTCGTGGATCACATCGAAGCTGGTGATGAGGTCGAACCCCGGGTCAACAGGGATATCCTCGACTCCGGCAACCTGGAACCTGGCGTTGGGTATGGCCTTGGAGCGCTCGGAGGCGAGGTCGATCGACTCCTGGGAGATGTCGAATCCGAACACCTGGCACTCGGGGAACGCCTGCGCCATCAGGATCACGGCATTGCCCGAACCGCAACCCACGTCCGCCACCCGGATTCCGGATTCCAGCCGCCCGGCCAGGCCCGGAACCGCCGGGAGCCAGCGTGTCGTGAGAAACACCCGTTGCGACGGGCCGTTGCCCCGGTCGATGCCGCGGATCAGCGCCGGGCCGAACTGCTCGAATTCGACGCCACCACCATGCACCGTGGCGGCGGCGACCCTGTCGAGCTGGCCCATCACCGCCGGGATCATGTCGAACCAGCCGCCCATGAAATATGGGCTGTCCTCGTCGGAGACAAACAGTGCGTGTTCGGGAGGAAGCTCGAACCGCTCGGTCCCGGAGTCATAGGCCACCACCCCGGCTGCGGCAAGTCCGGACAGGATCTCCTGGACATACCTCGGGTCGAGACCGGCACCTTCGGCGATCTCGATGCTAGTCCCGCCGCTACCTGTCCCCAGATAGGCGGAGAGACCGCTTCGGTCGGCAACTGCCAGGAGCCCAATGGTGGTGGCTCCGGACGCAAGGTCGAGGAAGCGATCGAGGAAGGCTTCGATCTTGAGCCGATCCATGGTCTTCCTTCAGGCCGGGGCTTCGAATCTATGCGCATCGAAGCCGGGCCGCTCAGCCGGCCACCACGACTCCGGCTTTGATCGTCTTCCACACCAGGTTGGTGGCGGGCCGGTAGGCCAGGTGGGTCTCCGAAGGCGCATCGAGTATCACCACGTCCCCAACGGCACCCGGTTCCAGGATCCCGTGGTCGTCGAGGCCGAGGGAGAGCGCCCCGCCCCGGGTGGCGGCGAAGACCGCCTGGTCGACCCTGAGCCCCATCAAGACACAGGCCAGGGAGATCACCAGCCCCATCGACTCGAAATAGGACGTTCCCGGGTTGCAGTCGGTGGCGAGGGCGACCGTCACGCCGTGATCGAGGAGCATCGGCCCCGGCGCCTGCGGTCTGCGCAAGGAGTAGGAGGCCCCTGGGGTCAGAACGGCGCTGACACCGGCGCCGGCCAGGGCGTCGGCTTCGTCCTCGTTGACCCGATCGAGATGATCGGCCGACGCTGCTCCCAGCTCGGCGGCAAGCCGGGCACCCCCGCTGTGACTCAGTTGCTCGGCATGGACCCGAGCCGACAGGCCGTGGGTCGCGGCCGCCTCGAGGACCCGCCGGGCCTGATCGACGGTAAAAGCACCCTCTTCCACGAAGACGTCGCAGTAGTCGGCGTCGGGGGCAACCGCAGGCAGCATCTCCTCCACGATCAGGTCGACGTATCCGTCGGGATCCTCTTGAAACTCGAGTGGAATGGTGTGGGCCCCGAGGAATGTGGTCTTCACCCCGATCGGCAGCTCGTCGGCGAGACGGTGAGCCACCCGTAGCAGCTTCTGCTCCGCCTCCAGTTCCAACCCGTAACCGGTCTTGACCTCAACGGTGGTGCTGCCGGCGGCGATCATCCGAAGCGCCCTGCCGGCAGCTTCCCGGAACAGCTCGTCTTCGGAGGCGGCCCTCGTCGCCGCAACCGTGGAGAGGATGCCCCCACCGGTGTAGTCGGCTCCGGCCAGGCGGTGGGTGAACTCATCGGCGCGGTCACCGGCGAACACAAGATGGGTGTGGGCGTCGACGAATCCGGGAATCACGGCCCGGCCTTGACAGCCGATGTGCTGGCCTGATCCTTGCGAGGGCGCATCGCCCTCGGTGCCGGCATAGGTGATTCGGCCGTTCTCTATGGCAACCGCCGCCTCGGGGAGTGACGGGCCCCCGTTGGTCACCAACCTCCCGATGCCGGTCAGAAGGAGATCGGTCATCCGGTGTGCTCGGAGACCACCGTCTCGATCTCGCCCGACCCGATGAGCCCGGCCAGCGTCTCGATCTCGTCGGCCAGCGGGCGATCCTCGGTGAGCGGTGGCACGTGCTCCCGGATCAGGGCGACCACTGCGGCGGTGCCGGGGGCGGGGCGAAGCGGCTTTCTGTATTCCAGGCCCTGCGCGGCGCAGAGCATCTCAACGGCCAGCACCCGGCGGGTGTTGTCCAGCACCGGGAACAGCTTTCGCCCGGCACCCCAGCCCATCGAGACGTGGTCCTCCTGCATCCCCGAGGTGGGGATCGACTCCACCGACGCCGGATGCGAAAGCACACGGTTCTCGGCCACTAGAGCCGCCTGGGTGTACTGGCTGATCATGTAGCCGGAGTTGACCCCCGGATCCGGGGAGAGGAAGGCGGGGAGGCCGGCGGAACGGGTGGGGTCGAGCATCCGGTCGGTCCTTCGCTCCGAGATCGAGCCCAGCTCGGTCACTGCGATAGCGCAAAAGTCGAGGACGAAGGCCAGGGGTTGGCCATGGAAGTTACCGGCCGAGACCACCTCCGCGGTTTCGGGGAAGACGATGGGGTTGTCGACCACCGAGCCCATCTCGATGTCGAGAACGCGCTCCATGTGGTCGAGGGTGTCGGCCACCGCACCGTGGACCTGCGGAGCGCAACGCAGGGAGTAGGCGTCCTGAACTGCATGATTGAAGTCGTCGGCATGACTGGCTCCGATCTCACTCCCTTCCAGCAGGGCCGCGATGCGCCGAGCCGAGCGGACCTGGCCCGGGTGGGGGCGGAGGGCATGGACTTCGGGCCGGAAAGGCCGCGCACTGCCCAGCACGGCCTCGACGGTCAGGGCGCAGGCGATGTCCGCTGCCATCAGCAGGCGTTTGGCCTGGTCGTGGGCGAGGATTCCCATCGCCGTCATTCCTTCGGTCCCGTTGAGCAAAGAGAGGCCCTCTTTGGTTTGCAGCTGAAGTGGCTCGAGACCCGCGGTAGCCAGGGCTTCGGCGGCCGGAAGGACCTGGCCATTCCAACGGACCTTTCCCTCGCCGATCAGGGGCAGCGCCAGATGAGCGAACGGTGCCAGGTCACCCGAAGCCCCAACCGAGCCTTGTGAGGGGACCAGCGGCAGCATCCCGGCGTTGAGCATCTCGATCATCCGCTCCACGATCTCGGGACGGACCCCGGAATGACCATGGGCCAGAGTGCGTGCCCGGAGCAGGAGCATCGCCCGCACCATGATGTCGGGGAGCGGCTCTCCCACACCGGCGGCGTGGGAGCGGATCAGGTTGTACTGAAGGGCCTCGGTCTGGTCGCGACCGATGTGGGTAGATGCCAGTGCGCCGAACCCGGTGGTGATCCCATAGACCACTTCCCCCGAATCGACAGCGTGTTGGACGATATCGCGGGCGGGTGCCATCCGCTCGGCCAACCCGGGATCCGGTGCCACGCTCACCCCATCCCGGGCGACCGCGATCACGTCGGCTCGGGTGAGGGGACCGCCGTCGATGAGGATCCTGTTCACGCCCGCTCACGGTACAGAGTGGATTCCTGGGAAGCTCTCAACTTCCGATACCGTTGTCGAGCAAATGACCGACCTGACGCCACTTCTTTCACAACCCGGGGCTTCGATCGCAGTCATCGGGGCCACCGACCGTCCCGGGAAATACGGCGGGATCATCTATCGGGATCTGAAGGCCAAGGGATACAAGGTCTTTGCCGTCAACCCGTATCGGGAAACGGTCGACGGCGACCCGTGCTGGCATTCGGTCGCGGACTTGCCGGAGACGCCCACCATCGCCGACCTCGTGATCCCCGCCTCCAGAGGGCTCACGGTGCTCGACGAGTGCGAGCAGGCAGGCCTCTCCAACATCTGGGTTCAGCCCGGGGCCGACTCCCCCGAGCTCGAGGAGCGACTCTCCAACGGCCCCTTCGTGTGGATCACCCGGGCCTGCATCATGGTGCGGGCCGGCCACGCAGTGGCGTAAGGCCATCTATCCGAGTTCCCCTCCTCGTTCCCCCCCTCGTTCCCTCGTTTTGGCGCGGAGTTATTGCCCTATAGGGCAATAACTCCGCGCCAAAACGGAAGGGGAAGCAGACGGCTATTAGATCTTCCCGGCGAACAGCTCCCGGGCGATGATGTTGCGCTGGATCTCGGAAGTGCCTTCGTAGATGCGGGGAGCCCGAACCTCGACGTAGAGATGGGCCAGGGTGGAGCCCGCTTCGAGCCCTCTCGCCCCGAGCACCTGGATCGCCACATCGACCGCCTTCTGCGCGGTTTCGGTCGCATGCAGCTTGGCCATTGCTGCCTTCCCGGTCAGGGTTTCCCGGTCGCCGGAGTCGTGGGCCTCAGCCGCCGCGTACACCAGATGCCGTGCCGCCTCGATGGCGAGTCGAACGTCGGCCAACTGATGCGAGACCCCCTGGAAGTCCGAGATCGGTGTGCCGAACGCGGTTCGGGTGGTGGCGTGGTCGACCGCGATGCTGAGGGCCGCCTCCGCCATCCCCAACGCGAAGGCACCAACGCTGGGTCGGAACAGGTCGAGGGTCTGCATCGCCACCCGGAACCCCTGGTCGACCTCGCCCAGGACATGGGAGGCGGAGACGAAGACACCGTCGAAGTGGAGCCGTCCCAGGGGGTGGGGTGAGATCATGGGGATGGTCTCCCCAGTCAATCCCGTCGAGTCACCGGGGACGACGAGGGCGGTCACCCCGCGAGCTCCGGCTCCCTCGGTGGTCCTGGCGAAGACGGTGTACAAATCGGCGTCAGGTGCATTGGAGATGTAGGCCTTCTCGCCGGTGATGCGGTAACCATCGCCGTCGGGCTCGGCCCGGGTGGACAATGCTGCGGCGTCGGACCCTGCGCCCGGCTCGGTGAGGGCAAACGCGGCAACCGCATGCCCGCTTCTCATCGCAGGGATCCACTCCTCCCGTACGACCGGGGAACCGGCCAGGTGAATCGGAATCGCCCCCAATCCCTGCACGGCGAATGTGGTCTCGGCCTCGGTTGAGACCCGGGCCAGACCCTGGCGGATGGCACACAGGTCGGTGGCGGTGACTCCCTCGGTAGCAAAGAGGCGATCGAACAGCCCGTGCTCGGCGATGGCTGCGACCAGATCGCGGTTGACCCGGCCTGGAACCCCACGCTCGGCCACATCGAGCAGGGAGCGGGCGATGCGCTCGGACTCGTCGACCAGGGGGAGTGGGGTCATCGGCACGGCTCAAGTTACCGACATCGAGTCGATTCAGCCCGCCGCGGGCGAGAGCCTCCCGTCATAATGCCCCCACCAACCAACAAAGGGGGCAGAAATGGGCGTAGCTCCGCCCGGTGTCAGGAACCTGTTTCGGGCAGCTCTGGTGATCTTCGTGATCACTGTCGTGATCGGGATCCTCAACGGCACAGACGTTTGGGACGTTCCACGGAACACGTTGCTCACCCATGTGCATGCCGGGACGCTGGGGTGGATCACCCTCTCGGTCTTCGGGGGAGCGATCTGGATGTTTGGGTCGCCCGACGACAACTCGTCGAACACCTTGGCCACCTTCACAATCATCGCCCTGGCCCTGTATGTCCTTGCCTTCTGGTCTGGTGACATCCTGAACATCGAGGAGACGATCCAGCGGCCGATTGGCGGCACTCTGGCCTTCATCGCCATGGTGTGGATGTTCGTCTGGGTCCTTCGTCGCAAACGGGGCAAGAGTTGGGATGTGGCGGAGTTCGGTCTGGGCCTCGCCCTGCTGTTCCTGGTGATCGGTGCAGTGCTTGGAGTCCTGCTCGGCCTCCAATTGGCGGGCACCGAGATCGTGTCGGCCGAGAATGCCGATCGCCTGGGCGGAGCCCATCCGGCGGCCATGGTCATCGGTTATGTGATCCTTGCTGCGGTTGCTCTGATCGAATGGCTTATCCGCAAAGGGGCAGCACCGAAGTTGTCCGAGTCCCGGGCTGGGATGATCCAGATGCTCCTCATATTCCTCGCAGGTCTTTTGGGGCTGGTTGGCTTTCTTCTCGACAACGACATGCTGCTTCAGCTCAACGTCCCCCTCGAGGTTGTTGGCCTGATCATCCTGTTGGTGAGGCTCCGCAGCTTCCTGGCTCCGTCGCAGTGGGGCGGGTCCATCGTCGAGGCGATGCCCCGGACAGCGGTGATCGGACTGGTGGTCGGGGTCGGGCTGCTCGCCTACGTGGTCTCGTTGTTCGTGGGGGGCTCCGAATTCGAGGAGATCGAGCACTGGCTGATCGCCCTCGATCATGTCAACTTTATCGCGGTGGTCACCAACCTGATCTTTGCGATGATGGCAATGGCGTCGAGTGTCTCGGAGAGGGCGAACCGGATCATCTTCTGGGGAACCAATATCGGCGTCACCGGCTTCGTCGCCGGGCTGGTCAGCGAGAGCGCCACCCTGAAGCGGGTCTTCACTCCGATCCTGGGGCTTGCCCTGCTCTACGGGATCGTCACCTACCTGACCGCCGATGACGCCCAGCCCGCGAGGGTGAACATCTAGGCCTCTTGAGCCCATTTCGCTCTTCCGCCGCGCTCACCGGGTCCTGGAATAACTTCGACTTCAGGGTCGACTTGGGTGTGGCCACCATCACCTTCAATCGCCCGGATCGACTCAACGCCCTGACCTTCGACGTCTACGCCGATCTCCGCGACCTGCTCGGCGAGCTCGAGCACCGGGACGACGTGGCGGTGCTGGTGATCACCGGCGAGGGGCGCGGGTTCTGCTCGGGCGGTGACGTCGATGAGATCATCGGGAGCCTGATGAAGATGGACACCAGGGGCCTCCTCGAGTTCACACGGATGACCGGGTCGGTGGTCGAGCGGATCCGGCGTCTCCCCATTCCGGTGATTGCCGCGGTCAATGGGGTAGCCGCCGGCGCGGGTGCCGTGATCGCACTCGCTTCCGATCTGAGGATCCTTGCCCAATCGGCCTCCTTCCAATTCCTGTTCACCAGGGTCGGCCTGGCGGGCGCCGACATGGGCTCGGCCTATCTCCTTCCGCGGATCGTGGGGCTGGGTCGGGCAACCGAGTTGCTCCTGCTCGGGGAGAAGGTGGAGGCCGAGGCGGCGGTGGGACTCGGGCTTGCCTCGAAAGCCGTTCCCGACAATGAGCTGGCCGGCGAGGCGGCGGATCTCGCCAACCGTCTCGCCGAGGGCCCCACCCTCGCCTATGGGGCGACCAAGGTGTTGATCGGACGTGAGCTCGACATGGATCTCGGCTCGGCGATCGAGCTCGAGGCGTTCACCCAGGCTCTGTTGATGACGACGAAGGACCACGCCGAGTTCTACGAGGCCTTCACCGGGAAGCGACCGCCGGTGTGGGAGGGGCGATGAGCCGGCATCATCTCTTCAACCCCGACGGCATTACGCCCCCATTCGGGTTCTCCCATGGCGCACTCTCCGCGGTGGGTCGCACCCTCTACATCGCCGGTCAGACCGGTCATCACCCCGATCTGGACATCGACGATGGCCTGGTTGAGCAGTTCGCCCAGGCCTGTCGGGCGGTGGCCACGGTCATCGAAGAGGCGGGCGGGGAGCCGGACGACCTGGTGTCGCTGACCATCTACACCACCCAGATCAATGCTTATCGGGAGAACCTGGGGCCGATCGGTGCCGCCTACCGCGAGGTGTTCGGCCGTCACTTCCCTCCCATGGCCCTGATCGGTGTAGCTGAGCTCTTCGACCCCCGCTCGGTTGTCGAATTGGTCGGGGTGGCGGTGGTCAACCCCTGACCTTCACCCCCGTTCATCTCGTTCATCTCGTTCGTTCTGGCGCGGAGATCTGGACCCTTGGGTCCAGATATCCGCGCCAGAACGAAAGGAGAGGAGAGGGGAGACCTCCCCTCGGGCTTACAGCCCGGCCAGCACCTCGGCCAACCGGTCGACGTCGCCCGCGTCGTGATATATGCCGAAGCCGATTCGAAGCCGATCGCCGCGGTAGTCGGTGATCACTCCCCGTTCGTGGAGTGCCCGGTAGACGTCACCGGCACCTTCAGATCTGAAGGTGAGGAAGTTCCCCCGGTCGTGGGGAGACGGTGGGATCAACTCACCGGGGAGGCTGGGAGTGGCCAGCAGCCGGTTCTGGAGGTCGACGACATGGTCCCGGATGTCGGCCACGGTCACTCCGGACGCCTCGAGCCAGGCCAGCACTGCACGCATCCGGTAGATGCCGGAGACGTCGTAGGTGGCTCCGGCAAACCTCGAGCCGTCCTCGGCATAGGGGATCTGACCGCTGACCCCGCTCTCCAGCTGGCCGAACCCGGCGTACCAACCGGTGTCGACCGGTCGCGGCCCATACCCGGGTGGTGAATGGAGAAAGCAGGCACCCTCGCCCGCCATGGCGTATTTGTAGCCACCGGCGAGAAAAAAGACCCGGTCCTGGATGGCGCCGAGGTGGGTGGGCCGGGCCATGAAGCCGTGGTAGCCGTCGATGACCACGAAGGCGCGGTCCTCCGAGACCGAGGAGACAACTCGATCCAAATCGGGCACGACGAATCCTGAATCGAAGAAGACCTGGCTCAGATAGATCAGATCGTGGACACCGGCTCGGGCTTCCCGGGTGAAACGCTCGGCAAAGGTGTCGAAGGGCTCTGCCGGGATCCGGTCCACGATGGCGAGACCGGCCTCCTCCCATCTCCGTGACTGGCGGTTGAAGGAGTGGAACTCGGCATCGGTGCTGAGCACCCGAACCGGGGGCTCGAGACAGGAGAAGAGCCGTGTCAGGAAATCGTGGGTGTTGGGCCCGAAGGTCAGTGTCGTCGGGTCGGAGAGCCCGAGGATGGTGGCAATCCTGGCTGTCGTCTGGGGGATCACGGTGCCGAAGATGTGCTCCCATTTGTCATCCATCAGACGGGCGGCGTCGAGCCACGTCTCCTGCTGGGCCTCCAAGGAGACATCCGGCCATGGGTGGTGGGAATGTGCCGCGAAGTGGAGACGATCCGGCGCTGCTCCCAGAAAGCGTGAGAAACCCGGCTTCAGGTTCATCCCTGATACCGGAATCTCATTGCCTCCACGATGTCGCGCGGAAGTGGAGGCCGGCTGTCCCGGGGGATGAGGAACGTCGAGAGATCGAACAAGTCGCCGAAGATCCGGCTCCGTTCCGCCGATTTCTCCAGGTACTTGGCCCCGGCCGATCCGCCGGTGCCGATGCGCCGCCCGATCATCCGCAGGGCCATCTGGGCGTGGCGATGTCTCCAGGCCGTGAACCCCTCGTCGATGTCCATGAGCAGTTCCAGCATCTGATACGGCTCGTGCAGGGCAGGCTGGTCCCGGTAGAGATTGATGAAGAGGGCTGCCTGGAAGGCTCGGTGGCTGAGACGTCTTCGTCCCGCCTTCTGCTGTTCGGTGTGCTTCGCCTCGTCGAACAGTGCCTCGTACTGCTCCATGGTGAGCACGAAGTCCTCGAGCTGAGCGTCCCGCTCCTCGGGGGTGAGGTTGGGGTTGGTGGCTACCACATCACGGTCGGCCTCGAGCCGGGCCCGCACCGCGTCCTGGAAGGCCTCGCGGAACTGGAAGCCCCCACTCTCCAGGAATGGGGTTCGCTCCAGCCAATGCTCGACGAGATCGAACAGCGAAGGCTCGGTTTCGGATGCCTCCACCGTCTCCCGGTCTTCGGGGGTGAAACGGGCGGTGTAGGGGGCGCCTGCCAACCGCAGCCGGTCCTCGCGACGCATGCCCAGCTTGTTCTCGACGATCCGGAACTGCACGGACTGGAATCCCGAGGCAGGGAACAGGTAATCCCTGAAGTCGAGGAAGTCGAGAGGCGTCATCGTCTCCAGGACGGCCACCTGTTGGATCAGGATCGGTTGGATCTCGACGATGCGACGGAGCCTGCCCACCGCGGTGCCCATGTCCTGTTCGTCTACGAGATCCCTCCCGAAGATGACCAGGAGGTCGTCGATCTCCCACAGGATCTGCTTGAACCACAACTCGTAGGCCTGATGGACGATGACGAAGAGCATCTCGTCGTGCACCTGCTCCCCGGCCCGCTCACTCTCGAGCGCTTGAGCGGAGAGGAGCTTGTCGAGTTGTAGATAGTCGCCGTAGTAGAGACTGTCCTCGGCCATGAGAAGAAGCTAGCCCTCTGTCCACTCCACCGACCTCTCCCACAACTCGGCGGCGACGGAATCGTCGCTGGCGAGGGGGGAGGCCTGGTGCACCTGGCGTCGGGCGTAATAGAGCCCGGACTGGCCGGTTAACTCGTCGGACACCGCGCACCAGATGACCGTGTCCGAGGCCGCTTCCGGGGTGAGCAACGAGCTCCTTATCACGGGTCTGATCGGCCACGGGATCAGGTTGGTGTCGGTCAGGCCGGGGTGCATTGCGTGGCAGCCCCATTCAGGGTGTCGCCCCGCCAACTCCCGGATGAAGAGGATGTTGGCCGCCTTTGATGCCGCGTAATAGCCCAAGCCGAAGGGGACCCAACTTCGGCCCCGAACCTGGTCCAGATGGAGGCTCCGGGCCCGATAGTGCCAGTCGCTGGATACCGAGACCACTCTCGCTCTCTCGACCAGCGCCGGCGCCAGCTGGCTGGTCAGTAGGAAATGGCCGAGGTGGTTCACCCCCCAATGCACCTCGAAACCGTCCTCGGTCACCCCGCTGGCGGCGCCGACACCCGCATTGTTGACCAGGACATCGAGCGGGCGGCCGCCCTCGAGGAAGTTCGAGGCCGCTTCATGCACCGACCTCAATGAGGCCAGATCGAGGTGGAGATACTCGGCAGAGCCACCCTCGGCCTTGATCTGATCCAGCACCGGCTGGGTCCTCACCGGTGAGCGCCCGGCTGCAACCACATGGAGCCCCAACCTGGCGAGACCGAGGGCGGTGGCCCGGCCGATCCCCGACGAAGGCCCGGTGACCAAAGCGGTTCTCACCGGCCGAGACCGTAGTGCCGACTAGCGTCGCTTCCCGTGATCACGTGGCCCGAGCGTCTCAACGTGGACCGATTCTTGTTGCGGGACCGGCTCGACGAAGGCCTCGGGGACGCCACCGCCCTTCTTCTCGACGATGGCGCCGTTTCCTATGCGGAAGTCGACGCGGCAGCATCCACCATCGGGGCGATGCTCGGCGACCTGGGAGTGGGGCCTCAGGATCGGGCCCTGATCGTGCTTCCCGACGGCCTCGCCTACGTGGCAGCCCTGTTCGGCATCTTTCGCCTTGGTGGGGTCGCCATCATGCTCAACCCGGGTCTGACCGTGGAGGCGATGGCGGCGATCATCCGCACCTCCCGGCCGAGCGCCACCGTGGTCCATGCCGACTATCTGGCCCTATACCGGGAAGCGGTGAGGTCGGGGGAGTGGCAGCCCCAGGAGCTGGTGGTCGATGACACGGTCCGGTTGTCGGGCTCCGACCTCGCCACCGTCGACACCGCTGCCACCGACCCCGCCCTCTGGCTGTTCTCAGGTGGCACCACCGGCTCCCCCAAGGCGGTTCCCCAGAGCCACCGCAGCCTCGCCAACACCACCCAGCTCTATGGCCGCGGCGCGTTGGGGCTGAAGGGAGACGACGTCACCATCGCCGCGCCCAAGCTCTATTTCGGATATGCCACCGGGTCAAACCTGTTCTTCCCGTTCTCGGTCGGTGCTTCGGTCGTCCTCTTCCCAGGGCCACCGACCCCTCAGGCCATAGTCGAGCGTATCGAGCGTCATCGGGCCACGGTCTTGGTGACGGTCCCTTCGGCGGTCAATCAGATGCTGTCGGATCCAGAGGTGGCGGCGGCTGACCTGTCCTCGCTGCGCTTGGCCACCACCGCCGGCGAGGCCCTGCCCGAGGCTCTCTATCACCGCTGGAAGGACAGACTTGGCGTCGAGTTGCTCGACGGTCTGGGCACTGCCGAGATGTGGCACATCTTCATCACCAACACACTTGGCGAGGTGAGGCCGGGGACCCTGGGTCGAGTGGTCCCCGGGTTCGAGATCAAAGCCTGTGACGAGGACGGCCTCGAGCTGGC
Source organism: Acidimicrobiia bacterium (assembly GCA_040905925.1). GTDB lineage: Bacteria > Actinomycetota > Acidimicrobiia > Spongiisociales > ZC4RG35 > JALYNX01. The sequence continues at coordinate 15,637 of JBBDQO010000066.1, read as the reverse complement.
AGCCGGGGAAGTGGGGCGACTCTGGGTGCGCGGGCAATCGTTGGGCCCCGGTTACTGGGAGGATCCGGGGCAGACCTCTGAGGCGTTTCGCGGCGAGTGGTTCGTCGGGGGGGATCTGATCTCGATCGACGATGATGGTTATGTCACCCATCGCGGTCGGGCCGACGACGCCATCAAGGTCAAGGGGAAGTGGTTCCGTCCCCAAGAAGTCGAGTCGACCCTTCTCGACCATGAGGCAGTGAGGGAGTGTGCAGTGGTGGTCGTCAACGACTCCGATGGCCTGGCGAAGCCGGTCGCCTTCGTGGTGGCAGAGGAGGTCGACGAACAGGAATTGATCTACTGGGTGCTCTCACACCTCGAGCCCTACAAGCACCCACGACGCGTCTATTTCGTCGAACGGTTGCCTCAGACCCATCTCGGCAAGGTCGACCGCTCCGCCCTGAAACGAATGGCTGTTTAGCCAGGCCCTGGGTCGGGCTCCACTTCCTCGCGCACCCTAATCGGGCCCTTTCCCTCGGGGTGGAGACCCTGTTTGTCGGAGTAGAACCGCCGAGCCTGGTCCATGAACCGGGTGACGCCGCCGTCAAACCGGAGCAGGGGACCCAGACCAGCGAGCCGGTTGGCGAAGTCGACATAGCCGAGGACGATCGGGACCTCGGCCTTGGCCGCGATTTGGAGGAAGCCCGACTTCCAGAAGGGAGCGGCCTTTCTCGTCCCCTCCGGCGCCATGACCAGGATCATCCGTTCGGATCGCTCGATGGCGTCGACCACCTGTTGCACCAGCCCGCCGGGCTTCGACCGGTCCACCGGGATCCCACCCAGCCATCGGAAGAAGTACCCGAAGGGCCAGCGAAACAAGGTGTGCTTGCCGATGAAGGACGCCTTCATCCGATAATGGTGCAGGGCGGCGAGGTAGATGATGAAGTCCCAGTTGCTGGTGTGGGGCCCCCCGATGATTATCAGCTTGGGGAGATCAGGCAGCTCCCCGGTGAATCTCCATCCTTTGAGCCTCAACAGCTTGCCGGCGAGCCAGGTCACGGGCCGGCATGCTCCCAGACGCTCGAGGCCGAATCAGTCGCCGCGGACCGGGGCGGTGCGAAACCCGTCCTGATCGACCCACACATATGACGGCCGGCCGCCCACCGCTTCCACGATCTGTCCCGCCATGGCCTCGTCGACGACACCGACACCGTCGGTCCGATAGTGAACACGGATCCTCGCCTCCTTGGGGAACACCGTTGCCAGGGGGCCCGGGTGGGAGCAGATCACGGTCACAGAGAACGGAGCGCCGGCCGGGGTCACGTCCCTGGGGCCATCGGCCCGGAGGACGGTGAGGAGATGCCAGGTCGCGATGCCGGCCAAGACCGTGAGTGAGATCGAAGTCGGAAGCGACGAAGTTGACTGTTCGCCTTCACCGAGCACGGTCTGGAAGGCGACGACCAGGACCGCGATGAGAGCGCCGGCCGCGGTCAGGCCGAGGATGAAAGCCATTCCTATCAGATAGACCCGTCTCTGCAGGGCCCGCAGCTCACCGAGTCGGTGTTGCTGGGCGGCGCGCCAGAAGAATCGCCACACCGACCCGGCAACGAGCACGGTCAGCCCAAGGGCGATCAGGCCCTGTCGGGTCGGGTCCCCGGCGAGCGGAGTGTCCCAGACCGTGGTCACCAGGGCGGTTCCTCCGCCGACCAGGGCCCCGAGACCGATGGCAGCCATCGAATACCCGTAACCGATCACCGCCCGATTCCGGTTACGGCCCATGCGACGTCGGTGATGGACCCAGATGGCGAGGGCAACCAGCAGGATCGACAGCGTGGTGGGAAGCGACTCGAAATGGTCGGCCGCGTCCACGGTGGACGAGAATGCGTATCCGAGGGCTTGGGCGACGATGGCGATCCCTGTGCCGAGGGCGGTAGCGAGCGAGAACACCGAGACCGCAGCCAGGTACACCGAGCGGAGGACGGACGGCTCTTCGTCCCATGCCGGCAGCCAGCGCCATGCCCAGATCGGGGCGCCGGTGACGAGGAGGGCGAGGGCCACCAAAGCGTCGTCCCCAGACCGTGCGTTGAGAGACTCCTCGACGAAACCCTGGTCGTAGACCCATTCCAACAGCCAGCCGAGCACCCCGGCGAGGCCGATGGCGAGGGCGATCAGGGCCACCCCCGAGCCGATGAGACGGGGCAGCTCGGAGGCATCGCCGGCTGGCGGCTCCCGCCAAGCCGCCCACCAATGGAAGGCCACCACACCGCCATAGACGATGAGGTTGGTCCAGGGGTTGGTTCCGCCGTCACCGAACATGGCTCGAGCCACTTGGTTCACGCTGCTGAAGAAGGCGGTGAGGAAGACGACCTCGATCAAGGCCAGATAGACCGGCCAGCCCGGCAGCCGGGGATGGAGCTTGCGGCGGCCAAGCTGACGACGCCAGAGGACGAAGGAGACAGGTGCAGCCACCACCATGCCGGCCAGCGCGGCCGCGATCTCGTTGGTGTTCTCGCCTGCGAGACGATCCCCGGCGAGACCGGCCCGGGCCAGGCGGGCGAGGGAGAAGGTGGCGACCCCGACCGCAAGCGCCAGGATCAGATAAGGGAGGATGTCGACACCCTGCTGGTCCGGCTGATCCGGGCGCCGATGCCACAGTCGCGAAATGAGGAGACCGACGCCGGCGATGACGGCCAGGAGGAGGACGAGGGAGATGATCGGCGTCATTGCTTCAGCAGTCGACTCCGTAGTAGGGCCACACCGGTTGTTGGATCACCCAGGTGCCGTCTCGCTTGACGAGGTAGAACCACTCGTCGTACTCGCTCAAACCGCCCAATGGATCCTGCGAGGGCTGGCTCAGCCGGACGACGACGGTCGCGTTGCTTGCTGTGAGATCAACGCTGACCAGGGTAGCCGAGACGCCTTCCGTTGGAGTGCCCGGCCCGAGATTGGGGTCACATTCGCCTTCGGTGTATTCGGCCGCCGCCTCCTGGTCTCTAGCGAACACAGCTTCGAGATAGGCCTGGACCGTCCCTTCCGGTGTCGCCGGATCGAGGTCGGGTGTCTCGCGAAGCAGGCCTGACGCGACCAGGGCCACGACCACGAGGAACCCGGCGACGGGCAGCAGCCAACCCGGGAGCTTGCGGTCCTCGTTCATGACCCCAAGTGTCGCAGATAAGGGGCTGTCAGGACGGTCAGCCGGTCAGTCCTGCATCCCCAACGCCTTCATCCCGCCTGCCATATTGGCGACGTTGATGAGCCCGTTCATCGAGAGATAGACCGCGACCTGCTGGCTACGCGCCCCGGAGCGGCAGACGACGAGGACCGCCATCTCGTCGACAAGCTCACCAAGACGGTCGGGTATGTCCCCCATGCTGATCCGGAACGCGTCGGGCAGGGTTCCCAGAGCCCATTCGTGAGGCTCTCTCACATCGAGGATCATGGCCTGGTTGGCCTCGAGCCATGTCCGCCATTCGTGGGCGGGCACCTGTTCGATCGGTAACATTCGTCACAATCGTACGTTCTACAGTCCCCACCACGTGCGACGGCGATGACGGGCCGTCAAGTGGAGGGCCATCATCGACATCGGAGTTCTTGTTTCGGGTTCGGGCTCGAATCTGCAGGCCCTGATCGACACTCCTGACTTGGGTGCCGAGATCCGGGTCGTGGTCGCCGACCGGCCCGAGATCAAGGCGTTGGATCGAGCCGAGCAGGCCGGGATCCCCACCATCGTTCTTCCCTGGGATGACTTCGGGTCGCGCAACGAGTTTTCCGAGGCCGTCGCCGACACCGTTGAAAGGGCCGGAGCCAAGTTGATGGTTCTTGCAGGGTTCATGCGCATCCTCTCCTCGGAGGCGGTCAGTCGTTTCCCCAGTCGGATTCTCAACATCCACCCCTCTCTATTGCCGGCTTTCCCCGGAGCCAACGCGGTGGCGCAGGCGCTGGCCCACGGCGTCAAGGTGACAGGCGTGACGATCCATGTGGTGGACGAGGAGGTGGATCACGGCCCGATAATCGCCCAGCGAGCGGTCCCGGTCCTTCCCGGGGACGATGTGGCCGCGCTTCACGCCCGGATCCAGGTGCAGGAGCACGACCTCTACCCACGGGTGGTGCGTGCGTTCGTGGCGAGCGAGGTGACCGTCGTCGATGGGGAGGTGATCTGGCAATGAGTGTGGTGCCGGTGAAGCGGGCGATGATCAGTGTGTATGACAAGGAAGGGCTGCTCCCGTTTGTGCAACGCCTCAGTGCAGCGGGCGTTCACATCGTTTCTTCGGGCGGAACGGCCAAGACGCTCGGTGACGCCGGTCTGGCGGTGACCACGGTGGAAGAGGTGACCGGGGCTCCGGAGATGTTCGGGGGAAGGGTCAAGACCCTCCATCCCAGGATCCACGGCGGCATTCTGGCCCGACTCGATGTCGCCGCGGACCTAGCCGACCTGGAGGCAAACGACATCGAGCCGTTCCAGTTGGTGGTGGTGAACCTCTACCCGTTCCGGGAAACGGTGGCGTCGGGTGCCGGCGCCGACGAGGTCATCGAGAAGATCGACATCGGGGGCCCGGCGATGGTGCGCGCCGCCGCCAAGAACTACCGACACGTTGGGATCGTCAGTTCCCCTGAGCAGTACGAGGAGGTGGCAAAGGCGGTCGAGAGCGGTGGGCTCGATGACGACCTTCGAAAGCGGCTTGCGGCTGATGCCTTTTTCCGAACCGCCGCCTACGACGCCGCGATCGTGGGATGGATCGGCGAAGATCTCGTGATCCCTCTGCGCCGTGTCTCGGAGTTGCGCTACGGGGAGAACCCACACCAGGAGGCAGCCCTTTACGTCGAGAACGGCGCCCGGCCCTGGTGGCGGGGCGCAGTCCAGCACCAAGGCAAGGAGATGTCCTTCAACAACTATGCCGACGCCGAGGCGGCCTGGAGACTGGCCAACGCCGAGCCTGGGGTGGTTGTCATCGTCAAGCACACCAACCCCTGTGGGGCGGCGCGGGGCGACAAGCTTGCGGACACCTTCGAGCGGGCGTGGGCATGCGACCCTATGTCGGCCTTCGGCGGTGTGATCGCGGTGAACGGGATAGTGGACGAGAAAACGGCTCGATCGATCAGCGAGAAGTTCGTCGAGGTCCTCGTCTGCGCCGGCGTGACCGACGAGGCGCTCAGCGTTCTGGCTAAGAAGAGCGGAGTCCGTGTTCTCGTGTCGGGCCCACCCGGCGACGGTGATCCCGACATGAGCCGCCTGGAGGAGGGTTTCCTCGTCCAGACCCGCGACAGGCAGGAAACCGACGCCTGGGAGGTGGTGTCGGAGCGGAGCCCGACCGAGGAAGAGCGGCTCGACCTTGCCTTCGCCTGGACCGTGGCGATGAACACCAAGTCGAACGCGATCGTGATCGTCACGGACGGAGCCGCGATAGGGGTTGGGGCCGGAGACCAGTCACGGGTGGGGGCGGCCGAGCGGGCGGTGGTCAAGGCCGGGGATCGGGCCCAGGGTGCGGTGGCTGCTTCCGATGCCTTCTTCCCGTTCCGCGACGGCCTCGACGCCCTGGCGGATGCCGGGGTGACCGCCGTGATCGAGCCAGGTGGGTCGCGCAACGACCAGGAAGTGATCGACGCCGCCAACGAGCACGGGATCGCTTTGGTGTTTGCCAGCAACCGGCATTTCCGTCACTGAGATGAGTGCGCTGATCCTCGATGGGAAGGCGGTTGCGGCCGTGGTCAAGGCCGAGGTGGCCGAGGCGGTAGGAAAGCTCGGCTACTCGCCAGGGCTGGCGACCGTGCTGGTGGGTGACGACCCCGCTTCGCACACCTACGTCAGGGGCAAGCGGAGCGACGCGGCCGAGGTCGGCATCGAGTCGTCCCACAACGAGCTGGGCGCCGACGTCTCCCAGGAGGATCTCGAACAGCTCATCGACAGGCTCAACGCCGACGAATCGGTGGACGGGATCCTGGTCCAGTTGCCGTTGCCGGGTGACCTCGACTCCGAGCGGATCGTCGAGCGAATCGCCCCGGGAAAGGACGTCGACGGGTTGCACCCCCACAACCTCGGGTTGCTCGTGCTCGACCGGCCCGGTCTCAGGCCATGCACTCCGAGCGGGATCATGAGGATCCTCGCCCACTACGACATACCAATCTCGGGGGTCCGGGCGGTCATTATCGGGAGATCGTTCCTGGTGGGTCGGCCCTTGGCGTTGATGCTGGCGAGCCGGGGTGTGGACGCCACAGTCTCGGTCGGCCACTCCCGTACCAAGGACCTGGCGGCCGTGGCCCGCGAGGCGGACATCCTGGTGGTGGCGGTCGGCTCGGCAGAGTTGGTCACTGCGGATTTCGTGAAGCCGGGGGCGACGGTGATCGACGTCGGCATCAACCGGACCGAGAAGGGCATGGTGGGGGACGTCGACTTCGACTCGGTCCGGGAGGTGGCTGGGGCCATCACCCCGGTGCCGGGCGGGGTGGGCCCGATGACGAGGGCGATGCTGTTGGTCAACACGCTGACGGCTGCCCGAGCTCGACGCGCCTGATTTCGGCAGGAGTCGGGCAGCTTGGGGCGAGAAGTGGCTCCGCTAGTGTCATTGACTCCTCAGTCGTTTCTTTAGGAGCCTTCTTCATGGCCACACCCATCACCATGGGCCCGGACGGCCTGTCCGTGCCCGACGACCCGATCGTTCCCTTCATCGAGGGCGACGGGACCGGCCCCGACATCTGGGCCGCCTCGGTTCGTGTCTTCGACGGCGCCGTGAAGAAGGCATACGGGGATTCCAGGAAGCTGAACTGGATGGAGGTCCTGGCCGGGGAGAAGGCCCACAACGAGGTGGGATCGTGGCTTCCCGACGAGACCGTCGATGCCTTTGCCACCTTTCTGGTCGGGATCAAAGGCCCGTTGACGACTCCAATCGGTGGAGGGTTCCGATCGCTCAACGTGGCTCTCCGCCAGATTCTGGATCTCTACGCGTGCGTGCGCCCGATCCGCTGGTTCGAGGGCGTTCCCTCACCGGTGAAGGAGCCTGGTCTGGTCGACATGATCATCTTCCGGGAGAACATCGAGGACGTCTACGCCGGTCTCGAATTGGAGCAAGGCACCGAGGACGTGTCGAAGCTGATCGCCTTTCTCAGGGCCGAATACGGATGGGACGTGCGGGAGGACTCGGGGATTGGCATCAAACCGATCTCCATCACTCGCTCCAAGCGCCTGATCCGGGCTGCCATCAACCATGCGCTGGCCAACGACCGGAAGTCGGTGACCTTGGTCCACAAGGGCAACATCATGAAGTTCACTGAGGGGGCGTTTCGCAGCTGGGGTTACGACCTGGTGCGCGAGGAGTTCTCCGATGTTGCGGTGTCATGGGAGGACTGCGGGGGAAAGCCGGGTGACAAGCTCCTGGTCCAGGATGTGATCGCCGATGCCATGCTGCAACAGATCCTGACCCGACCCGCCAGCTACGAGGTGATCGCAACCACCAACCTCAACGGTGACTATCTGTCGGATGCGCTGGCGGCTCAGGTGGGGGGGATCGGGATCGCCCCCGGGGCCAACATCAACTTCGTGACCGGTCATGGGGTATTCGAGGCGACTCACGGGACCGCCCCCAAGTACGCAGGTCTTGACAAGGTGAACCCGGGCTCCCTCATCCTCTCCGGCGAGATGATGTTCCGCTACATGGGTTGGGGGGAGGCAGCCGACCGGATCATCACCGGCCTGCAGGGGGCGATCGGGGCGAGGACCGTGACCTATGACTTTGCCCGGCTCACCGATGACGCCACCGAGGTCAAGACCTCGGAGTTCGGCGACGCCATCATTGCCCATATGTGAATTCCTCCCCCCAGCGAACGAAGTGAGCGTTGGGGGGAGTACCGGCGGAGCCGGGGAGGGGGGCAGTCTTCACGGGCCGTCCCGGGTTGCTGACCGGCGGTGGGTCTTACACTTCTTGCTAGATGACCCCGATCGCCATCACCCGTGCCACCGATGTCCTCCCCGAGGCGGAGGTCGTCGCCCTCCAGCCTTTGATCGACGAGATCAACTGGTGGAAGAAGGAGCGCAACGCGATCGTCGCCGCCCACAACTACATGACGCCGGACATCTATCACCTGGCCGCCGACATCAAAGGTGATTCGCTGGCCCTGGCTCAGGTCGCGGTCGAGACGGAGGCCGACGTCATCGTGCTGGCCGGGGTCCATTTCATGGCCGAGACCGCCAAGCTCATCAATCCGGAGAAGATGGTGCTCATCCCCGACCTCCGGGCGGGCTGCTCCCTGGCCGATGGGATCACCGGAGCCGATGTGCGGGCCCTCAGAGAGCAGCACCCGGGGGCCCCGGTGGTCACCTACGTCAACACCTCCGCCGAGGTAAAGGCCGAGTCGGACATCTGTTGCACTTCGAGCAACGCGGTGGCGGTCGTTGAATCGCTGGGGGTCGACAAGGTGATCTTCACCCCGGACCAGTACCTGGGGAAGTGGGTGGCCAGCCAGACCGATGTCGAGGTCGTCCTCTGGGAAGGGTCGTGCATTGTCCACGAGCGGTTCACCGGCGAGGAGATTGCTGAGTACCGGCGGGGGTATAACGGGATCAAGGTCATCGCCCATCCCGAGTGCCCCCCCGACGTTCTGGCCGAGGCCGACTACGTCGGGTCGACACACGGGATGATCCAGTGGGTGACCACCAACCAGCCCGACCGGGTGATGATGATCACCGAGTGCTCGATGGCAGACAACGTCGCCAGCCTGACGCCCAACACCGAGTACATCCGCCCCTGCAACCTCTGCCCCCACATGAAGCGGATCACCCTGTACAACATCCGGGACTCTCTCGTCACCCTCACCCATCAGATCGAGATCGACCCCGCAATCGCCGAGCGGGCCCGGAGGGCCGTCTCCCGGATGCTCGAAGTCGGACGTCAGGACTAGAACTACCCGATGACGGACATCTCGCGCCTCGACGCCCCCCTGATCGTCGGTGCTGGTGTCGCCGGGCTCACCGTTGCCCTCGGACTTCCCCGTGCCTACGTGATGTCGGTCCCCGAGATGGGCTCCACCTGGTGGGCTCAAGGGGGGATAGCAGTCGCCCTCTCCGACGAGGACTCACCACAGTTGCACGCCGACGACACCTTCAACGTCTCCGGCGGCCTGGCAGTGAGAAACGTGGTCGACGTTCTGACCAAGGGAGGGCCGGCCGCAATCGACAATCTGATCGACCTCGGCGCCGAGTTCGACCGTGACGACGATGGGGGCCTCTCGCTGGGCCAAGAAGGGGGCCACCAGAGGAGAAGGGTCGTCCACGCCGACGGTGATGCCACTGGGGCCGAAGTGATGCGTGCCCTCAACGCCGCCGTGCAGGCCTCCGACCGCATCCAGATCATCGAGCGCAGAGTGGTCGACCTGGTGATGGCAGACGGCCGGGTTGTGGGAGTGGTCACCGCCAACGGCAAGGAACGCGATGTGGTCCTGGCTCCGGCGGTGGTCCTGGCGACGGGCGGGGCGGGGCGTCTCTATTCACGCACCACCAACCCTCCCGGGGTCACCGGTGACGGTATCGCGATGGCGGGCCGGGTCGGTGCCCGGTTGGCGGACCTCGAGTTCGTCCAGTTCCACCCCACGGCACTGCTTGCGGGCAAAGACCCGATGCCGCTGCTCACCGAGGCCCTCAGGGGCGAGGGGGCCATCCTGGTCGATGCCCACGGGCGTCGATTCATGGATCAGTACCACCCGATGGCCGAATTGGCTCCCCGTGACATCGTGGCCAGGGCGATCTTCTGGCAGTACGACAAGGGAATGGGCGCCTATCTCGATGCCCGATCCCTGGTCAACTTTGCCGATCGTTTCCCCACGGTGAACGCCCACGCCCACTCTGTCGGTCTCGACCCTGGCGAAGACCTGCTCCCGGTGTCGCCGGCGGCCCACTATTACATGGGTGGTATCGACGCCGATTCCAACGGAAAGACTTCGATCGGAGGCCTGTGGGCGGTGGGCGAGTGCAGCTCGAGCGGTGTCCACGGCGCCAACCGGCTCGCTTCCAACTCCCTTCTCGAAGGCCTGGTGTTCGGCGCTCGGGCCTCCGTCGATGTCGGCCGGAACCTGGTCGAGCCCGACGGTGAGCCGATGGCGCCGAAGGAGGCGTTCGATCTGCCTCTGGTGGCCGGGCCGGCGCTGGAGGAGCTGAGACAGATCATGTGGGATCGGGTGGGGTTGGTCCGGACCGGCGCCGGGCTCTGGGAGGCCCGCAATCACCTGCTCGAGCTCGACAACGTCCTTCGCCGGACCATCGCGGGCCGAGTGGCGGCCGATCTCTCCTTGATGGTGGTGTTGGCGGCACTTCGTAGAAGCGAGTCGCGGGGTAGCCACTACCGAGCCGACTACCCCGAGGCCGACCCGATGCAGGAGCACAGGACTTTGATCGACCCCACCCGGGCGGACCTGGTGGCGGTGACGTGATCGATCGGGCGGCCTATGTCGACCTGGTAGGACGTTCCCTCGCCGAGGACCTGGGCACCGTGGGTGACCTGACCAGCGACAGCTGCGTCCCCGAGGAGACTCAGGCGCACGGAGCGCTGGTCGCCCGCTCCGCGGGCATCGTGGCTGGGCTGGAGGTCGCCGCTTACGTGTTCGAGTCCATCGACCCGGCGTCAACCTTCACCGCGATTGTGAGCGACAGCGATCGGGTCTCGGCAGGCCAGAGCATCGCCACCGTGGCCGGCTTGGCAAGATCCCTGCTCCGCGCCGAGCGAACCGCGCTCAACTTCTTGGGGCGGATGTCGGGGGTGGCCACGGCGACATCTCTGTTCATAGCGGCCGTGGAGGGAACCGGCGCTCGCATCTCGGACACCCGAAAGACCATGCCGGGGATGCGCCTCCTCGACAAGTACGCGGTGTCGATGGGAGGCGGGGTCAACCACCGTCTCGGGCTTTTCGACGCGGTGCTGATAAAGGACAACCACATCGCCGCCATCGGCGGGATCGAGCCCGCAGTGAGAGCGGCCCGGGAGCGGGTTGGGCCGGAGGTCATGGTGGAGGTCGAGGTGGAGACGCTGCAACAACTCGAGGTGGCTCTGGGCACCGAAGCCGATCGGGTGCTGCTCGACAACATGGACCTCAAGACCCTTCGGTTGGCGGCCGAGATGACGGCCGGGCGCATGGTCACCGAGGCGTCAGGTGGGGTGACCCTGGACAACGTGCGGTCGATCGCATCCACCGGTGTCGACATCATCTCGGTGGGTTGGATCACACATTCCGCCCCACAAATGGACATCGCACTCGATTTCCTCACCTGACCCCTGCCGCGTAGCTTGCCCACCACATGAGTAACCAACCAGTTCGGGTAGCGGTCACCGGCGCCGCCGGCCAGATCGGTTACAGCCTGCTGTTCAGGATCGCCGCCGGGGAGATGCTGGGCCGGGACCAGCCGGTCATCCTTCAGATGCTGGAGATCACCCCTGCCCTGCCGGCCCTCGAAGGGGTGGCGATGGAGTTGGAGGACGGGGCGTTCCCGCTACTGGACGGGCTGACCAAGACCGACGACCCGGAGTCGGCCTTCGATGGCGCCGAAATCGCCCTTCTGGTGGGAGCCATGCCCCGCAAGGCGGGGATGGAGCGCTCGGACCTGCTTTCGACCAACGGTGCCATATTCACCCTTCACGGGCGTGCTCTGGCCGCGGCGGCCACTCCCGAGGTGAAGGTCCTGGTCGTGGGGAACCCGGCGAACACCAACGCCCTGATTGCGATGAACAACGCAACAGGGCTCGACCCCCGGCGCTTCACCGCGATGACCCGGCTGGATCACAACCGGGCCGTCAGCCAGCTGGCGTCGCGCACCGGCCGGCCGGTCACTTCGGTGAGGAGGATGACGATCTGGGGGAACCATTCGTCGACCCAATACCCGGACCTGTTTCATTGTGAGGTGGACGGCCACCAGGCCTATGGGCTGGTTGGCGATCATGACTGGGTAAACGATGTCTTCATCCCGACCGTGGCCGGGCGGGGGGCGGCGATCATCGCCGCCCGTGGCGCCTCCTCTGCCGGCTCTGCCGCCAACGCTGCGATCTCCCATATGCGGGACTGGGTCTCGGGGACACCGGAAGGAGACTGGGTCTCGATGGGGGTTCCCTCCGATGGCTCATACGGTGTTCCCGAAGGCCTCATCTCGTCATTCCCTTGCGTGTGCCGGGACGGCTCCTGGTCGATCGTTCCCGGTCTCGAGATCGACGACTACTCGCGGGTCAAGATCGACGTTTCGATCGCCGAACTGGTCGAGGAGCGGAATGCGGTGCAGGCGCTGGGTTTGATCTAATAACCGGTGCGAGAAGCCCCCTCCGGCGCTCCGCGCCACCTCCCCCAAACGTCGCTCCGCTCCTGGGGGAGGAACATGACATGCTCTTCTGTTTCTCCCTCCAGCGAACGAAGTGAGCGTTGGGGGGAGTACCCCGAAGGGGGGAGGGGGTTCTCTCGCTCGTTGACTATTGGGAATGCTGGGCCTCTGCCGAGTTCAGCTGACGACGCCAGGCTCGAGATGAAAGACGGCGTCCTCTTCCCATTCCACCGTGCCGTCCCACCAGAGGAATCCGGTTCTCCATTCGTGATCGACGATGACCTTGACGCCGAGCCAGTCCCGGTCCGAACCACTGTTGACCCTTGCCGATGGGGGCCAGCCAGTTGTCGTCCGAAACCACGACCCACCACTGCAAATCAGCTCGGGGTCGGTTGCGCTGTCCGGTACGTACACCTGGCGATTCGGGGTCACGGCGCCGTTCTCATCCGACTGATAGATCCAAAGCTCTTTCACGTTGTTTCCGGAGACCCCCTGGAGAGCTCCTGCCGCCGCCTCGATGATCCGGCAATCCGCATCGGGCAGGTCCCCGGCGGCACTACCGACGCGACCCCCCTCTCTGACGGCCGCCGTCATCGATATCCGATCAGAGAACCCGGTTCCCCACTCGTAGGCTCCGAGGGCGAGCATCAGCAGGACAACTATGGCAAAGGCAAATTCGATCGCTGCCGTCCCCCGGTCCCCGGTCATGGCGCAGGTTCCGGTGGGATCAAATGCACCGGGTTACCGATGACCCGGGCCCGCCATGTGGTGCGCTCGGTGGGGAGGCTGAGATCGAGTTCCATCTTCCAGAAGCAGTCGGCGCCACACATGTCGGCGGGGTCGTCGGGGAGGTCGATCACGGCCACGATCCACTGAGCGTTGAAGTTCCGACGATCGCCGTCTCCGTCTGGGTCGCTGGTATCGGTGGTTTTCCAGGTGCAGGGCCCCGACCCTGGGGGCTTGGTCTGGGAAGTGAGATTGTGGTTCCACACCGTCCAGCTGCAGGTGGGGACGCCCCCGGTGGGTGAGAGCAGGGTCATGAACGAGTCGGCGTCGGCGTCACCCGGGTCGTAGAACTGGAGCTCGAGTTTCTTCCCGGCGTGGATGTCCTCGATCTCGGCTATATACAGCTGACTGTTCGCGACCAGGTCGTTGGACCAGATCGACATGTCGTTGATCCCGTACACCCGAGGTGGCGTTCCGCCTGCATTGGCCTGGACCGAGTAATGGTTGCTGGCGATCCCGTCCCCCGTGGTAGTGACGTGGAGGACGTAGATGCCGGGGGTCAGCGACCCACCGAGGGTGCAGAGGTTCACCCATTGATTGATGTAGTTCATGTTGGCATCCGGGTCGAGCGACCAGGAGCAACCGGCGATAGCCGGGTTGTCGGTGGGGTCCAGGGGGGTGGTGTCGACCATGTGCAACGAGTAATTGGTGGTCGGGCCGCTACTGCCGCTAAACGCGAAATCGCCGGTCTCCACGTCCTGGGGTCGGCCATTGAACATGGCGTCGTAGATGTCGACCGTGAGGTTCGATGACCCGGCGAACACCTCGATCCCGTAGTAGTAGCCGGCATAGGCCCCGCTCCGGTTGTAGTCGCTATTGCCCGACGCGCACGACGAGGGGCTCGACGGAACCAGACATTGCGTGGAATACGGGTCCCCATGCTCCTTATCGATGAACTGAGATGAGATGGCGGCCCAGGAGTCGCCAACCCCGGGACACCCAAAGCAGTTGTTGGGGTTGCCCAACGGCACCGGTTTGATGTATTCGGAAGTGGCTTCCCTGGTGATGTTGAATTGGTTGAAACCGAGCACTCCCAGGAAGATCGGGTTGACCTGGGTCTGTAGCTCGGCGTGCAGCTTGTTGTCCGCCAAGGGGGTGACCGTCAGGGTGTCGGCGCCCCCCGGGTCGTAACCATTGGCCACCGCCGCGTCGTCAGCGTCGATTTGCGCCTGGGTGATGAATCCGGGGAGGTTGACCACACCGGCCAGGGCGGCGGCATCCACTGCCTTCTGGGCTCGGGCGGTGTTCAAATAGAGCCATCCCAGGTCGAGACCGAATCCGGCCATACCGATCAACAGCACCAGGGTCATGGCCAGCCAGACCAGCGCGATGCCTTCTTCCCGCTTGAAGCGCTTCATTCGAAGGCCTCCGGTTCGAGTCTCTGCAGTGCGGTCCTGCTCACATCCATCGTTCCCCGCCATGGGGGAAGACCGGTGATCCAATCGTGCGTGGTTTCGATGGTGACACCGAGTATGTCCAACTTGGTGCTGGGACCAACATTGACCTGGCGGGTCGTGCTCGGCCAATTCTCCGTGAAGGTCCAGTTCGCCGAGTCACAGAGGTTTGGGTTTCCCAGCGGCTTCAGCGTCCACGTGTTCGTGGTACTTGGGTTCCGCCCCCCGTCTCCTTCGTTCGCCTTGAAGATGAGAATGTCGACTCCGGTGAGATCGGAGGCGCTGAACCCGGCGACAATGCTTTGGATAATGTCGCAATCGGCATCGGGGTTGTTCCCGGCGAGCGATCCGACCCGGGCCGCGTCGCGGGCGGTGAATGAGATGGTGAGGAAGTCCTTGAAGGCCAGCCCCAATTCGAGCAGGGTCACCGTGAGCAGGATCATCAACGGGAAAATCATGGCGGCCTCAACCATGGTCGCTCCGCGGCTATTTTCTCCCTTGCCCATTTTTTTGCCCCTGAGGTAACACGGCCGCCCGCCGTGGTCGTTGTCGCAACATTATCCGACCCACGGGGTTGGGAATCCAGGGACCCCCCTGTTTTTACGCAAACTGACTAGTCGGTGATCAGTACTCGATTTCGAGGTCTGCCGTCGCCGCATTCCATTGCTGGATCGCCGACTGGTGCATCATCAGCTTGGCCAGGTTGCCCGAGACCTTGACCTTGCCGGTCATGAATGCGGTCTGGGTGTTCAACTCGCCTTTGGAGATGGCCCCGGCGGTCTCGTAGCTCTGTCGCACGGTGACGTCGGCGCCCTCCAGGGCCCCGATCGCCAAAACGGAATAGCCATCACTCGATTTCAAGTAGTACTCGACATCACCGTCGGGCCCGTCGCTCACGACGAACTGGATACCGAGCTCGGCGGATCCGATGGCGTTCTTGAACCCCGGGTGTTGGCCGAGGGCGGCGGTCACCTCCGCGGCCCACTCTTCACTGAGAAACTTGGACAATACGTTCTCTCCTTGATGATGCTGGAAAGCCGGATCGTACTAGCGGGGCGACTTTGAGTGAAAACTCAAGAATTGCCGTCTTCAGATCAGCTTGGCAATAGAGGTTTCCGCACCGCGGGAGAGACGGGTCAGCGGCTCGCGAGGATAACCGGGGTCGAGACCGGCCGCCTTGGCCGCCGCCTTCACC
>JBBDQO010000065.1:1513-6416 GCA_040905925.1 Acidimicrobiia bacterium | reverse complement strand
GATGATCCCTTTCAAGCAATACATCAACGGGCAGTGGGGTGATGCCCACGCTGGAGGCACCTGGGATCTGGTCAACCCGGCCACCGAGGAGGTGCTCGAACAGCTTCCTTTCGGTGACGAGACCGACGCCAAGGCGGCGATTGATGCCGCCGCTGCCGCCTTTCCCTCCTGGTCCCACCTGACCGCTTATCGCAGGGGCGCGGTTCTGGAGAAGGCTGCGCTGTACATCGAAGGCCACCTCGACGAGTTCGCCCGAATCACCACCGAGGAGGCGGGCAAGCCGATTGCCGAGGCCCGCGGCGAGTGGGCCAGCGCCCCCAACTACTTCCGTTGGGCGGCCGAGGAGGCGCGTCGCGTCTACGGTCGCTCCATCCCGGCACGACAGGCCGGGCGGCGGATCGACGTGATCTATCAGCCGTTGGGGGTTGTGGGCGTGATCACGGCATGGAACTTCCCCGTCTACAACCAGACCCGTGCGGTTTCGGCTGCCCTGGCCGCCGGGTGCACCGTGGTCAGCCGGCCCTCCGAGTACACCCCGCGATCGGCATTCCTGATCGCCCATGCGTTGGCGGAGTCGGGTCTGCCCGCCGGGGTCCACAACGTGGTCAACGGCAAGCCCCACGAGATCGGCCAGGCGATGCTCGACGATCCCCGGGTCAGGAAGATCCACTTCACAGGATCCACCCGGGTTGGAAAGCTCCTCATGGACGGCGCTTCGCGCACTGTGACCCGGCTCTCACTCGAGCTGGGTGGTAATGCCCCGGTGATCGTCTTCCCCGACGCCGGCGACATCGCGGCGGTGGCCAGGAGCGGTTTGAGCGCCAAGGTCCGCAACAACGGTCAGGTCTGCATGGCGCCGCAGCGTTTTTACGTTCATGAAGCGGTGGCGGGGGAGTTCAGCGAGAGCGCGGTCGCCGCCGCACAGGACCAGGTGGTCGGGAACGGCTTGGACCCAGCGACGACCATAGGGCCGCTGATCAATGCCACCCAGCGCGACCGGGTGGAGCATCTGGTGTCGGCCAGCGTCGACCTTGGGGCGAGGGTGCTGATCGGGGGCAGCCGGCTGGAGGGCACGGGCTACTTCTACGCACCGACCGTCCTCACCGACGTCAGCCTCGCCAGCCCGGTGCACGAACAGGAGGTGTTCGGCCCGGTGATGCCGATCGTGCCCTTTTCCGATGTCGACGACGTCATCGCCATGGCCAACAGCACCGAATACGGACTTGCCTCCTATCTGTACACCCGGGACCTGGCGACTGCCTTCAAGGTGTCCGAGGAGCTCCAATTCGGCATGGTCGGTATCAACGACTGGTATCCGGCTACGCCGGAGGCCCCGTTTGGTGGGATGAAGCAGTCGGGGATGGGGCGGGAATCGGGGCCCGAAGGGGTCCACGAGTACCTCGAGCCGAAGACCCGGTATTTTGGGGGAATCGAGTAGCGGGTCCCCACTCGTAATTGGGACGTGCAGGGGTCATATGTGGCCTTGTGCCTCCCAATTACGAGAGGGGGGTGCGGTTAGCGGTCTCTGACCTGCTAGATTGGTGCTTGCCGCACCGGTAGGGAGGCCAGCGTAAGACGCTCCACGGTGACCAACGGCACCCTTCTCATCCGGCTCGACTGCCTCATCTGCCGATCTCGTGCTCGCCGCCGCCAGCGGTGACCTCGAGGCGAGATCGCAACAACACCCAAGTGTTCCGCTCAGGCGGAACGGAGAGCAGTCATGACCAATACCTTCGCCGAGCTCGGCCTGCCCGAGCATCTGATCGCGATCCTCGAACGTCGCGACATCACCGCACCATTCCCCATCCAAGCCCTGACCATTCCCGATGTCCTCGCCGGGCGGGATGTCTGTGGGCGAGCGCCTACGGGCTCGGGGAAGACCCTTGCCTTTGGCCTGCCCCTCATAGTCCGACTCGGTCGCGGCAAAGCCCGTCGACCAAGGGGTTTGATCCTCGCGCCGACTCGGGAGTTGGCTGAGCAAATCACCGCCGAGCTTCGTCCCTTGGCCAAGGCCTCAAACCGTTCCATGGCCTCGATCTACGGAGGGGTCGGTTACGGCCCGCAAAGACGCCAGCTCCACCAGGGTGTCGATCTGGTGGTTGCCTGCCCCGGGCGGCTCGAAGATCTGATCGCCCAGGGCGACGTCGACCTCCGTGACGTCGATTTCGTAGTAGTCGACGAAGCGGACCGGATGGCCGACATGGGGTTTCTCCCGGCGGTCCGTCGTCTCCTGGAGATGACATCGCGCGACCGTCAAACCGTCCTCTTCTCTGCCACGCTCGACCGTGACGTCGCGGTGCTCACCGAGCGCTACCAGCGCAACCCGGTTCGCCATGAGTCGGAGCTTCAAGAACATGCGGCCAACGACGTCGAGCATGTGTTCTGGATGATCGATCGCGCCGATCGGGTGGCTCACACCGCCGAAGTGGTGGGTTCGGCCAGCCCTTCGATCGTCTTCACCAGGACCCGACATGGCGCCGACCGTCTTGCCCGCCAGTTGGATCGTGCAGGAGTCACCGCGGTGGCCCTGCATGGGGGACGGTCCCAGGGGCAGCGAAACCGAGCCCTCAAGGACTTCACCACAGGCCGGGTCCAGGCTCTGGTCGCCACTGACGTTGCGGCGAGAGGCATCCACGTCGAAGGGGTGGCCAGTGTGATTCACTTCGACCCTGCCGAGGACCACAAGGCCTACCTTCATCGGTCGGGGAGGACTGCCCGGGCAGGGGCCTCGGGCGTGGTGGTGTCCCTGGTGGACGGGTCCCAGATGCGGGAAGCCAAGCGCCTCCAGCAGTCGCTTGGGATCGCGACTCATATCCCGACACGTCCCGTGCCCACTCGCCATTTCATTGAGCCTGAGCGGGAGGAGCACCGGACGAGGCCTTCGACCACAGTCGTACCAGCACACCGGCCCCTCGATCGAGACTACTCGGGAGGCTCGACGCTCTATGTGGGCAACCTTCCGTACTCGTTCACCGAAGATGGTCTGACTGCGATGTTCCGCGATCATGGGCCGGTGCAATCGGCCACGATCGTCAAGTACAAGGACTCTGACCGCTCCCGTGGATTCGGGTTCGTGGTGATAGCCGAAGGCAATGAATCCTCGGCGATTGCTGAGATCGATGGTCGCGAGGTGGCGGGGCGCCGGCTGAGAGTCAAGGCGGCTCGTCCCCGGCGTTGACCTGAGGCGACGGGCTCACCATTTATGGTGGGCCGGTGCGCACTTCTGCACCGTTGGCCGTAAAGGCCTGGAAACTCGCACTGATCGGGCTGACCGCCGGTCTGCTCTCGGGCGGCTTCGGAATAGGTGGGGGGATCGTCATGGTCCCGCTGCTGGTGGCGGTGGGCCTGGACCGACATCGTGCCCACGCCACATCACTGGCCGCAATCGTTCCCATCGCCGTCGCCGGTGCCGTTACATTCGGAATCTCCGGGGAGATCGATCTCGGCGTCGGCGTGCTCGTCGGTGCCGGGGGAGTGGTCGGCTCCGTGCTCGGTGCCTCCCTGATGAATCGAATGAGCTCACGCTCTCTCAGCATCGTCTTCGGGCTGGTGCTGCTGGCAGCCGCGATCAGGATGATGGCCGGTGGGGACCCGTTGCCGGGGTCCGGTGAGCTCGGTTTCCCCTCCCAAGCCGCCATTGCGGTTGGGATTGGCCTCATCTCCGGATTCTTCGCCGGGGTGGCCGGGGTCGGAGGCGGCGTCGTGATCGTTCCCGCCGCCGTCCTTCTCCTTGGGTTTGGTCAGCATGAGGCACAGGGGACTTCTCTGGTGGCGATCATTCTCACCGCCATCGCGGGGACCGTGGTCAACCTGAGGAACGAACGAGTCCGCCCTGGGGACGGACTCGTTGCTGGTTTGGCGGGGGTGGCCGGCTCGGTTGTGGGTGCCCAGATCGCTCTCGGGGTCGAAGGCCGCACCCTTTCGCTGGTGTTCGGGGCCCTGGTGATGGTCCTTGCCGTGAGGACTCTCTATCAGGGGATCCGCAGTGCGCAGCCTGTCACCTAATCGGAGTCGCCGGATTCGAGCGCCTCATCCTTTTTGGGCATCAGCACCGGGATGATCACCGCCAGCCCGACAATCAGGAGGGCGATGGGCCAGAACCAGGCGCCGGAATCCACCAGGACATCAACGATCTGCTCCGGCGTCTCCGGAATCAGAAAGAGCAGCCCGACGGCGATGGAGACGAGGCCCGATATGAACGAGACTGTGTCGAAGGAATGTGTCTTCATGTTGCTTGGTCCTTTCGATCAACCACGGGAGATTTCGATGTTGCCGATGTCCACCCGGGCATCGAGATTCACCGTCCCGCGAGGGCCGGGGGTGTTGAACATGAGCGCGGGATTGCCCAGACCGGAACTCTCCCGTCCTGGTCCCGCCACCCGACCAACCGAGACCTCAGCGCTACCGATAAGGCCAACACCCTCCGGGAGTCTGAGCTCGACATTGCCGGCGTCGACCGATATCGACATCTCGATGGTTTGCCCATTCCAGGGGAGCTGAGTCAGGTCGATGAAGAGATTGCCGACGTCCAATGAGTAGCCGTTTTCCACCTCGGCGAAGGTGTCCGGCGTCACTGAGCGCTCGAAGTTCTCATGGGTCCACTCGTACTCGAAGACCGGTGAGAAGAGCAGGGTGGGCACCATGATCATGCCGATCACGATCAACCATCGGGCGCGCCCGGCGAAGGCGCCGACCACGAGCCCGATGCCGAGGATGGTCACGGCTAGCGCCATGTAGTGCCGTGGCTCCGGCTCGATCGCCACCCCTGGCAAGTTGTCGAGCAGAGCGAGCACGCCGAGTCCGAGCAGCATGAATCCGATCGTCAATCGCCCCAGAAACGAATGCTCCCGTGGTTTGTGAGGCGCCGGGGGCGGGTAGGGGGGGGTGGGGGGGGGGGCGGGGG
>JBBDQO010000065.1:0-1503 GCA_040905925.1 Acidimicrobiia bacterium | reverse complement strand
CCCCCCCCCCCCCCCCCCCCACGGGGGGGTGGTGGCTTGGATAGGGGTTTCGGTGGCCGAGACCCCGGTGTCAGTTGTCACTTGTTGAACTCCCTCGTTGTCGTTAGGGCTCGAGGCCGCTCCCTGCCCCTCTGACCTGTTCATCAGGCGAGGGAGATCGCCCGTGTAGAGGAGAAGGCCCACAATCAACAGGCCGACAGCCCAAACCACCCCTCCGGAGAGGAAGGTGAAGTTGTCGAGCAGGATCAGGGCGGCGAGGAACACCAGGCCTATCCCGATCCAAGACCGGGAGGTGGTGGCTCCGGTGAACACCCGTTCGGCAGCGGACTCCGTTTCCTCCTCGGAGCGAATCAGGAACCATCCGGCGGCGTAGAGGGCAACTCCGGCTCCTCCCGCAAACGCGAGAAGGATGAAGACTGCACGCACCACCCATGGTGCGATGTTGAAGCGATTCGCCAGGCCCTGCGCTACGCCGGCGATGACCCGACCCTCCGTGGGCCGGATCAGCTCCTCTTGCGCAACGACCTTGGGCTCGGGCGGCGCCTCGGTGGTTGTGTTGTTCTGTTCCATGAGCTCCATTTGCCCAGAAAGCCAGGCATCGGGCAATCGGGGACCACCCTGAGAGCCCCCCTGGTTGCTCAGGGTTGTTCCCGATTGAGGTTGTGAGCCCAGCCCGCGATCATCTCCATGTGAGTCAACAGCGGGTGTTCGAGTTTCGCCGTCGCCGAACCGACCGGATGGTCGCCGGTGTGGCCGGCGGTCTTGCCGACGCGCTCGGCGTGAACGATGCCTTTGTCCGGGCGGCTTTCGTCAGTCTGAGCATGGTCTGGGGTCTTGGGGCCCTCATCTATATCGGTATGTGGCTGATGGCCATCGATCGGGTCGAGGATGCAGAACCGGTGCCCGCCGAGCCTCAACAAATGTTCGGGCTGGGTTTTGCCTTCGTCGGGTTGATGCTGCTCCTCGGGGCCTTGGGGTGGTGGCCGTCCAATGCTCTGGTCCTGACCGTCTCCGCCCTGGGATTCGGATTGGCCGCAGTGGCCGTCCGCAACATGCCCAGCTCGATCGCGTCTTTCTTCGACCCCAATGCCGCTCAGCCCGGGCGGTGGCGGCTGTTGATCGGCGTCGGGCTCTTGATCGGCGGTCTGGCGATCCTCTCCACCGGCGTCGGGCCTCTTCTCGAGGTGGGCCCGGTCCTGCTGGCGGTGGCGCTGACCCTTCTCGGGATCCTGATTGCTTTCGGGCCCTGGGTGACCCGTCTCGCCCGGGATCTCGGCGCCGAGCGAAGGGAGCGGATCCGTCAGGAGGAGCGAGCCGAGTTGGCGGCTCATCTCCATGATTCCGTCCTCCAAACCCTGGCCCTGATCCAGCGAACCGACGATCCGGCCCGAATGTCGATCCTGGCCCGTCATCAGGAAGGGGAGTTGCGCGAGTGGCTCTACGGGAACGCGCCTGTCGAGGGTGCCGACCTGGTGTCGACCGCCCTCAAGGAAGCCGCCACCC
>JBBDQO010000064.1:0-36091 GCA_040905925.1 Acidimicrobiia bacterium | reverse complement strand
TACCGCCTCCGAAGAACCTGAAGGACCGTGGCAACACGCGGACCGCTTGATCGTGGGCCTGGGCCTCGACCGCTCGGACCTCACCTCCGACGAGCGCCACGCCTTGTGTTGGTGGGGATGGTCGAGGACTGCACGTCTAGGTTCGCCCCCATGGATGATGCTCTCTACCCCGGGTTCAGCCCCGAAGAATTGGCCAAACGCCGCCGGTCGATAGTCGAAATGATGGAGGCCACCGGGGTGTCACATCTCGTGGCCTACGGAGCCGAGAAGGTCGGCTCGGCAATACCATGGCTCACGGAGTGGCCAGTCACCACGGAGGCCGCACTCCTGTTCACGCCCGGGGAGACACCTTTCCTCCTGGTGCAGCACTACAACCACCTCCCCAATGCGCGAGCGATCGCCTCGGACTGCCAGGTCGAATGGGGCGGGCAGTCCACAATCACCCGTCTCGGCGAGCTGCTCAGAGCCCGTCGAACACCGGGCCAAGGAGTGGGGGTGGTGGGGCCGCTTCGATTTGGTGACCACCAGATGCTGGCAAGCTCAGTGGGTGAGTTGGTGGGCCTCGACGGTGACTACCAGCGACTGCGCCTGGTCAAGTCACGCGAGGAGATCGAGAGACTGGAGGTGGCCGCCCGACTTTCGGACTCGGCTGTGAACGCCATCGCCGACCAGGTCGAGGTGGGCATGGACGAGCGGCAGGTGGCGGCGATAGTCGAGTCCGCATACCTCCCCGATGGTGGGACCAACCACATCCACTATTTCGCCGCCACCTCGATGGCGGAGCCCGACAAATGCGTCCCGTCGCAGTTCCAGTCGACCCGCCGGTTGCAGGCGGGTGACATCCTCTTCTGCGAGATCAGCGCTGCATTCTGGGGTTACGCGGGACAGGTGCTCCGAAGCTTCACCATCGTCGCCGACCCGACGCCGTTGTTCGCAGACCTCCACCGGGCGGCCGACGCCGCCTTCGACGCCATCGCGGCCGTCGTGCGCCCTGGAGCCCACGCCGCCGACCTGGTGGCAGCATCCGCCGTGATCGAGGAGATGGGTTTCACCACCTACGACGACCTGGTGCACGGATACGGGGGTGGCTACTTGCCTCCGATCCTGGGGAGCAGCAGCCGGCCCAACCTTCCGATTCCCGATCTGATTCTCGAGGAGGGCATGGCTCTGGTCATCCAGCCCAACGTGATCACGGCCGACGAGCGGGCCGGGGTGCAGACCGGGCATCTGGTGGTGGTCAACAGCGACGGGCACCGCTCGCTGCACGACGTGCCCCGCGGTCTCGTCCGGATCGGCTGACCCCCAGGCGACCCGCCATCAAAGGTGCTGGGCGGCACTCCGAATCCGATGAGTCGCCTGGCACCGGCTCGCGTTATCGATGATGGCCCGGGGGCGGAGCCGTCGAGGCCCGGATGGCCAGGGTTGGCGCGAGCAGGACCCGACCAGGGGAGACGGAATCTTCCGCCATGAGGGCGAGGAGTGTGCTCGCCGCGTCGGCCCCCATCCTCCGGTAGGGGACACGGACGGCGGTCATCGGCGGCTGCATCAGGTCGAGCAGAGGTATGTCGTTGTATCCGGTTATTGAGACGTCCACGCCGATGACCTTGCCCAGGGAGCGGACCGCCCAGTAACAACCCAGGCCAAGCAGGTCGTTGGCGGCCACGATCGCGGTGAGGTCGGGATGACGCCCGAGCAGGGCGAGGGCGGCTGTGGTGCCTGGCTCCACCTGATACCACTCGGCTTCCTCGACGAGGTCGACGTCGCTCTCCAGACCTACGGTCTGAATCCAGTCGAGAAACGCGTTGCGGCGGCCTTCACCGGTCGAGACCCATGACGGCCCGGCCACGTGGCCGATGCGCTCGTGGCCCAACTGCCTGAGATGTCTGACGGCCAGCCCGATGCCGGCGTGATCGTCGCCGACGATGGCCGGGATGGAGTCGTCGTCGACCGACCTGTTCACCAGGACCACAGAGACTTCTCGCTGGGCCGCTCTGGCAGCGTCGGAGACCTCGCGTCCGGGTGTTGCCAGGATCAGCCCATCGACATGCTTCTCCAGCATGTCCTCGACGAGGCTGTCGGCGTGGCTCGGCCCTCGGTCGGCGTTGCCGATCAGCACCGAGTAATCCTCCTCGACCAGGACCGACTCCACCCCTGCGATGATCGGCCCGAAGAGAGGGTTCTCGACGTCGGGGATGATCACCCCGACCGACATGGTGCGGTTGGTCCGCAGCCCGCGTGCCAGTGGATGCGGGCGATAGCCAAGCTTGCGGGCGGCATCGGTGACCCTCTCCACCGTCTCCGGGTTGACGATCGAGAGGGTGCTCGGATTCAGTGCGCGTGACGCGGTGGAGATGTGAACACCCGCCTCGCGGGCTACGTCTTTGAGGGTGGTCCGGGTCGGCACGGTACGACAAACCTACTCGTCGCCCTGGCTGTTGGGTGCTGGGTCATCGGTGTCGAAGCTGAGAGGCGCCGGCATCGAATTGTTTGCGCGGCAGCGGCGAACCTTCGATAATACAAACGATTGCGGGATGGCACGCGCGAGTCTATCTGTTTCGCAGCCTGCCTGAGGCGAGAGGAGAGCGAAGGAACATGGCCGACAACAAGTACCCGCATCGGGTGGGTTGGATAGGGACAGGCCGCATGGGCGCTGCCCTCGTAGACCGCCTGCTCGCCTCCCGCGTGGACCTGTGGGTCTACAACCGGACACGCTCGAAGGCGGAGCCTCTGGCCGACCTGGGTGCCAAGATCGTCGACTCACCAGCCGAGCTCGCCGAGCGCGACATCGTGTTCACCATGGTGGCCGGCCCCGAGGACGTCCTCGAGGTGACTTTGGGGCCGGAAGGAGTCCTCTCCCAGCCCGACAGGCGGCCCCAGATCATCGTCGACTCGACGACGATCGACGCCTCGAGCTCCCAGACGCTCACCCAACGCGCGGGTGAGCTGGGGACAGCGGTGCTGGCCGCTCCGGTCTCGGGCAACCCCAAGGTGGTCAAGTCGGGCCGTCTCACTGTGGTCGCATCGGGTCCGCGGGAGGCATACGAGACCGCGCGCCCCTATCTCGAGTGCTTCGGGCGCAAGGTCACCTACGTCGGTCCCGGCGACGAGGCCCGGTTGGTCAAGATGTGCCACAACCTGATGCTCGGCGTGGTGGCCCAGTCAATGGCCGAGATCACACTCCTCGCCGAGGCAGGCGGCGTGTCCCGGTCGGACTTCCTCGAGTTCCTCAACGAAAGCGTCATGGGCTCGATGTTCACCAAGTACAAGACCCCTGCATTCGTCAACCTCGATTACACCCCCACCTTCACCTGGCACCTCCTCCGCAAGGATTTCGAGCTGGGGCTCGAGGCCGGCAGGCTGCTCGATGCCCCGCTCCCGACTGCAGCACTCGTGCACCAGATCGTGATGGACGGCATTGGCCGCGGATTCGGCGACCAGGACTTCTCCTCGATGCTCTCCCGACAGGCAGAAGGCAGCAGTGTCGCACTCGTCCCCGAGAACAAGGAAGTCTCCGACGGTCTCAGTTGAGGACCCCGGTCTCCACGAGTCGCCCGGGCCGGCAGTGTCCCGCTGGACTACAGATGCTCGTCCAGGTAATCGAGGACGCCGGTGATGGCCGCCTCGGCCACCTCGTTGACCTGGTACTCGCCATCCGAGCCTCGCACGGGGTAAACGTAGCCGTGTAGGTCGTGGTCCCAGCTGACCCAGTCCACCGGCTTGTTGGCCTCGGCGAGCAATTCGTAGGTGACCCGGAAGATTCCCTGGAGATGATCGTCCTCCCTGCCCATCACCAGCATCGGGGTGTCGATGGTCGAGATCCTCAACCGTGCCTTGTCCATGTCGATGCGCGCCCGTACCTTCTCGGTCTGCACCATCTGCATTTCCTCGATGTTGCGCATCCCGGTCTCCGGCTCGACGAACGCAGTCTCGTCGGGAGACAGGGCCAAGAACTCATGTGTCGCCGGCTCGGAGGCCACAGCCGCCTTGATCCCCTGGTACTCCGATGTGATCTTCAGGACCATCTCCCCGCCGTGGCTCATCCCGATCAACCCGACGCGGTCGGCATCGATGCGTGGGTCCTCCTTGAGCTGTTCCACGATGGCGATCTCGTCTTCGTACTCGAGAGGTGAGCGGTTGAACATGTCGCGCCCCTGTCTCGTGTCCCGGATCAGCCGACCGCCGTTCTCGTAGCCCAACTCGACCTCGGTCCGGTAGCGGATCCAGGCGCAGGCATAGCCGCGCTCCAGGAGACGATCCATGATGTAACCGCGATCGGCGACGGCGTCCCTGATCCAGGCCATGCCCCCGCCACCGTTCCCCGAGGCGAGCAGAACGAGGGGATGGGGACCGTCACCCGAAGGGAGGCGGAGACCGATGGGGGTGTACAGGCCGTCCCAGGTCTCCAGATACTTGAGCTCCAGGGGTATGTCGGAGCCGGGTACTTCCTCGACGATGGTGACCTGTTCGGGGTCCAATCCCATTCTTCATCCTCCTCGGCTGCACAAACGTTAGGGCACTAGGATAGGTCCCGTGGTCGGCACCTGTATCGGGCGATGAGAGCGGCGCAGGTCACCCGGATCGGTGCTCCGCCCGAGCCCGCCGTCCTCAGCGAACCCTCCGTCGGCGACGGTGAGGCGCTGATCGCGGTGACATCGGCGGCGCTCAACCCGGTTGAGTTGCGGGTGGCCGCGGGTCGCATGCCCGGCGCCAGCGCCCCCTACGTGCCCGGCCTCGAGGGCGTGGGCACTGTCATCAGCTCCACCAACTTGCCTGAGGGAACCCGGGTCCGGTTCGAGAATGACCTTCCGGGGTTCGGCAAGGACGGGGCGATAAGGGAGATCGCGGTCGCCGAGGAAGCGACGCTCATCGAGCTCCCGACGTCGGTCGACGACACCACCGCCGCCGCCGCCGGCGTCGTCGGGGTCACTGCGGAACTGGCGTTCCGGCTGGCAGGCATGGAAGGTGGCGAGAGGGTGGCGGTCCTCGGTGCCACCGGCGGTGTCGGTCAAATCGCAGTGCAGCTCGCTGCCGCCAGGGGTGCAGCTTCGGTGGTGGCCGTCGGGCGCCATCGGCCGAGTCTGGATTGGCTCGAGTCGAATGGGGCAACGGCATCGGTGGATCTGGCCGGGTCGAGCCCTCTTCTCGAGGCGTTGCAGGAGGCAGCAGGTGGGCCGCTCGACATCGTCATCGATCCCCTCTGGGGCGCTCCGGCGATGGGCGCCATCGCCGCCCTTGGGGACGGCGGAAGGCTGGTGAATGTGGGGAACACGGCGGGGACCGACGTTGAGCTACCGCTGCAGGCCATGCGCAAGGCTCGCAGTTCCGTGATCGGCCTCTCCTCGGGGTGGACCCCATTATCCGAGAAGCTCGACGCCTGTCGTTTCGTGATAGGGCAACTGTCTGCCGGGGCGCTGAAGATGAATCACGAGGTGGAGTCGCTCGAGTCGATCACCGAGGCTTGGTCGCGCCAGGATCGATTCCCCCACACCAAGATCGTCGTCTCCCTGATCTGATCAGGCCGGCGGGCCCCGGCGACCCTCCCTCGCTCGTTCCAGGGCGGTCCAAACCGTCGCCGGGCGAAGTGGCATCTGCAGATCGGTGACCCCATACGGGGCAAGGGCGTCGAGCACCGCATTGACGATTGCGGGTGGGGCACCGATGCAACCCGCCTCGCCCGTTCCCTTGGCACCGAGCGGGTTCGATGGTGCCGGGTGGACCAGGCGCTCCGACGAGATCGGTGGTGCATCGCTGGCGCGCGGCATCGCGTAGTCGATGAGCGTCGAAGTGAGAAGCTGTCCCTCCTCCGAGTACTGGACGCCCTCATACAAAGCCTGGCCGATGCCCTGCATCAATGAGCCGTGGAGCTGACCCTCCACGATCATCGGGTTGAGCACGTTGCCACAATCGTCCACCGCCACCATCCGCTCGAGCGTCACCTCACCGGTGTCGAGGTCCACTTCGACCACGGCGGCGTGGACGCCATAGGGGAAGGTCTGCGCCCCGGGGACGAACCACTCTTCGGCCGTCAGGTCCACGCCGCGCTCGTGTGCGGCCTCCGCCACTTGCGACCAACTCATTTCGGTCCCGGGTACACCGACGATCGAGAACATCCCGTCGGCGAGCACGATGTCCGCCGGTGCCGCCTCCAAGAGTTCGGCGGTCAGGTCGATCGCTTTCTGTCTGACCACGTGCGCCGTCCGCCAGATGGCCGCAGCACCGATCTGAGTCGACCTGCTGGCAAAGGTCCCGGTCCCCTGTGCCACCTCGTCCGTGTCGCCTGCGACGTAGACGACGTCACCGGGGGCGACACCCAGGGCAGCCGCTGCCACCTGCGCCCACGCGGTCTCATGACCCTGTCCGGATGAGGCGGAACCGGTGCGAATAGTCATCGTGCCGGCCCGGTTGACCTCGACACTCCCGTACTCCCCGGCGTCTACGGCACCGCCCGCCCGCTCCACGAAAGCGCCGAAGCCGACTCCGATCGGGTTCCGTCCCTCGGCGAGACGCTCCTGCTGCTCGATCCGCAGCGGGGCCAGCCCGACCAGATCGACGGCGCGGCGCATGGCCTCGGCGTAATCGCCCGAGTCGTAGATGGCCCCGGTCGGGGTCCGATGGGGCAGCGCTTCGCTGGGCAGGAAGTTGGTCATGCGAACGTCGACGGGATCGAGATCGGCGACCCGCGCGAAAGCGTCCACCGCCCGTTCCAGTGCGTAGGCGGCCTCCCGCCGCCCCGCTCCCCGATACGAGCCGGTCGGTGCCGCGTTGGTCACCACCGAGGTCGTCGTCAGCGAGACGCTGGTGATGTCGTAGAGACCGAGCGCGACCAGACGGGAGAAGATCGGGATGGCCGCCCCGTTGTGCGGATAGGCGCCGAGGTCGGCCAGGATGTCGATCTCGGCGCGCTCGATGCGCCCTTCCCTTGTCCCCATCAGTTTCACCCTGTGCACCGATCCGCGGCCATGTGTCCCTCCGCTCAGGTGCTCACGACGGCGCTCCGCCCACATCACAGGTCGGGCCAGGCGGAGGGCAAGGGCGGCAGTGACCGTGTGCTCCGGGTAGGTCATCCCCTTCATTCCGAAGGCGCCACCCACGTCGGGGACGATGACATGGAGCTTGTCCCGATCGATGCCGAGCAGTTGGGCCAGCCGCATCTGTGCCCCATGGGGCCGCTGGTGGCTGATATAGACGGTCAACCGCCCGTCGTCCTCGGGCACGGCGAGGATCACCAGAGGCTCGATCGGATTGGGCGCCAAGCGTTGGTTGGTCACCTCGACCTCGGCGACGACGTCGTAAACGTCTCCGACCTCACCGACCTGGAGGTCCGAATGGTGGACCGTGTTGGTCCCGGCTGCTTCATGGATGAGAACCTCGTCAGCGAGGCTGGAGCGGGGGTCGGTGACCGCAGGCAGCGGCTCGAAGTCCACCCACACCAAATCGGCCGCATCGACAGCAGTTACCGCCGTGTCGGCCGCCACCACCACCACCGGCTCGCCGACGTACCGAACCTTCTCCCGGGCGAGGTGGGGCCGGGGGAAGTCGGGGGCGGTGACGGCGATGCTGTCCCCAGGGATGTCGGCTAGGTCGAGGTCGTCGGCGGTGAATACCCCCACCACTCCGGGGAGCGTGACTGCATCGGTGTCGATGGCAGTGATCCGGGCATGGGCCTCGGTGCTGCGGACGAAAGCCAGGTGCACGGTCTCGGGCGGGGCCAGGTCGGCGACATAGCGCCCTTCACCGGTGACCAGGCGATAGTCCTCCCGACGAAGCAGCGAGCGTGGCTCGAAGTATGGGATGTCATCCACGCCGACCCTTTATAGCCTTCATCCGGCCGACCCGGTAGATCAGGGCCCTGTTGATACGCAAACGATTGCTCACCTAGACTCGGCAACCCGTGTATGGCAGGCGACCCAAGGTGGCGATTCTCGGAACCCGGTTCGGCGATTTCGACGTCGAACGCGAGGTGCTGGGCGATGTCGAATTGACTTCCGGGCCTGGGGACAGCCGTGCCGGGATCCTCGAACTGGCCGCCGGCGCCGACGTCATCCTCGCCGGAGCGGCGCCTGTCTTCGATGCCGAAACCCTCGAGGCTCTCGGGTGCCGGGCCATCATCCGGCTCGGTGTTGGAGTGGACAGTGTCGATCTCGATACTGCGCGATCTCTCGGGATGTGGGTGGCCAATGTCCCAGACTACGGGACGGACGCCGTGGCGCTGCACACCGTCACCCTGGTGCTGGCTTCCATCAGGCGATTGACCCTGGCCGACCGCCGGATGCGGGATGGGTCTTGGGGGGTAGCCGACCTGCGTCCTCTCCATCTGCCGCCGTCCTTGGTCGTGGGGGTGGTTGGGTTCGGGCGGATCGGGCGCAGAGTCGCCCTCATGCTGCGAGGTGTCGGGTTCGAGCGGTTCCTGATCTCCGACCCGGTCATTGAGCCAACGGATCTGAGGCACTCCCTCGGAGAGGATGCCCGACTGGTCGAGCTTCCCGAGCTGCTGGGCGGTGCCGATGTCGTGACTCTTCACGCCCCACCGCCGGCTCACGGCCACCTGCTCGGCGATGAGCAGCTCAGGATGATGAGGGTCGGGTCGATTCTGGTGAACACGGCGCGCGGTGCGCTCCTCGACACCGTCGCCCTGGTGTCAGCCCTCGCCGAGGGCCGACCTGCGATGGCAGCCCTCGATGTCTTCGAGCGCGAGCCGCCGGACGTGACTGTGTTCGAGCCGGTGTGGGACCAGGTCATCCTGACACCACACATGTCCTGGTACACCGAGGAGAGCGAGCTCGCCCTGCGTCGCCAGGCTGCCGCCGAGGCGCGCCGGATTCTCGACTCCCAATCCCCACTTCACCCGGTGGTGACACCGGCCGGGGCGGAGGTGCTTTGACATGCCCCGGCGATCGATCTACGACCTGACCTCTCCCGAGGTTGCCGAGTTGGTCGGGCGTAGCGGCCTCGTAGTGATGCCATTCGGGAGCGTCGAGCAACACGGCCCGCATCTGCCGTGTGGGACGGACACCATGGCTGCGGACCTGGTAGCAGCCGAGCTCGCCGAGACCCTCGATGCCATCGTCGTGCCGGCCGGGCAATACGGTGTAACCCCCATCCACGCCGGCCACCCCGGCACCATCTCCCTCAAGCGGGAGGTGTTCGAGTCGTATCTGTCCAACCTGTGCGAAGAGATGGTGGCGATGGGCGCGAGGACGTTCGTCTTCGTCAACTGGCACGAAGGCAACATCGCCTCCCTGGATGCGGTGGCCACCGATCTTCAAACCAATAATGAGGTGCTCGTTATCACTGCTCACGCCTGTTACACGGCACAACGCATCTACGCCCCAGCGGGAGGGGAGCTCACTCATGGCGGCGGGATCGAGACCCTTGCCGTCCTCGCCCACGATCCCGACCTGGCCCAGATCGACCAGGTCACGGAGCCGACGAGGCCGGAAGGAGCCGAGGAGCTCGACGCGATGCGCCGGTCCCGCGAGGTTTATGGCTACATAACCGACGTCACCGAGATCGCCGACGACGGCTGGTACGGGAACCCGGCATGGGCCGACGAGGAACGTGCTGCCACCTTCGCCACTTCGGTAGCAGACGAGATCGCCGTCACGGTCGAGTCGATCCTGAAAATGAGAAGGCGTGGATGATGACAGTCGTCGGCGCTGAAGACCTCGAATTCCGAGAGTTTCCCGGCAGGAGGACATCCGACCCTTTCAGACACGCCGGGCAAGGTGAGTCCACGGTACGAGAGGTGGTCATCGAGCACGTAGCCAGCAGATCCCCTCACCTCCACCCGAACAGCGAAGAGATCGTCTACGTGGTGGCCGGCAGAGGTCGAGTCTGGCTGAACGGGGTGTTCCATGCTGTAGGCCCGGGCTCCTGGTATCGCATCCCGATGGGGACTCCCCACGCCACTCTCGCCGACGCCGGAGAGCGCATGTCACTCGTCTGCTTCTTCCCCCACGACGACTTCGCCAACAACATCGAGGAGCTCGACCTGCTCCTCGAAGCCGACCAGGAGCAGAGAGATGAGTGAACCCATCAAACTCGCATCGATCGGACTCGGCCGCTGGGCAAAGGTGCTGGCCCGAGCAGCCCAGCGGGGCTCGGTCATCGAGTTGGCCAGCTGCTTCTCCCGTTCTCCCGACAGGCGCGCCGCATTCCAGGACGAGTTCGGCATCCCCAGGAGCGCTTCGACGCTCGATGAGCTGCTCGCCGACCCTGAGATCGAGGGGGTGCTGGTCACCACGCCAAACGACACCCACAAGAGCGTCATCCTCGAGTGCCTCGACGCCGGTAAGGCGGTCTACACCGACAAGCCAATCGCGCACACCATGGAGGACGCCGGGGAGATCGCTCGGGCGGCGGCCGCTTCGGGTCTCGCTTTCGCCGTGGGCCACAGCGCCCGCCGGCTCGGGGGGCATCGTGCGATGAAGCAATGGGTCGAGACCGGCAAGATCGGTCAGGTCTCCCTGGCGGAGGCGAACTTCTCCAACGAACGCGGGCTCGAGCTGACCACCGACACCTGGCGCTGGTTCGCCGACAAGAGCCCCGGTGGGGCGATGATCCAGCTCGGGGTACACCACGCCGACAATCTCCAGTACCTGCTGGGCCCGGTGGCCGCGGTCTCCAGTCACGCCCGCAAGCTCTACACCAAGGCGGAGGTCCCCGACGCCATCATGTCGATCCTCGAGTTCGAGTCAGGCCCGCTCGGATATCTGGGCACGGGATGGGCCTCCCCCGGCATCTATCAACTCCGTCTCCAGGGGACCGAGGCGAACCTGTTCTACGACCTCGACTTCAACAACTGGGACGAGTCGCATCTGGTCGACTCGAAGAGCACCCTGGTCAGCCAGGCCTATCGAGAGTCGGTCAGACCGCCCGTCGACATGCCTCACACCGACATGTTCCGGGAACAGCTCGACGAGTTCGCCCTCGCCATCAGGGGTGAGGCCGCGATCGAGGTTGGGGCGCTGGAGGCGATCCGCGCCCTGGCGGTGGTCCACGCTTCCCTGGAGTCCTCGGAACGCAACGGTGAGGCGGTCGCGGTGGCGCCGATGGTGGAAAGGGCTGGAGCCCTGCAGTGAGGGTCGACCCGGCCACGACCCGCACCCTCCTCCATGCTGACCCACAGGTCCAAGAGGTCCTCGACATCTGGACCGCCCGGTTCTTGGCGGGTCAGATCCCGCTCGGAGACCTGACCGCCACCATCGACCGCATCGACGACTGGTCTGATTGGGGACCGGAGTGGGCGGCGACGGCCCGGGTACACGAGGAAATGGGGGAGCTGGCCTGGGACGAAGGACGCCGGATTTCGGCCGTCGACGCCTTTCTGACCGCGGCACGGTGCTATCACCTCTCCTACTTCCTGTCCGTCGACGACGAGGAGGCTCACTCACAGGGTCTCGCCAAGATGATCGAGTGTCACGATCGGGTGCTCCCTCTCATGGAGCCGCCGGTCGAGAAGGTCACCATTCCCTTCCCAGATGCCGACCTGACCGGGCTTCTCAGCGTGCCGGGCAAGAGCGGGCCCTCCCCACTGGTGATCCTTCTCCCTGGTCTCGACTCGACCAAGGAGACGCGTCATGGCGGCCGGGGCTCGTTGCTCCGCCGCGGGATGGCAGTGCTCAGCCTCGACGGACCGGGCCAGGGGGAGATGAGCACCAAGCTCCCCATTCGCCACGACTACGAAGTGGCGGTGTCCGCCGCCATCGATGCGCTCGGGGAACGCGACGAGATCGACACGACGAGAGTGGGCCTGAACGGCGCCAGCCTCGGGGGCTACTACGCCTGCAGGGCAGCAGCTTTCGAGCCGCGAGTCACCGCCGCCGTGGCCAACTGCGGCCCCTACAGCTGGATCGACTGCTGGGACGAGCTTCCGGAAGTCACCCGGGGGGCTTTTCGCAAGTACTCCTGGTCGTCGAGCGATGAGGAGGCGCGGGAGAAGGCGAAACTGCTCGATCTCGCCGGGGTGGCGGAAAAGATCACCCAGCCCCTGGTCGTCGTCCACGGGATGCTCGATCCGCTAATCGGTGTGGAGCACGCACGTCGGATCGCCGAGGAAGCTCCCAACGCCACTCTGCTCACCGTCGATGACGCCACCCATGGCGTGAGCAACCTGGCGTACAGATCCGCACCATGGGTGGACGACTGGATGGCGGAGAGGCTGGGCGCTCGCATCACATGACAGCCCCAGGCGATAGGGTGCGCCCGCCAATGAGGAGGTTTCATTGACACTCGAACTCGCTTTCGCTCCCAGCGAGGACCCCTTTGTCATCGTCCACGGTGGCTTCTATCGCCGCTGGTTCTCGATGATCGACGAGATCTCAGAGCTCGAGGCGGCCGTCGCCCGGCTCGAGGGCACGACCCAGGACAAGTGGGTGCCAGTGTGGGAAGAGGTGGGACGCCGGTACGAGGCCGAAGGTGACCGGCTGGAAGAGGCGGGTGACTTTGAGGGCTCCCGACGCGCCTACCTCCAGGCAAAGACCTACTACGCGATCGGCCGGTTTCCAGGCGAGGTGTCCGACGTGAAGAAACGGATAAGCGACGACTGCGCCCGGGCCTACCGGAAAGCCTGCGCCCACCTCGAGCCGCCTATGGAAGTAGTCGAGTTCGAGCACCAGGGCAAGACGATCAGAGCCCACTTCCGGGCGCCACGGACCGAATCTCCGGTGCCAGCAGTCCTCATCATGTGTGGCGCCGACGTCTTCAAAGAGGATCGAGGCTGGGCTCAGGACATGTGCGTCGCCAACGGCATGGCTGCGTTGGTCATGGACGGGCCCGGCACCGGGGAGAACCCGTTCCCCTGGGCCCCGGAGTCGGTCAGTGCCTGGGAGGCTGCCGTCGACTATCTCGCGGGCAGGCCCGAGGTGGATGGTGAGCACGTTGGAGCATTCGGCATCAGCAGAGGCGGCTATTCGGTGATGCAACTGGCAGGCACCGCCCCGGAGAAGCTCAAGGCGGTGGTGGCCAACGCCGGCCACCCGTTCGGATACGTCATGGGCGACGAAGAGCTCGAAGAGTTCGTCCGGGTCCGAAACGAGCGAGCCCAGTGGCGCTTCGGCGCTCCCGACGACCCCCCGTCATTCCCCTCCACTTCTGTGGAGGAGGAGCGGGCCGAGTTCTCCCGATGGGCCCTCTCCGAGCAGGGCATCCTCGAGAACATCACGATGCCCGTGCTGCTGATCAACGGAAAGCACGACCACCTGGCACCGATCGGTAACATCTACTTCATGCTCGAGACCGGGCCGGTCGCAGGCAAGGAGGCCCGGGTCTACGCAGACGCTGGCCATTGTGCGTTCAAGTACTTCGACCACTGGGCCCCCGGCACGTTCCGATGGTTGGCCGAGAAGCTGGGAGTGTGACCTTCGGAAAACGTGCGATCGGTCAAACGCACCGGTGCGGGCGGAACGGGTAGGGCAGCTGAGCCATCGCCGTCCCGGATCAGACCACCACCAACTCGTGGGGGAACTTCGTCACCTGTTCGTGCCCGCCATCTGTGAGCACGTAGGTGCGACCGAAGAAGATTCCGAGGAGGCCGTCGGGAGTGATGATGGTCGGTTCGAGCATCGCCACGATCCCGGGCACGAGATCGAGCTCGTCGTCATTGGCGACAACGTGGTCCGACATCACATGTGGTGGGTGGCTGACGAAGTCGATGCAGTGGAGATGCAGGGGACGTGAGTCGTAACCCTGGTCGCCGAAGAAGACGCCGGCCCTCATCACGTCGTCCCAGGTGTTTCCGCCGATGAGCTGCGCGGCCATCAGGTCGTAGCCCGGCAGCACGACCCCTTCGAAGAACTCCCTGATCCAGGTCGGTGGCTCGCCGATGCAGATCGGGGTCCCCAACTGCACCGAGTACCCGTTGTAACCACAGGCCAGCTCGTTGATGATGATGTCACCCTTCTCGAGGGGACGCGCCGACGGCCAGGGATTGCCGAAGACCATCGCAGGGTTGTCCATCGGCGTCGCACCGATGATGTTGAAATCCATCTGACCTCCGCCGTCCATTACGGCGTGGGTCGCCGCGGCCGCCAGTTGGTACTCGGTGACCCCGGGCCGGGCGGTGGCGACCATGACCTCGAACGCGTGGTCCATGAGCTCGCCCGCCTTACGGACGCACTGGATCTCTTCTGGGCTTTTTGACGTGGACCAGCTCGTGGAAGAAGTCTCCGACCCGCTCCAGGGTCGCTTCCGGCAGCCCGTCGCGGAGTCGCTCCCACTCGTCGACGGGGAGATAGTGCCCGTAGACAGGATCGACCTGTGACAGCCCAATGGTCCCGTCGGCGAGGCCCCACTCTCGGATCAGTTCCGCGATGACCTCGCCGGAGTGGCCCCATCTCGAATCGCGGACATCCTCCAGTGGAGTGGCTCGGCGGATCGCCTCGCGGTGTGCGCCACCGGGTCCGCAGATCAAGACGGGCTGACTCTCGGGGGGCACCACGACGTAGGCCGACATGCCGTGCCATTCCCAATGGTTGCTCAGCCATCGCATGCCCCCTCCCCAACTCCAGTGATTGGGCCCTCCTGCGGCGATCAGCACGTCCAGACCGAGCCGCTTCATCTTCTCCCGGGTGGCGGCGAAGCGTCGCTGGTACTCGGCGTCTGAGAACCGCTCGTAGACCGCATCGCCGTACCAGGGGGTGTTGGCGATCCGACCGAAGACCTCGGTGTGGAGCTTGCCCACGGCTTCCTTGAAGTCGACGTCACCGGGTGTCATGAATGTCCTCCTCCGGGCCGGGTGCAGACCGGACCTCTGGTTCGAGAGTGTTGGGTCGCAGAATCGCGCAAATGGCTCATGCTTGGATGGAGTCGAGGAGCTCCAGAACGTCGAGGTCGGAGCGCAGCGCCTCCATCCTGGCTTCGCTCAACGGAAGCAGAGGTGGCCGGACAGGTCCCTGAGGCAAGCCCATGAGCCCGAGCCAGGCCTTGAGCTCCGCGATCGGAATCGCGCCTTCACCATGCTCCAACCACTGTCCACGCATCCATCGCTCGAAGCCGGCTCGCTCGCCCCCGAGAGTTCCATGCATCTCCCATGCGCCGTCGAGATCCCCCACATCTGCCATGCGGGTGTAGTCACGGATCGGAAGACGAGTCGGGGTCTGGTACATGGCCAGAGCCGGTGTCGACATCAAAGACTGGAAGCCATGATCCAGATGAAGCCCGAGCCAGTCGCCCTCGTCGGCATCGCACACGACGATGCGGTCGCCCACTCTTTGCTGGACCTCGAGGAGGTGTTCCTTCGGCTTCGGGTTCTTGATCCCGCACACCGTTTCGAGATCGCTCAGCTCAGCGATCAGATCCGGGCTCAGTGCGTACCCGGAGTACGAGGTGTTGAACAGGAAGAACGGCGCCGAAGACTCCGATGTGAGGCGGCGATACCACTGGCGGATGATGTCCTCGGAGGGCTTGATCGGGAAGTAGGGGTTCATAGCGATCACGAAGTCGGCTCCGATCTGCTCGGCGTGCCGGCTGAGCTGGGCCGCCTCCGAGTAGACGTGATGTCCGATGTGGACCATGATCGGCACCCGCCCCGCCGCGGCGCCCACAACGAGTTCGTGGACTCGGGCCCGCTCCTCGAGCGTCATCGCCCAAAACTCGCCCATGACGCCTCCGCAGAAGATGCCGTCGACATCGAGTCCCTCGATGTAGTAGTCCACGGCCTTGCGCAGGGTGCCTTCATCGATCTCGCCGGAGAGGGTGAAAGGTGTGGGGATGGCGATCCACAGCCCTCTGACCTTCTCGAAGGCAGCCTCCTTTGCGGGAGTGAGTGAAGTCACGGCGGGTCTCTCCTCTCTTGTCTCCTGGTGCGCTCGCATCAAATACAACGCGGGGCGACTTACGGTGCGACCGTAGCAGCACATACGTTTGCGCTCCCCGGGCGTCACCCCACTCTGATCAGCTCGAGGGGGAAGGAGTGCAGTGAGACCGCCCCCTCGTCGGTGACCACGCACAGCTCTCCCACCTGGACACCCGCGGTCTCGTCGGAGGAGATGACATTGGGCTGGATCACCACCGTCTGGCCGGCCTCGAACACCCAGTCGTCATCGAGGCCGTGGGTGGTCTGTCGGGTGCGGATCGAGGGTGGCAATAGCCCGATGCCATATCCGTGCACCAGCCCATCCCTGATGGTGAATCCGCCTCTGGAGATCGCGTCCGAGGCCTTCCACACTTCCTCGATCCCGGCCCCGCTCCGGATCGCCGCGGCGACCCCGCGATAGACCTCCGCGGCGACTGCATGCAACTCAGCGAACTGGGGAGTCGGATCCTGGGACACGGTGAAGGTGCGCAGACCCTGACCGGCGTAGCCGGCATACGAGGCGCCGAGCTCACAGGTCACCACGTCGCCTACCTGGATCTGCCGGTTGGAGAGAACCTGTGACGGGACGCACCGGTCCGGACGACTCATCGGAGTCGAGGCGATGTAATAGAAGGCGGTCAAGCCGCCATCACCGAGATACGAGCACTCGATGGCCTCGGCCAGCTCGAACTCCCTGACCCCAGGAGCCAGGGCGTCCCTGAGCCCGGCGAGGGCGGCGTCGGTGAAGACGGCTCCTCGCCTCAGCCATTCCATCTCTTCATTGCTCTTCTTCAACCTGATCTTGCGGAAGTCGGCAGTGACGTCTTCGAACCGGCAGCGGTCGCCGATGGTCCGCCGCATCGAGTCGTACTGCTGATAGGGCATCCAACCGACCACCCCCAACGCGCCCAGCCCACGGGCGGAAAGGTCCTCACCAACGGTGACGCCATTGTCGACCCCACCCCATCTGACGTCGTCGAGGAAGGAGACCTGGGATGCGTTGGGGATGTGGTTGTAGCTCTGCGCGAAGAGGGTGGGCTCTCCCTCGAGAGGGAAGATCACATAGTTGTCCCTCATCCCCATATAGCCGGAGAGGTAGTAGACGTCGGCTTGGGCAGTTCGGTTCTGGGCCGACCAGCCGAAGACCACCAGCCCGTCGAGACCGCGGGCTTCGATGAACGATCGCACGAGGTCGTGGCGTCGGGCGATCTCGTCATCACTGAATCTGGGGTACATCTCGACTTGGCTCGAACGCAAGATGTCTCTCCATCGTCAGGGGCGCGACCCTAGCCACGATCCGGAGGCGCGATTGGAGCGATAGAGGTCCGAGAATCACCTCGGAATCGGTTGACAGTTCCCGACGCTGCTGGTTAGCGTGCAAACGATTGGGCTGACGATCGAGCCCGTTCGTGCGGACACAAATCGAGGAGGACTCCGATGGGACAAAAATCGATTGCGTGGAGGATCCTGGCCATGTGTGCCGTTCTCGCGCTGGTCATCGCGGCGTGCGACAGCGACACCACCGACGGCACGTCCGCCCCGGGTGACACCGCCGCCCCGGGTGACACCGCCGCCCCGGGTGACACCGCCGCCCCTGGGTCCACCGCAGCCGATGGTGATGTACCCAATCCGGATGTGCTCGTTGTCACCGTCAACGACGACGTCTTCAACCTCGATCCGGCAGCGGTGAACGGGAACGACGTCGGCATGGACGTGATCCTGAACGTCTACGACCGGCTCATGGCCATTCCCCCGGACAGTGGTTCTCCCGTCGCCGCTCTGGCCACAGAGGTCCCCACCATCGACAACGGGCTGATCTCCGAGGACGGGCTCACCTACACGTTCCCGATCCGCGAGGGTGTCGTCTTCTCGGACGGGACCGATCTGACCGCCGAGGACGTCAAATACTCCTGGGATCGCATCGTCGAGATGGCCCTGCCCGAGGGCCAGTCCGAGCTCTTCTCCAACGTGGCCGCGACGACGGTGGTCGACGACTTCACGTTCGAGGTGACGTTGAGCTCAGTCGACTCCGCCTTCCTCGCGTACCTCGCCGCCGCGCCCGCGGCCAGCATCGTGAGCATGGATGCAGTCGAGGCCAACGGTGGCGTGGTGGCCGGCCAGCCGAATGAGTACATGGCCCAGAACATGGTGGGCACCGGCCCTTACACCCTCGCCTCCTGGGAGCGCGGCGACCGCATGAGCTTCGACATCAACCCCGACTACTGGGGCGAGCCGGCCCACCTGCCAGTGCGTTGGGAGTTGATCGTCGACACGCCGGCAACGGGTCTGCAGGCCAGGGAGTACGACATCGTCGACATCAGCCCAACCGACGTGCCTTCCATCGCGGGCATCGAGCACGCTGTGGTCGACACCAGCACCTTGGACCTCCAGGTGCTCCAGATCGGCATGAACATGAACATTGCCGAAGGTGTGCTCCCCGATGGCGACACGATCCCGCTGGACTTCTTCCAGGACGTGCGGGTGAGGCAGGCGTTCAACTACGCCTTCAACTATCAGGGCTACATCGACGGAATCCTGGGTGGCCTCGGTGGCCGGGCCAGCTTCGTCCTTCCCACGGGAATGTATGGCTACGACCCGGACGCGCCGATCTACCCCACCGATCCGGCGATGGCGGAACAGCTCTTCACTGAGGCCGGTTACTGGGACGAGGGATTCACGATCTCGATCGCCAGCGACCAGACCCATGAAGGATTCACCGGCGCCGCTCTGACCCTCAAGGACAGCATCGAAGCACTTAACCCCAACTTCCACGTGAACGTGCTGGCGGTGCCAGAGGCGCAGTTCGACGAGATCCTGGCCACAGATCCGTTGCCGATCGCGATGTGGTCCTACACCAGCTCGCAATACAGCACTCCCGACGCCTACCTGTTCGACAGCGGGGTGTCCGACGGCCGGTACGGGGCGGTCAACAGCTTCGTTGATGGCTACTCCGACCCCGAGGCAATCGACGCGCTGATCCAGTCGGCGCGCACTTCCTTGGACGAGGAAGAGCGTCTGGAGATCCTCTCAGAGATCCAGACCGTCCTCTATGAGGAGGCCATGTGGATCATGCCCGCCAATGAGGGCGCGCCGTCCGCTCGTGGCGAGTGGGTCACGGGCCATATCGAGAACCCGATGTGGCCGCGGCCATCCCAGTACTGGGCCATCTACGACAAGTGAGCTAACCGCGATCGTCGCTTCGAGTGACGCGAGAGATGCCTGGAGAGATCTCGCCGCCGGACGGACCATGGTCCCAAACCGGCGGCGCTCTCCCGAGCCACGACCGACCTTCGAACACCGGGGTGGGATGGGCGTAGACTCGCTCGAGGGAGTCTGAAGATTGCATAGATACATCGCGCGACGGTTGCTGACATTGCCCTTCGTGATCCTGGCGGTCAGCATCCTCGTCTTCGGCCTGACCCGGCTCGGCGGCACCACCATCGGACCCTATCTCGAGCCGGGCATGACCGCCGAGGAGATCGCCGCTCTCGAAGAGCGATTCAATCTCGACGAGCCGGTCCACATGCAGTACCTCGCCTGGCTGGGTGGGGTGGCCCGAGGCGAGCTCGGTTGGTCTGCCGTGGCGGCGGCGCCG
The DNA here is from genome assembly GCA_040905925.1 of Acidimicrobiia bacterium. GTDB lineage: Bacteria > Actinomycetota > Acidimicrobiia > Spongiisociales > ZC4RG35 > JALYNX01. Next base: position 16,703 of record JBBDQO010000064.1, on the reverse strand, counting down.
GTGAGCCAAGTCTTCCCCCAGAAGTTGGCCGCCTCCTTCGAGTTGGGGACCGCCGCAGCTCTCTGGGCGGTCACGCTGGGAATAGGGCTCGGGACCTTCGCCGCCCAACGCCGTAACCGATTGCCCGACCAGTTCGCCAGCGTCTTCGCCGTGGGCGGGGCCTCCATGCCCACCTTCTGGCTCGGGATCGTCCTCCTCATCGTGTTCTGGGCCTACCTGGGATGGTTCCCCCATGGCAGATCCAATCCCGAGTTGTGGAACAGCATCCCGCATCCCACCAACTTCTATGTGATCGATTCCATCCTCGCCGGCAACCTCACTGCCCTCAAGGACGCCGTCTGGCATATGGTCCTGCCCGCGATCACGCTCGGTTACGCCGCAGTGGGCATCGTGACCAGGATGATGCGCTCCTCGCTTCTCGAGGAGATGGGGAAGGACTATGTGGACGCCGCCCGGGCGCGTGGCCTTCCCGAGCGACTCGTCGTCCGCCGCCACGCCCGCCGCAACGCCTTCATCCCCACGATCACCGTGATCGGGCTCTCCATCGGCATCATGTTCGAGGGCACCGTCGTGGTGGAGACCATCTTCGGCTGGCCGGGCTTAGGCAGCTGGATGGCTGATTCGGTCCTTAGTGGTGACCAGGCGACCACGCTGGCCTTCGTCATTTTCACCAGCATCCTCTTCCTGACCATCAATATTGTGGTCGACGTCATGTACGGATATCTCGATCGCCGCGTCGTGCTGAGGAAGACCTAGCCATGTGGTTTCAGGCGGTCCGCGTCGAGAGTGCACCACATGCCCTCCGGGACACTCCCTTCAGGGTCAAGGCCCGACGACTCTGGGCCACCACCGGAGAAGCGCTCAGCAGGAAAAGCACCGCCCTCGGTGCGACCGTGATCGTCCTGATGCTCGCCATGGCGATCTTCGCTCCGCTGATCGTGCCGGAGAACCCTCGGGGGGGGTATCAGATGCCGAGGGACCTGAGTGCCGTCGCGGTCCCACCCGGAAGCCCGGCTCATGTTCTGGGGACCACCCGTATGGGAGGCGACGTCCTCTACGGTGTCGTCTGGGGGGCACGTCTCTCGCTACAGCTCTCCATATACGTCGTGGGCGGGGCCGTGCTCATCGGTCTGATAGTCGGCTGCACGGCGGGCATAATCGGCGGCAAGGTCGACTCCTTTCTCATGCGCGTCGTGGACATCTTCTTGGCGATCCCGGCGCTGATCTTCCCGTTGGCGATCGCAGCGATTCTGGGTCCATCGTTCATCAACATCGTGGTCGCGCTGGCGGTGATCATGTGGGCGCGCTACGCCCGGATCATCCGAAGTCAGATCCTCCAGGTGCGTGAGGAGGACTACGTCGACGCGGCGCGAGTCGTCGGGGACTCCAGGTTCGGGATCATCCGGAGGGACATCCTGCCCAACTCGCTCACCCCCGTCGCCGTGCAGGCGACACTGGACATGGGCCACGCCGTCCTTTTCGGAGCCACGCTCGCCTTCATCGGCCTGTCCGTCGCAGGCCAGGCGGAGTGGGGCACCCTGGTTGCCGAGGGCCAGGCCGACATCATCGCCGGGAGGTGGTGGACCTCGACGTTTCCGGGGTTGATGGTCTTCTTGTGGGCACTGTCGTTCAACCTCGTCGGCGACGGTCTGCGGGACGTCCTCGACCCGCGCACGGAAGGGCGTTGAGAGCCGGTCTCAGCGGTATTTGAGACCGGTGCCGGTGTTGAACACGAGGGTGCGCTCATCGGCCCCGATCCAGCCCTGATCCCTGAGGATCCCCAGGGCGGCCCATCCTGTCCCGGCTTCCGGGCAGGCGTCCACACCGGTCGCTGCCGACATGGCCGCCGCGGCAGGCGCGATCTCCGATTCGGGCACGGCCACGGCGGTGCCGTTGGTCTCACGGATTGCTCGCAGACAGATGAAGCCGGCGATGGGGTTCGGCACCCTAAGCCCGTACGCTCTGGTCCTCGCATCCGACCAGGCCTCGGTGCGAGTTCTGTTGGCCAGGAACCCCGCCACGACGGGGGCACAGCCATCCGACTGCACCGAAACCAGCCGGGGGCGCTCGGGGCCGATCCATCCCATGGCCTCCATCTCGTCGAAGGCCTTCCACATCCCGACGAGTCCCGTTCCGCCACCGGTGGGGTAGATGATCACGTCGGGTAGATCCCCGTCGAATTGCTCCCACAACTCGTATCCCATCGTCTTCTTGCCCTCGACGCGGAATGGCTCTTTCAGGGTGGACAGGTCGAAGTCGCCGGGCGAGCGATTCTCCGCCAGCCACTTCCCCGAGTCGGAGATGGTCCCCAGGACGAGTTCGACCTGTGCCCCGTACTGCCGGCACTCCTCGACGAAGGGGCGCGGGGTGTCCTCGGGCATGGCCACCAAGACATCGACGCCGGCGGCGGCTCCGTAGGCGGCAAGCGCTCCCGCGGCGTTACCGGCTGAGGGGGCGACGAGACGGTCCACGCCCAGGGCGAGTGCGGCCGAGACGGCCATGGACATCCCGCGCGCCTTGAACGACCCGGTCGGGTTCCGGGCCTCGTCTTTCACCCAGGTGTGCTGATCGGCTCGCACCAGGGGCGTCCATCCCTCCGTGAGCGAGACGGATGCCTCGAGGCGGACAGGCAGCACCGACCAATAGCGCCAAAGGGAGGAGAGGGAAGTGTCGATGACCGAGTCGGGGTCGGTGTCGGGCTTCAACCTCATATTGACCCGGAGAGGAAGACCGCAACGCTCGCAGGTGGAGTGGAGCCGGCCCACTTCGTGGGGGGTCCCACAGTCGAAGCAGGTAATTGATTCGAGCTCGGGATTAAAGGGATCGCGGGATCGGTCGTGCACAATTCTCCCTTCGAGCCGGCCTAGCGCTCGACACCGGCGAGGAGACGGGCGACGTTGTCCCCGAGGATGAGCTGCCGCTGCTCTGTCGACAAGCCCGGAATCGCGTTGACGGTCTCGACCGGGCTGGGGTCACCCATGGGGAACGGGTAGTCGGTCCCCATCAGGACGTGGTCGGATCCGACTTGCTCGACGAGGAAGGCGAGAGGTGCAGGATCGTGGAGCACAGTGTCGTAGTAGAGGCGACGTGCCAGCTCGGAAGGGGCGGTTGTGATGTTCTGGGCGGACAGCTTGGGGACGGCGTCGAATCCTCGCTGCATTCGGCCCAGTTGGTAGGGGACGAAGCCGCCACCGTGCACCACGCAGATCACGAGGCCGGGGAAACGCTCCAGGACCCCGCTGAACAGGAGATGGCCCACGGCGATAGTGCTCTCCGCAGGACGGCCCACCGTATTGTCGAGGAAGTTGCGTGACAGGTCGACCCCTGGGAGGGGGTCGCAAGGGTGCAAGACGATGGGACATCCGAGATCGGCGGCTGCCTCCCAGAAGGGGTCGAGCCCGGCCCTGTCGAGATCGGTCCCGTCCACGGTGGTGGCGATCTGCACCCCGGCCATAGCCAGGTCCCTCACCGCGAAGTCCAGTTCAGCGGCGGCACGGGCCGGGTCTTGAAGCGGGATGGTGCCCATCGGCAGGAACCGATCGGGGTGTCGGCCGGCTTCGGCGGCGATGATCTCGTTGAACCGTCGCGAGTACTCGGCTCCGGCATCGGCGTCGAGGGCGTAGGCGGTCAGGTCGATCCAACCGGCGAGCAGTTGCACATCGACACCCGCGTCATCCATCGCTCGAACGCGTGCCTCGAGATCAGTGAGGACGGGGCGGAAGGGCGCGAGCCGAACGCGATCACCGATCACGGCGAACTCCCCGTCGCCGTCGTCTCTCATCTCGATCCCGAGGCGAGGTCCCTCCGTCCGGAGCAGGTCGATTAGCGATTCGGGGATGCAGTGGGCGTGCACGTCGTACGTGGTCAAGGTCGCCTCATCGAGGAATCAAGAGGCGGCTCGAGTCATGCGCGCCGACAGCGCCGAGTCGGGCTCGAGGATGTAGACGCCCCCGTTGACCCGATCCGTGGCGTACACGGTGGAGTTATCGGACACGAACACGTCGTTTATCTGAGCGGCCTGCTGGTTCGGGGGGCACTCCGGTATCCAGTGAGCCACCTCGACGGGATGGTCCGCGTCAGTGACGTCGTAGACCCGGAGGCCGGCGTTGAAGTAGGTGACGAACATGAGCTCCTGGCTCCGATAGCTGTCCGGGCGATTCTCGTGAAGACAGTGCGCCCCGAACCGTAGACCGCGCTCGCAGAAGTCACCGTCCGGCACCGGGCAGATCGAACGGACGAAGGGTGCGGTCTCGTCCGAGATGTCGACGATTCTCACCATGTGACGATCGCCGTCACACCCATCCGTCGTCGCCTCGTCTGTGACCACGACGAGGTCGCGACCGAGGAGAGGCAGACAGGTGTGGGTGTGCCCACCCTCCTCCCACCCCAGCCGCGACACGGTCTTCGGGGCGGAGGGATCGGAGATGTCGATCACCACCATGCCCCCGTTCCATAACCCGAGGTAGGCGCGATCGCCGTGGACCATTGCATGGTGTACCAGCCACTCCTTCTCGGCAGGCGGCTCAAGGGTCTCGCCACCCGCCTCCCACATCCCGGGCCACCACCAGCGCCCGACCTCGGTTGGGCGGGTGGGGTCGGACACGTCGACGATCATCCAGATCCTCCCGGTGTACCCGTCGGGTGTCGCCGAGATATAGGCAAGGTCGCCGCCCTCGAAGACGATGCGATGGACGCCGTGACCACCGGTGTCGAAAAACCCGACGCGTTTGGGGTCCCAAGGGTCGTCGAGGTCGTAGATGGCCATGCCCACCGGTGCAGGGCCCACGCTCCGGAACAACTCGTGATTCACCATGAGGAGCCCGTCGGCCACCTGCACCTTGTGGGTGTGTGACCCTGCCGGGGCGTCCCACTGCCGGACCACGACGGGCTCCGTCGGGTCGGAAATGTCGAGAATCGAAGTTCCTTTCCCGCTCGGGCCGAAATGTGCCACATAGAGAACGTCGCCCAGCGGCATCACCTGCATCCCGTCACCGTGCCCGTTCAGGTCGGAATGTCCTACGAGTCGGAACCCGGATGTGTCTTCGGAGTGCATATCTGTCCCACCGTCTGTGCACCTTGCACAATCGTTTGTAGCATGCCTTTCTCACCCATGCGAGACCATCTGCACCGACTCCGGGTCACCCGAGGGCTTAGGGAACCTGGGCTGGTGTCGACCGCAGTTCTGACCCTCACCGCGATCGCGTTCTTCCGTGTCGCCCTCCTCCCCGAGATGGGGCGCGACCTCTCAATGTCGACGTTCCAGCTGGGTGCGGTGACGACCGTGTTTGCCGTGGGCCGTCTGCTCGCCGACCTGCCCGGTGGGCACTTCGCCGACCGGCTCAGGGCGACCAGCCTGATCGCGCTCTCGGCCACAGGCGTGGCCCTCGGCAGCCTCCTCCTGGGGCTATCCGTCGCAACACTGACGGTGTACAGCGCTGCGTTCGTGCTCGGGGTCTCGTCGGCGACTACCAACGCCACCGGCATGACCTTCTTCTCAAACGTGGCCGGCGCCGGCCGTCGCGGCACCTCGATGGCGGTCTTCTCGGCGGCTCTGCTCGGCGGCCAGGCAGTGGGGCCGGCGGTGGCGGGTCTGATCTCGGCGGCAGGCGGGTGGCGCCTTGCGATGTTGGTGGGAGCGGTAGGTGCGGCGGCGATGGCCCTGATCCTCCTCATGGCACGCCCGCGCCAGCCGGCGCCGTATTCACTAGGGCCGGCAGGCGGGTCCGACTCACACGACAGGAAGAGCCCTCGGTTGGGGTCATTGGTGGTGCTCCAGAGTGTCTCGTTCGCGGTGTTCTTCACTCTCGGAGCAGTCCCCCAGACGCTCGTTCCGCTGATCGGCGCCGACGACCTCGGTCTGACCACAGCCGCAATCGGACTCGCCCTCGGTCTGGGAGGGTTCGCCCGATTCGTCGGAGCGATAGTCGGCGGGAGGCTGTCAGATCGCGTGTCACGGAGGGCGGCCCTGGTGCCGGGTCTCTTGGTGCAGGCCGTAGGCGTTTCCCTCCTCGCCCTCGAGCCCTCCGTGGTCGCATGGTTGAGTGCAATCGTCGTCATGTCACTGGCGAGCTTCGCGGTGTCGGTCGCCGCCACGATCCTCGGTGACATCACCGAGCCGTCCCGGATAGGAACCCAACTCGGTCGTTTTCGGTTCGTGGGAGACACTGGGATGATCGCCGGACCGCTTGTGGTCAGTTCACTCTTCGAGGGCTGGGGGCGGGCCCCTGCTTTCGGCCTGGTCGCCCTCGTCCTGGTTGTCCCGGCAGTGCTGTCGTGGCGATACCTGCCTGACAGCGCCCTGGGAACGGGGGAATGAGTGGTTGATTTCGATCACTTGCCGGCCGGGTGGGAGGCGAGTCACCTGGTTACCCTCGCCCCGTGAGCTCTTCCGGTGGAAAGGTCGAGACGGGGGCATCGAAACCACCCACGCTGCGTGATGTCGCCAGGGAAGCCGGGGTCCATGTCTCCACTGTTTCCCGTGTCCTCAACAACCAGGCCGCCGCGGGTCGGATCACCCCGGACACGGAGGAGCGAATCAGGGAGGTCGCCCGAAGGCTCGGCTATCGCCGAAACACCATCGCTCGCGCTCTGCGCACCGGTCACACGCTCGTGGTTGGAATGGTCGTCCCCGACGTGGCCAACTTGTATCAGGCTGGCATCACCCGGGGGGCGGGCGACATCCTCTACGCAGACGGGTACTCGCTGATTCTTGCCAGCACCGATGACGACCCTGATCACGCCGAGTCACAGGTCTCCGCCATGCTCGGTGTCCAGGCCGAGGGACTGATGTATGGGGTTGCCCGCGAGGACGACGCGGTGCTGGCCAGCATCATCGACGAAGGGATCCCAGTGGTCTTGTTCAATCGGGCAGCGTCCAGCCCGGGGGTCAGCGCCGTCCTCCCGGACGACCACACTGGCACGAAGCTCGCCGTCGAGCATCTCCTTTCGCTCGGTCACAGCAAGATCGTCCATGTCGGTGGTCCCGAGGACGTGTCGTCCAGTGTCAACAGACTCGAGGCCTTCGAGGACGTGCTCCGAGTCGCCGGCCTGAGCGGGAGCCACCACTTCGCCCAGCGTCACATCGAAGAGGAGGGCTTTCGGGTCACGCGGACCTTGCTCGAGGAGCGGCCCGACACCACCGCTGTCCTCGCCGCCAACGACCGTCTGGCCCTGGGGGCGATCGACGCGATACGGGCCAGCGGTCGATCGTGTCCCGAGGATGTCTCCGTGGTCGGGTTCAACGACATGCCGTACAGCGATCGGTTCTCGCCTCCGCTCACCACGATTCGGATCTCCCAGTACGAGCTCGGAGCGAGGACTGCCCGACTTCTCCTCGAGAACATCGCCGACCCGGGCAGACCAGCCGAGACACAGTTGGTGGCCCCAGAGCTAGTGGTCAGGGGTTCCACGGCACCGGCTCGAATCTGACAGTCTCCCACCCAGGGGTTAGGCTCCTCACGCGAACAACCGTTTGTGCAGGCCGGAAGCCGGAGAACACGAGAGTCGATGAATCTCGACCACATGCTCCTCGCCAACATGACCCAGCCGCAGGCTCAGGCGGCCCTTGGACGGGGCACCGCCGTGCTCGTCACCGGGAGCATCGAGCAGCACGGAGGCCATCTACCTCTCGGCACCGACGCCTTCGCCGCCCTGACCATCGCGCTCAGGGTCGGGAAAAGGCTCGACGCCCCGGTCCTTCCGCTCTCACCCGTTGGTGTGGCCCCTTATCACCTCCCCTGGGCGGGATCGCTGACCATCAGCCCGGATACCCTGGCGACCCTCATCCTCGAGGTGTGTGACGGCCTATCGAGAGCAGGTGTCCAGCGGGTCATCGTGGTCAATTGGCACGAGGGCAACTCCTCAGCGATTCGAATCGCTGCTGACAAGGTCCAGGCGAAGCTCCCCATGCGGTTGATAGTCGCCGAGGCACACATCATCACCAACGAGCTCTTCCCCGATGAGATGGAGTTCACCCACGCCGGATCGATGGAGACAGCGGCAATCCTCGCCCACGACCCTTCCCTGGTTCAGCTCGACGAGCGGGTCGGGGGCGACTCAGTCGATCGTGGCACCGACGGTCATGCGCTCTTCCGGCGTCGTGACGTGTTCCCGGTGATGAAGGACTTCAGGGAGGTGGCGATCACCGGGTGGTACGGCTCGCCCGACGCCGTCACCGAGGAACGCTCCCGGGAGATCATCGACGCGGTGGCAGACCACATCGTCGGCTCGGTTGAAGACGTGTGGAAGAACCTGGCCGAGCGAGCCCTCGAGACCGAGGACTCCGACGCCAAGTGACGACGATGCGCGCCGCGGTGTTGAGGGGATGGAACGACCTGGCCGTCGAAGACGTCGACATCCCGGAACCGGCCCCGGGCGAAGTCCTGCTCAGGGTCAGGGCTTGCGGGCTTTGTGGCACGGATCTGAAGATGGTTCAGGGGGCTTTCCAGCAGCGGGGCTGGCCGCCGTCGCTGCCCTTCGTCATGGGTCACGAGTGGTCCGGTCAGGTGGTCGCCCTCGGTGAGGGGCTGGACGATCTCGAACTGGAGCCAGGTGACAAGGTGGTGGCCGAGAACCACGTCGGCTGCGGACGATGTCCGATGTGCCGCCGCGGCCGGTACAACCTGTGTGAGAAGGCGGGCACCCCGGGGTACCGCCTCTACGGACACACGGCCCCTGGTGCGCTGGCCGAGTACGCGGTGCGCCCGGCGCAGATGCTTCACAAGCTCCCAGACTCGGTCAGCCCTCTGGAAGGCGCCCTCGTCAACCAAGGGTCGATGACCGTCCATGCCCTGCGACGGGTCGAGTTCCTCCCCGGATCGACCGTGGCGGTCTTCGGCCCGGGCCTGCTGGGTCTGCTCACCGCTGCGGTCGCCTCGGCCTCCGGAGCGGCCCAGGTGTTGATGATCGGGCGGGGAGGCCGTCTGGATCTCGCTGCCAAGATGGGCAGTGACGACGTGATCGACTACGAGAACGAGGACCCGGTCGCAGGCGTCCGTCGTCTCACCGGGGGAAGGGGAGTGGATTACGTCTTCGATTGCACCGGCAACCCGGGAGTGCTGGCGCAGGCGATCGGTGCGGTGCGACGGGGAGGTAGGGTGGCCCTGCTCGGACTCACCGGAGGGAAGTTCTCCGAGATCGAGGTCGACCGCCTCACGCTCGACGAGGTGGATCTCATGGGGATTCGCTCCAGCCCCAATGCCTACCCGGCGATGATCGCCCTGATGCGCTCGGGCAAGGTCGACCTGAGCCCTCTGGTCACTCACGTGTACCCGCTCGAAGCGGTCGGGGAGGCTCTGGCCGCCCTCGAGTCCCGGGAAGCGGTCCGACCCATCGTGGAGATCTGACCATGGCAACGGTGGAGCATCCTCACAACTCGCTGTTCGGCTCCACCGAGTGCACCTGCACCGAGGAGGAGGCGACGGCCCTTGCCGTCGTGGCCGCCTATCGAGTGGCGAAGGTGTCGGAGAGAGCCCCATTCCTCGCCCCGGGATTCAAGCGGCACCGGGCCGGCTTCACCCACATCGGGGAGCTGTGGGAGCACCAGGGGCCGGGCGGGATGGACGATGACTCGATGCGCGATCGGCAGAACATCCTTCTCGAGCTGACCGCCAAGAACGACAAGGTCTGGGGGATCTTCCGGGTGGTGGGAACTCACACCGGGTCCCTGTACGGGATCCCGGAAACGGGTCGTCACGTCGATGTCATCGAGGTTGGCCTGTGGCGGGTCGAGGACGGCCTCATCGCCGAGGCGTGGTATTTCGGGGACGAGCTCGGTCTGCTGAGGGCGCTGGGGCTCAACCCACCGGACCTGACCATCGCGGAGTAGGTCTGGCTGCTCGGCACCCGCACTGCTCGCCGGACGTCGCTCCCGACGGCCCTGACGCCTGGCAAGTGATGTCGTGACGACCGAATTCGCGTTGGTGCTGTTGGTGATCGCGATCGCCTACCTGGTCAAGGGTGTAACCGGGATGGGTGGGCCGCTGCTCGCCGTCCCGTTCATCGCGGGTCTCACCAGCGTCGAGTACGCGGTCGTCGTCCTCTCGTTTGCGAACATGGTCTCCAACGGATGGCTGTTGTGGGAGCACCGGGCTGGCGCGCGCGGCACCGGCTTCGTGATGATCCCCTTCCTCGCAGTCGGGACCGGTGCGACGATCGCGGGCACCTGGATCCTCACCGAGGTCGACGACCGGATCCTCTCCGTGGTCATCGCCATCCTGATCGGCGTGTATATATGGCGCTATCTGGCCGACCCGCATTTCGGGCTGGAGAGGGCGACGGCCCGTCGGATGGCAGCTCCGATGGGGCTGGTCGGAGGTGGTCTGCTCGGGGCCACCGGCACGGCCGGGCCTCTGATCGCCACCTATCTGCACAGCCTCAGGATGACCCGATCCTCCTTCATCCACATGATGAGCCTCACCTTCTCGGTCTTCGGGCTGATCCAGTTGCTGACACTGGTCGTCCTGGGAGCGTTCACGCCGGAGCGAACGGCTCAGGCACTCTGGGCCATCGTCCCGGTCGCCGCGATGACCGTCGTCGGCATTCGAATCGGGAGACTCCTCAACCAGAGGGCGTTCGAGTTGGTGGTTCTAGCCTTGCTGGGGCTTGCGGCAGCCCGCCTGCTCTGGTCCGTTCTCGGCTGAGCGGCGCTAGATCCGGTCCCGCCTGGAGGTGTGGAGCAGACAGGCGGTGAGACGGCCGCCGCCGATGTCTTCGAGCTCCACCGGCTCGACGGGGGAGAACCTGATGGTCACTTTGCTGCCGTCGGTCGACATGGTCTCGAGGGCGGATCTCATTGCAGGTGGGACGTCACCGCTGTGGAAGGCGCCGCTGACCGCGGATGCCGCGGCCTCGTCGTGGAAGACGAGTGTGGCGTCGAACTGGGACCGACGTTCCACGTCGGTGAGCCCTTCGAGCAGGGTCTCGTGGTTCTGCAGCCAGGCGACGGCGTCATCGACCTCCCAGCCGCATGAGGGCGTGGCCACCGGGCAACGGGTGTGGAATCTGCAACCCTCGGGCGGGTTGGCAGGGTCCGGGACCGTCCCGGGCAGGCCCCTCATCTCGGATTCCTCCGAGTTGATGTCGGGGTTGGCGGCGAGGAGTGCCTCGGTGTACGGGTGACGGGGGTCTTCGAACAGCTCCCGGGCGGTGCCCTGCTCGGCCACCTTGCCCAGATACATCACGGCGATGCGGTCGCTCATCAACCGAACCACACCGAGGTCATGACTGATGAACAGGTAGGTGAGCCCTCGCTCCTGCTGCAGCTCGTGGAGGAGGTTGAGGATCTGAGCCTGCACTGACACGTCCAGAGCAGAGGTCGGCTCGTCGAGCACGATGAACTCGGGATCGAGGGCGAGTGCACGAGCAATCGATATCCTTTGTCGCTGACCGCCGGAGAACTGATGCGGAAATCGATACAGGTGCTGGCGACTCAACCCCACGCTCTCGAGCAGGGAAACGACACGTTCGGTCAACTCCTGGCCCGAAGCCTCGTCGTGGACCCGAAGCGGTCGGGCCACGATGTCCTTGACCAGCTGTCTCGGATTCAATGAGCTGAATGAGTCCTGGAAGACGACCTGGCAATTGCGACGGTATGTTCGCCACCTCTGCCCCGAGAGCTGATCGATGCGGTGGTCATCGTCGATCCTCGCCACCTCTTTCCGCTGCTGGGGCGTGCGCTCGTGCTCGGAGGTGGCCTCTATCTCGTCGAGGCGGGCGGCGTCCCCGTCGGACAGCCTGAAGTAGATCTTTCCCCTGGTCGCCGCTGCCAGCCCGCTGATGCAGCGGCCGAGCGTCGTCTTCCCGCACCCCGACTCTCCCACGAGGCCCAGAGTCTCCCCGGGGCGGATGTCGAAAGACACTCCGTCGACGGCCCTGACCTGACCTACCACCCGCTGCAGCGCGCCCTCTTTGATGGGGAAGTACTTCTCGACCCCGCGAAGTGAGATCACTGTGCGCTCGGCCTTGGAGCCCTCGGTCACGCCCTGCTTGGAGCGGAGGGAGGTCACGAGACCCATCTCTCGAGTGTGGGGAGAACGGCGACCGAGTCACTCGAGCCGTAGGCGAAGCAGGCCACCGAGTGGCTACCTCCCACCTCGATGGTCTCGGGGTCAACGGTCCGACAGATCTCGACCGCGTACGGGCATCTCGTGTGGAAATGGCATGATGGCGGAGGCGCCACCAGCTCCGGGACATTGCCGGGGATGGCGACCAACTCGCCACGGCGGTGGGCAGCAGAGGGAACCGCGGCCATCAGCCCGCGGGTGTAAGGGTGCTTTGGGTTCCTGAAGACCTCCTCCGTTGTGCCTGTCTCGACGATGCGTCCCGCATACATCACGGCCACCCGGTCGCATATCTCCTTGACCAATGAGAGATCGTGGCTGATATAGAGGACGGAGGTCTCGAGACGCTCCTGCAACTCGGCGATCAGCTCGAGGATCCGGGCCTGGATGGTGACGTCGAGGGAGGTGGTGGGCTCGTCGGCTATGAGCAAGTCGGGGTTGCAGGCGAGTGCCTGTGCGATCAGGACTCGCTGTTTCATTCCCCCCGAAAGCTCATGGGGGTAGCTACCCATGATCTTGCGCGGGTTGGGGATCTGGACCTCCGTCAGCGCATGTGCGACGAGCTCGTCGACCCTCTCGTCGAGCTTTGCCGCCTTGGAGCGAAGTGGAGGGAAGTTGAGCAGGAACCGCTCGAAGCCGTTGGTCAGCTGTCTGGCCGCACGGCGGATGATGAGTGATGGGACCCCCGGCCCCAGGCCTTTCAGGATGTCATCGGATCTGTGCTGGTGGAATACCTCGGCGACCTGGCTTCGGATCGAGAGAGCGGGATTGAGAGCCTTCCCCGGGTCCTGGAAGATCATCGCGATGCGATCGCCGCGGATACGCAACATCACCTCGTGCGGGACCTGGAGGAGGTCGATCGGGTCCTCGTCGTTGCGACGAGCTTCCGTGGACCAGAAGTCGATGCGTCCTCCGGCATATATCCCTGGCGGGCTCGGGACGAGCCGGATGAATGAGCGGGCCGTCACGCTTTTCCCGCAACCGGTCTCACCCACCAACCCGAGAGTCTCGCCATCGCGGATCTCGAAGGAGACACCGTCGACGGCGTGGACCACACCGGCCTTGGCCTGGAAATGGACCTGGAGGTCACGGACAGAGGCGACCAGCGGCCTGGTCGCCTGCCCGGTGGCGTCTACCGAAGCCTTCACCCCCCGGCCGCCGTATCCCTGTTCGACCGTTGGGTAGTGACGACACGGGCCATGCTCCATCGAGCGGCCAAGTTGCTGAGGTGACTCATCCTCTCGAAGGTCTCCCCTGCGAACCCTTGGGCCGAGGATCGCGGCCACGCCGACGGGTGAACCATGGGCCAGCGTGTTCACTTCTCACCCATCCTCCTCCTGGGTTAGCAATCGATTGCTGAACCGCCACCGCACGATATAGCATCGGCATGCGGGGTGCAACAGACAGTCCGGCCGGGCTTCCCGGTCCGGTTCCAGTTGGTCGACCTGGCCGACTCTGGCGCATATCGCTTGCTGAAAGTGCCGCGAGCCGGTCTTCCCGGATCCGGACCGCTGATGAGACGCACCGGCAAAGGGAAAGTGGTATGAACCAGGCGAGCAGGGAAGATCTGGGCTGGATCGAGGGTAAAGACAGACGGCTCGAGGTACTTTCTCCAGCCCCCCTGGTTCTTTCGACCCCGGTCAGCTTGCTCGCCGGAAAACGCATCACCGACAAAGGATCCATGTTCGTACGGAACATCCAGGATCTGGCCGAGGCTCACAGCCTCGAACCCCGGCCAGTCGAGGGTTGGAAGATCGAACTGACCGGCCTGATCGATCCCTCGCGACTGGTCATTCACGCCGAAGAACTTCTCGGGATGGACCAGGTCGAATACGAGATGGTGCTCCAGTGCTCGGGCAACGGCCGGAGTCAATACCACGGCACCCCAGGAACACCCTGGAAACAGGGCGGAGTGGCCAACGTCCGCTTCACGGGTGTCCCGCTATCGGCGGTGCTCCAGAAGCACAACGTCAGAGTCGACCCTCAGGTGAAGTACGTGACTGCCGAGGGCACGGACCTGCCCATGGGACGAGGATTGCCGGACCTGGAGCACAGCCTGCCGGTGGCAGACGTCCTGGAGAAGAGCATTCTTGCTCTGAGCCTCAACGGTGAGCCTCTGCCCGGCATCCATGGTGGCCCGGTGCGTCTGGTAACGCCGGGCTTCTTCGGCACTATGCAGCTGAAATGGCTGTCACGGTTGCGGTTCGAGATCGCTGAGTCTCCAAGCTTCTACCACGCGACTGAGTACCGCGTTCCGCTGTCCCCGGTCAAGCCAGGGGAACAGTTCCATTTCACGCTGGAGAACAGCAGACCGACCTGGTTCATTCGTCTCATGAGTTACGTGCTCGACCCCGAGCCGGGGGCAGAACTGGGAGCAGGCCCGGTCACCGTCAGCGGCGTCGCCTACAACGATGGCTCGGCGCGCCTGGAATCGGTTCTGGTGTCGTTCGACCGTGGCCAAAGCTGGCAGCCTGCCGAGTTTCAGGCGCCCGAGAGCCCATATGCGTGGTATCAGTGGACGACGCAAGCGGACCTCGAGCCCGGCATCCATGAGATCTGGTCGCGAGCCATCGACGCTCTTGGGCGCACCCAGCCGCTCGATGGCTCAGTCTTCTGGAACCCCAACGGCTACGAGTGGACCGGCGTGGTCAAGACCGAAGTGACCGTGGCGTGACCGCACCACCAGTTATGGGGCCGATGCTTCCAGAGGGGGTGGCTCGAAGACGACGCGCCGACCAGGGGATCGTCTTCATCGCTGCTGGGGCACACCCGGAGCGGCAATACGAGTTGGTGAGGACCGAGTTCAATTGGCTGGAGCAGAAACTGACGACCGACTCGAGACGCCAGTGAGCGCTTGATCGGGGTCGTACTTGGCCTGGCGACAGGAGCGCTCTTCGCAGCCGGCTCGGTGCTGGCGCGCATCGGCCAGCGGCACCGTCCCCAGGACGACGGGCTGCTGATGACGATCCTGGTCAATGGGTTCGTACTCGGGCTGATCTCGCTGACGGTTACCGCTCCCCCGTGGAGCACCGCAGGTGTGATCGGGCTCGCCGTCGGCGGGGTCCTGGGGTCAGTGATGGGACGTTTTGCCAACCTGCGGGCGGTGCGCCTGGTGGGGGCGACTCGCAGTAGCGCCTTCATCACGGGCAGCCCTCTCGTGGCTGCGGTCGCCGGATGGCTCGTCCTCGGCGAGGGCGTCGAGGTGCTCGACGCCGTGGGTGGGCTCATCGTCATCGCCGGTCTCCTCGCTCTGGTCCGGGCTCGAGCGACACCAACGTCGGTACTCGACGGGGTCGCCGCTCAGGCCGACCCGAGAACCCGACGGCTCGGTTTTATTTTCGCCGCCGCAGCACCGGTGTTCTTCGGGCTCGGGTTTGTGGTCAAGAAGTGGGGGCTCATTCGCTTCGACGACGGCGTGGTCGGCGCCTTCATCGGCTCGCTCGCCGCGCTCACCGTCGTGGTCACCCTCGACTTGCTCGCCGGCCGAATCGGGCGGCGAGCAAGGGAGAACTTTGGACAGATCCCTTGGTGGTTCGTGGGCGCCGGCGTCGCCATGAGCGGAGCGCTCCTCACCCAGTTCGCCGCCTTCTCCTATCTCGATGCGTGGCTGGTCGGCGTGATCCAGGGGACACAGGGCATCTTCGCCCTGGCGCTGGGCTGGATCTTCATCCGAGAGGAGGAGCGAATCGACGGCTGGATAGCGGCCAGTGTGATTCTCGTCGCCATCGGAGTGACCCTCATCGGGATACAGCGTTAGTCCTCCTGCAAAGACCCCGCTGGCAGCGCATCCGGCAATCGATTGCTGGATCAAGGTGGCCTAGACTGTCCTCCTGATCTCGGAAGGAGAGCTCATGACCGGCCAGCAGCGGATCAGCTACGTACCACTCGACGACATGACGCCGGAGATGCGCGCCGAGATGGAGCGCTGCGCCCGGGAGGGAACACCTCGCCCCGAGAGCTCGGCCATCCGCGCCCATGTCCCCAACGCCTTCTGGTTCTTCGCCAACAGCTGGAAGGACCTCTTCAGCGAGGGGGTCGTGGACCATGACATCAAAGAGCTGTGCAGGGTCTACGTGTCCCGATCGGTGAAATGCGAGTACTGCGGCAACCAGCGATCCGAGCAGGGCAGGAAGCTTGGGCTCACCGAAGGCAAGTACGACGACTTGCTCAACTTCGAATCCTCGGAGCAGTACGACGACAGGCAGAAGGCTGCCCTCGCCTACGCCGAGGCGATCACCTGGCACCTCGACACCGACGACGGGTTCTGGGACCGGATGTATACCCACTTCAGCGAGGCCGAGCTCGTCGAGCTGGGTTGCTTCATTGGCCTGACCATGGGTCAGCAAAGCTGGCTGCGTCTGCTCGACATCGACCATCACCAGGTGATGGCGGGCACCTCGGCCTCAATGGCCCCCGGGTTCGAGGATGCCGGGGGTCTCGCCGCCTCCAAGGAGTCCGCGGACTACTGGGCCAACGGCTGACCTGGCCGCACGGACCCCGCTCACGGGTGTGGCAGGCGATTCAGGCGCTCGGCGTCATACCCGCACCGAGATCGGGGGCAGAGGGGACAGCTCGTAGGTGATCACGTCGCCGGGACGAACTGGGGTCGGGGGGATCACCGAGCCCATGATGACCACCTCACCG